>JAGQNP010000024.1 GCA_020428005.1 Candidatus Saccharimonadota bacterium
CTTATGGCCCGGAATAAATCCAGATTGTATTCCGTATTTTGTACCAATATGTGGAGTAGCAAGTGGACGTACCTTAATTCATGACTGGATGTTTGAAAGTCGAGCATTGTACTATACCGAAATGAGTAAAATTGGCATGAATGTAGAACTCGCAGACCCACACAGAATA
This sequence comes from Candidatus Saccharimonadota bacterium, assembly GCA_020428005.1. GTDB lineage: Bacteria > Patescibacteriota > Saccharimonadia > Saccharimonadales > JACQNP01 > JAGQNP01. The sequence goes on from JAGQNP010000024.1 coordinate 170, forward strand.
TACATTCAAGGGCCTACAAAGTTCACAAGTGCCGATGTTGTTTGCCCTCCCGCCCTTAGGCCAGCCAGCCTGTTACTAATTGGCATGTTGGCTGCAAATGGAGTTAGTATGCTAAGAAACGTTTACACAATTAATCGAGGCTATGAAGACATCGCATATCGATTAAATGAGTTGGGCGCAAAAATTACAGTTATACATGAGATATAAGCATTAGCTTTATAATCTTATTGACTTTTTGTAAACTTTTATTAAATAATATCCTAATAATTAAATCGGAGGATGTTATGATATTAACTTTGCGTAAACTTGGTATTGGAATAGCTCTTTTAACATTAGTGATTGGTTTGACCTTGCCTGGTTTTACTTCAGCTGAAAGACGCCATCACAATAATCACGACGAATACAATAGCGAACAACAATGTCGAGATGAAGAAAGTGAAGAAACTGTAATAGTACCTCTTGAGGGAGTGCAAGAATTTAGTTACCAAAATAATAGAAGAAATAACAACAGAAAACCAATCTGCGCAACTGCAGAGCCTGCAACGTTTGATCCTTCTGCGTGTGGTGAGCTAGGCAGCTACACAATTGTGGAGTCCACAGGTGTAGACTATACAATAAATGGTGAAATTGTAGCCCCTGGTACATACGAGGTGCCTAATGGTACAACTGTAACAATTATTGCTGTAGCACAAAACGGATATGCATTTGAGGACGATGCCATCACAGAATGGACTTACACCTATAATGCACCAACTGACTGTGATGAGTCACAAGTACTTGCTGCATCAACTCCACAAGTAACCGTAACTCCAGTGGGACCGGTACATGCGGGTGCAGGTGGCGGATCAAGCATAAACGCAACTCCAGTTGCTGGTTTAGTAGTTTCAATGCTTATAACTGCCACTGGTCTTGTTCGAAAATTCACGCTATAGTTCATGAAAAGCGAAAGAGGACTCTTATATAAGATTGGGTCCTCTTTTCGTTTGGACTATAAAAAATGTAGAGTAAAGTATTTTAATATAACCTACGCACCAAATAGAGTGTTAATAATATCACTGAGATCTTTCCGAACACCAAAATCAAGACGCAAAGATGGACAATTAGCCATAAGATTCCCGTATTTAGGAATACGTGAGATAGCTTTTGAAAGATTAAAAAAACCAAGAAAGAAAAGGTCGCCAAAAAAATATACAGTTTCAGTTACGTTCACTATGGGACAAGTGGCTTCATTTGGATTGATTTTTATTGGAATAATAGGGATCGTAATCTTTGGATATCAGATTATAAATCCAGATAAACTAACTGAACTACAAAGTGCGCGAACAATATTTTCACCACCAACACCAGAACCAACATCAGATCATTCAAAGCCCTTCAGCCTGACTCGCTCAGAACCATCTAGTATATCGATTCCTCGCATTGGCGTAACTGCAAATATAGAGACCGTCGATAGAGCTCAAGATGGCACAATTCAGACTCCAGATGTTCTACGATATGTTACTGGTTGGTACAAGTATAGTCCAACACCTGGAGAAATTGGACCCTCAATTATTGTTGGACACGTTGACAGCTATAAAGGTCCTTCTGTTTTTTGGCGACTAAGTGAATTACAAACTGGGGACTCATTAGAAGTTACTCGCAAGGATGGCAAAATAGCAAAATTTGAAATCTCAAGCGTTGAACAATTCACTCAAAGCAACTTCCCATCCGAAAAAGTATATGGAAACCTTGAGTATGCTGGACTTCGTCTAATTACCTGTGGTGGTACATTCAATAAGCAAATTGGACAGTATTCTCACAACACAGTTGTTTTTGCTCGTCTGGTGGAATGATCAATTATTGGTATCCGATTCAAAATAATGCTGCCCAGTTTTATGAGCCATAATATAGTTTAGTTCAACGCTAAAATATGGACCCTCAGGCAGATCATCTAAATCGTACCATCCCCATGATTCGAGTTTGTGCGGTTCCATAATCTTGGGTTCTCCAGAAACCCATTCAGCTACCATGCCAATATCTACATAATGTTTTGGAGCATAGCTAGTCATATTTGTTACACATAAAAATTGAATGTTCTTAACTTTTACTTGTGGACCTGCTTCTTCTTTAAGTTCCCTAAGAACAGCTTCCTCAAATGATTCCAAAAGCTCCATGTGGCCACCCGTACCACCATACTCACCTTCGCCATGCGATCCTTTACGTTTGCCAAGCAAAATTTTGTTACCACGTACTAATAACAGCCCTACGCCAACCTTTGGCCTTGCCTTAACTTTCATGTCTTAATAATATCAGAATGCATTTCACACATGTTACGGTTGTTTTGCAGCTAACAATTAATATAATTAGGCTATGGGTTTCTTCTCGAAAATAAAAGATAACTTTACTCACGGAGTAAAGGTCAAACTTACGTCACCACCTTCTGCAAGAAAATCTGATGCTTCTATAGATATACAAATTGAGATTTCCAACACAGGCAAACAATTAAGAGAGATTAATGGATATAGCGTCTCTTTATATGCAGAGGTAGAAAGGAATGAAAATAGCGACGACCGCCACACTGAAAGAAAAGATGTAATTGATAGTAAGATAGATGAAAAATTTAGCTTGAACCCTGGTGAATCAAAAATAATAGATTACCAAATACCGGTTAATTTGGAGAAGTATTCCATCGAGCATCCAGAATATAAGATCGACGAAACGGTCGCAAAATTTTCCTCTGTTTTCAGTAAACTTGGTAATACTTTTGGCAACGATAATGGTTGGGAATATTATGTTTCGGCAAGATTTGATGTTGATGGTATTGCTCTAGATCCATCAGACCAAAACCCAATTGGGTTCAATGATTTTGGAGAATTTTCATCAAGATATAGCTTGAAACTGTAGACTATTGTTTTTGAATTAGCATCCAGAAATTAGTTGCAGTCCCATCACGACCAAGTTTGTGTGCTGGTTTATTTATCGTTCTAAATTCAACTATCTTAAACTTTCTGTAGAATTCTTTTAATTCATCTTCTGAGTAGTCTTTCTGAAATTTACCATTTTGAGGCCAAATTGTACTGTTTGGTTCGGTGCCAGGGTACTTTTCAATCAGTTCTTTTTCCCATTCATCATCTGCCGAACAAACAGTGACTAAAGCATAACCCCTAGGTTTAAGGGTACGGTACATTTCATCCCGACATTTTTTGCGTCCCTCTAAAGTTTCAATATCAATACTAGAAAAGGAGTCTATAGCAAAATCAAAAAAGTCATTTTCAAATTCCCATGTTTGGTCTACCTCACATAGTTTAAATTCGATAGACTCATTTACTTCATTTGCTTTTGCAAGCTGCTTGGCTGATTCTAGTGCAGGTTCAATATATTCCAATGCCCATACTTTGCAACCCAATTTTGCTAAATGTACACTATTTCTGCCTTTACCTGCTCCGATATCAACAGCTCTTTTAGCCTTAATAATAGTGTTGGATTGTAACCAATCAGTAAACAATATTACTCCACTTGCTGGATCAATGTTGGCCATAGTAGGTAAAGTTCCCATCCTATTATGTTCTTCTAGCCATATTTTCTGTTGCTTTCTCATCTTTCAACTATATCAAAAATAGCTATAAAACTTTTCAAACGAAAGTCGGCAAGCACAGTATCACATATTATATATATGGCATTATTGAGATTCAGTCTGATTAAGCATCCCTGCTAGCTGGTTTACCCCCAGCTGTTCAAGGGCTTGAACTATATTAGAAGATGACTGAATTTTACAATCAGAAGGATTATGCCAGTAAGTAGCTGCAAGGTCTTCGTCAGGTGCCAGACCAACAATTATGTCTGTATCTTGATAGCGCCAAAGTCTCCCATTTTTGTCTAATGCCAGACCATTGAAAACCGTACAACTGTTTGGATTTTCATTGCCACCCATTCTTGGAGATTCACCGAAATATCCAGACTTTGCTTCTTTAGTAACCACCCACATGTTTTCATAAGTGTTGGTTTTTTGATTCACTACTATGCGCCTGGTAACCCCAAACCAACCTTCCGTGGTGCAAGTTACTGGTTGCAGTGTTTGCCCGGAAATGAAAGTATTATCGGGTAAAATACCCTTCGATCTAAGCAAAAATGCAACTGAATTTGCCGTTTCTCGTACTTGAGTGATTAATTGCTGACGTTGTTTTTCCTTAAATCCAGCTCTTGCATTTTTTTCAACTTCAGTTGTAGAAAGTCGACGATTTAAATCCAATGCCTCAGCTAAAATCCGTTCTTCAATTTCACGCTCATCCATGTTTACTATTATAACATCCTTTACAGTAATTTTCAATTATCGAAAAGGATCTCGGTAAATCATTAGTATTCGGGGCGAATGATGGGAATTTGTCACGTTCCGCGACCCCGAAACTTCATCTTTGAAAACAAGTTTTCAAGAGAAGATTTCCTTGCAGACTGCCACAGGCTGTTTTCACCCACGACTATCGTTGTTTCAATTCATCAACACAGAAATTAAAAACGATCCCTTTTGGGATCATTCTCAATTTCTGGGGCGAATGATGGGAATTGAACCCACGACCTCCTGGACCACAATCAGGCGCTCTAACCGACTGAGCTACATCCGCCATAACAGGGGTGATTATAGGATATGGTAGCTATTTTTACAAGTAGGCCTGCTTTTTTAGTTCTGATAATAACTTTTTAATTGCTTGGTTTCTGTGGCTAATCGTGTCTTTTTCTTTAGGAGTCATCTCAGCAAAGGTTTTATTTGAGCCGTAAGGTATAAAGCCAAAATCAAACCCAAATCCACTTTCACCCCTTGGATGAACACATTTACCCTTTACGTCAGACTGCACAACAATTTCTTGTTTACCATCGTAATAGGCAACTGCACAGCTCACAAGAGCTGCTTGGCCTTCCTTTCCGCCCGCTAATATAATTAAACAATCGTTACCAAGTTGTTTTACAAAAAATTTAATGAATGGTCCCGGCAAACCGTTTAGCCTATCAAGGCTACAAGATATGTCTTCTACAACTACAGGTACTTTTAGTTTTTTGTAAGCACTTTTTGCTTTATGAACGACGATTTCTTTTAAATCTAAGCTCTGGATTTCGGTAAGATCAATGTCTGAAGATTCTAAGTTAAGTTCAGACCCAATAATTCTTTGCCATTCCATAAGTTTATTTCTATTACCTGTAACTAGAGTGATCTTTTGCATGGGCTAGTCATTGAGTAGAATATCTAAGCCCAGTAAAGCCACTGCCCCAAGTGCCAACAACGATAGAATATTCTTTTTCTTTCTTTCTGGATTATTAGGTTGTTTTTCTGACATTCTGTTGTCCAATTTGGTACCCCGGGTAGGATTCGAACCCACGACCTTGACGTTAGAACCGTCTTGCTCTATCCAGCTGAGCTACCGGGGCTTGGTGCGGGATACCAGAGTCGAACTGGTCTCCTCAGTTTGGAAAACTGATATATTAGCCGATATACGAATCCCGCATGCTCTGAGTATCAGAACTTGCATATTATACCAGATTATATCTGTTATAATAGAATAAAGTTTAGTCTGAAGATGAAAGGGAGAAATGTTAAAGAAAATTAAGGCATTTGTTAGTAATTACAAACAATTGGCTGTTGTTTTATTGGTATTCGTAGCGGGACTAGTATTAGATTTATCTGGTCGTGATAGATTTGCACACTTACTTCTTGGAGTAAGTTCAATTATCGTCACAATACCATTGGCGTGGGGAATGATTCAAACCCTACGTTCCGGTATGTTTGGTGTAGACTTACTAGCTATCACCGCAATTGTAACCTCTGTTATTCTTGGCGAATATTGGGCTGGTATGGTTATAGTGCTCATGTTAACCGGTGGTGAAGCGCTAGAAGATTATGCTGAGGGGCGAGCCAAGGTTGAGCTCACTTCTCTAATGGAACGTAAGCCGACAAAAGCACATGTTATTAAATCTGGAAAAACTGTTGACGTAAAAGCAAGTAGTATACGCGTAGGTGATAAAGTCGTAATTCTACCCGGCGAAGTTGTGCCAGTTGACGGTGAAATCATAGAAGGATCATCAAGCTTTGATGAATCCAGTTTAACTGGAGAAAGTTTGCCAGTTGATAGAAAAATCGGAGATAAAACTCTGAGTGGATCAATCAATAATGAAGGCAGAATTGTTCTTAAAGCCACAAGTAGTGCTGAAGATAGTCAGTATCAACAAATTATTAAACTAGTGAAATCTGCCGCATCAAGCCAATCACCATTTGTGCGACTTGCAGATCGATACAGCATCCCATTTACATTAATATCCTTCATGATAGCTGGTACAGCATGGATTCTTTCTGGTGATCCTGTAAGATTTCTCGAAGTTATAGTTGTTGCGACGCCCTGCCCTTTGTTACTTGGCGCACCCATTGCACTTGTTTCTGGAATGAGCAGATCAGCAAAATTTGGAATTATTATTAAAAATGGTTCAGCACTAGAAAAGCTTGCAGAAGTTAATACTATTGCCTTCGACAAGACTGGAACACTGACAATAGGAAAACCTTCAGTAGATAAGGTAAACGCGTTTGGAAAAACATCAAAAGAAGAACTACTATCAGTTGCGGCAGGTGTAGCTCAAAATTCTACTCACATACTTTCTAGCTCAATAGTAGAATCAGCAAGCAGCAAAAAAATAAAGTTCGCCAAAGCCAAGCAGGTAAATGAAGTACCCGGTCAAGGGCTTAAAGCTAAAATCGGTGGTAAAAATGTTTTAGTCGGACGTTTAAGTATGTTGGAAGAAAACGGGGTAAATATTCCCAAAAATATATCAGTTAAATTAGTTGGTCAAACAGCGACCTATATTTCGCAAAATAACGAGTTCTTGGGCTATATAACATTTATGGACCATGTGCGAGAAGACAGTAAAGGTATGCTCAGAAGGCTTAAATCATTAGGTATCAAGCATACTTTAATGGTGACAGGCGATAATGAAGCTACCGCAAAACAAATTGCAAAACAGGTTGGGATTGAAAAAGTTGAAGCAAATTGCCTCCCCGCTGATAAGATTCACGCTATTGAAAGAGTAGAAAATAAACCTGTTGCATTCGTCGGAGATGGTGTTAACGACGCTCCTGTACTCACATCCGCCGATGTCGGAATTGCACTTGGTGCTAGAGGTTCAACGGTGGCAAGTGAATCTGCTGATGTAGTTATTATGCTTGATGACATTTCGAGAGTCGCGACAAGCTATGGTATTGCTAAAAAAACTTTCCAGATTGCTCGTCAAGCAATTATGATCGGTATTTTTATTAGTATTGGGCTTATGTTGATTTTCTCAACAGGTAAGTTTAAGGCAGTTCAAGGTGCCGCTATTCAGGAACTTGTTGATATAACAGTTATTATTTACGCGCTAAGAGCACATGGAAGTAAAAAATCCAACAAAATGCTTCTGGCATAATTCAAATAATATAGATCTGATTCACAAAATAAACAGCTCCGATAACTACCATCGGAACAGCTAAGTTGTCTATTCCTAGCAGTGATAAATTTTCTGTAATAGTTGCAAGTAGAGGTAACCAAAAAACTATTAACCCGGCATCGTGACTAATACCTGATGGAACTAGAAAAACCATACAAGTTGTCAATATAACTGATATCACGTAGAAGGTAGCACTACCCACAAGAGTTTTATATTGTCCAATAATAAAATAACCTGTGCTTTTGCCGTAAGCATTTCCGGCCACTGCAGCATAACCATCAGCCATACTCATATGTAATATTGCAACTGCATATACCCACTCATTTGGTGCAATAGTAGCAGCAATACCAATGCTTAATGCAAAGAATACTTCGCCCCAAGTTTTTCTCGAAATACTATGCACAGACTTAAAGAAACTAAGATATTTAGACGTGAAAACACCTGCCACCAGTATCAAGCTTAATATTTGTATCTGTGTTGTTGACATAAAAAATGCCCAAGTCGCCATAAAACTACCTGCTGTAATATGCACAAACTTTCTAGCAATCTCACCATGAATCTTCTTATTTTTAACAAGATTCTCTGCGAGTAACAGAATAAGTCCAACAATTGCTAAAGAAATCAAGGGCTTCAACATTATGCTACATATACTAGCTCAAACTTTTTATATAAGTAATAGCTTGAGTAATTCTACTCTTATAAAAAATAATGATAAATGGTAGAATAACATTTGTTTTGATTGTCGGGGTGTGGCGCAGTTGGCTAGCGCGCGCGGTTTGGGACCGTGAGGTCGAAGGTTCGAGTCCTTTCACCCCGACCAAAGCATAAGCATTATAAAATAAAAGAGGTCATAGTGCTTCTGTTTTTCTTTTGAACAACTACGAATTCGGAATTTTTGGTATTATTGAGACATGAAAGCAACAGTTACTTGTTTAGATATTGATGGTAATGAATATGAGATTCCTGTGAACAAACTACAGTGGAGACCTTCTGCTTACGGAGTGATAATAAAAGATGGAAAAGTATTGCTATCAAAACAGTTTGGGAGTAAGTATGATTTGCCAGGTGGTGGCGTAGACCTTGGGGAACTACCTGAGAACACAACGATTCGTGAAGTAAAAGAAGAAACAGGTATTGATGTCGTGTCACCAAAGTTCCTTGGGCTTGAAAATAGTTTTTTCCATGCCAAACATGCCTCTGAAAACTCGTACCAAAGTATTTTGATTTATTACGCGTGTGATTTGAGTGGTGGCGAGTTGTCAACTGATGGTTTTGATGAATACGAAAAGGCATACGCAGATATGGCTGAATGGGTGTCACTTGATACTATTGATACCATTGAGATAGCAAGTACAGTAGATTTTAGACCTTACATAAAACAAGCAGCTCAGCTCTAACTTCGTCCAATATAACTAACCAAAGCGACAATGACACGTAATATAAATCCATCTAATTTTTGTGATAATGTATAGATAAATTAGGAGGACAACAGATGTTAGAAAATAAGAGTATAATGTTAAACGCTAGAAAATCTCTTGACGGCAAATGGAATAATGCAATATTTGCCTACCTGCTTTATATTATTGTAAATTCTGCTGGATCGGGAGTTGGTTTTATTATCAGCGGGCCTATGCAAGTCGGTTCTTCAATATTTTCTCTAAACATAGCCAGAAATAAAAAGGCTGACTATTCTCAAATATTCGATGGTTTTAAGGATTTTGCCGAATCACTTGTCGCATACTTGTTAATAATTATCTTTGTTATTCTCTGGGCGTTGCTACTGGTTATACCTGGAATAATTGCTGCTATTTCCTATTCACAAACATTCTATATACTCTCTGAAAAAAAGGGTCTTAAGGCCAAAGATGCCATGGGAATGAGTAAGCAGATGATGTATGGCTACAAGTGGAAATATTTTATTTTGGGTCTTCGATTTTTTGGTTGGTTAATACTCTCAATTTTGACGCTGGGTATTGGATTTATATGGCTAATACCCTACGTGCAAATTACAATGGCACACTTTTATCTTGAACTAAAGAAGAAATAATTCCAGTCTGTAGGCTTATAATGCTCTAGAAGTATTCAAGTGCATTTTTAGATCTTGTATCAATGGATTACAAGGTGTTTTTATGATATAATTTGCTTATGAAGTACCTTTCGATTTTTATGACAATTCTGCTTATTTGGATCGCTGTCATACTAATCGCCTTAACACGGGGAAACAGTAGTGAAATATTCCAACTTTACCTTGCTTTAATGGCATGCACGGTCATGCTCTTTTTAATTGGTTTTGGTAAAAAATAATGTCTACATCTCAAAAAAATAGTATTAAGGCAATCAAGCGATACCGAACTACCAAACTCGCAAAGTTAATAACAAAAACTTACTATCTCCACAAAAGAGGCAAGGATGAGCAAGCATACACAATTGTTTGTAATGAATTTATGGGTCTGGGGGGTATTTATGTTAAGTTTTTACAAGGCGTACTTCTAAGAAGTACTGTTATGAGAAATTGGCATAATCCAGAAAAATTGCGAATATTTGAGAATTTGGACAGTGAGCCGATTGACGTTGTGTCTGTTCTTAGACGTGAATTGTTACCCGAGAATCTTTCACAAATAAAAAGTATTCAGCCTCAACCCTTTGCTGCAGGAAGTTTCGGACAAGTTTATTACGGCATTCACAATAATGGAAACCCAATTATTATCAAAGTTTTAAGACCTATGGTTAGAGAACTTTTAAAACATGATCTAAAGCTTTTGAGTATATTCACAAAAAGATTTGCATCCAAGCTAACACCTAATATGGACATGAACGTCGAGAGTGCTATTAAGGATTTTATCAGTGCGACTTTGAGAGAAACCGATTATGTAGCTGAAGCCGACTTCGCGAATGAGTTATATGAATATTACAAACATCATAAGAACTTCATTATTCCAAAAACATATATGAATCTTTGTACACCAAATATTATTACCCAAGATTACATAGACGGAATTTCAGTTGCACAGATAATAAAACTTCAGGAACAAGGTGTTGATCCTGCGGAATATGTTCAGGAAACGCTCGGTTCCGATATAGATACTCAGTTAGAAACTCTAGGATTTGAGGCAATTAATGGCATATTTAACCTTGAACGTACGCAAGGTGATCCGCACCCCGGCAATATTAGACTTATGACTAATAATAGAGTCGGAATAATTGACTTTGGAATTTCTGCTAAGACACCCCCTGATAAAGCAGCATTTTTTGGACTTATAAGGGAGTGGAATCATATGTATAGCGAGCACCTTAACATTGTTAAGCTTTTCGAGCAGTTTATGAGATTTTTTGTGAGTGATTTGTACAAGGCACTGAAAAAACTCAGTTCCATGAGCAAGGCTCCAGTTGAGAATTCAAACTTTACAACTGAAGTTGGCAAGGTTGCACAAGAGACATTCAGCCAGCAGACCGGGGGACAAGACATAGGCCCAATGTTACATGACGGAAGAATACTGCAAATAATCAATCAAATGGTAAATAAAAATAACCGGTTCGGATTGGTTATGAAGATGGAGGCATCTGATATATTACGCGCCTCGCAAACATACATAACTCTCGTAGAAAGTCTTGGTAGACGCGGTGTAGTTTTGCCACGTGTCTTTAATAGGGTTGTGGATCAAGTCCAAAAAGATCATCCTGAATTAATGCATGCTAACGAAGATACGATGAGTGCTGGGGAAGCATTTGAGATTGTATCAAATTGGCTTGAACGAGTAGCAAACAGGGATCCTGTTTTATTTAGCCAATTAATGCAGAAGATTCGCCTGAGTAAGGTAAAATCAGAAATAGTAACTGAGGAGGTTACCGCAAATGCATAAAGAATTCCTACTATTCATTAAATACCCATACACTGCTGGAGTTATCGCAACTATCTGGCTTGGAAGTGCAGCATTATTAGCAATAAACCGAGGGTTACCCCTTATAAAGATTGTAATAATCAATATGCTTGCTAGTGTTGTTATAGCTATGATTGGCTTTAACGGTAAAAGTGAAATTTAATCAACTATCTTTTGAATTTGTTCAATAGAATTTACGACTCCGTCGTCAGCTACATCAATAATAACTGCATTAAACTGATAAGGACGCTTAGTAGCTAGTTCATTCTTATTGACCACCCCATCTTTCCAACGCGGGATAACTGAATCAAGTGTTACACCAAGGCTAGAATGTAAACTGCCGCACATTCCTACATCAGTTATATGTGCGGTACCATTCGGTAATATCATGGCATCAGAGGTCGAAACATGCCAGTGATCACCAACTACAGCAGTAACTTTGCCGTCTAGATAATATCCAAATATCCTCTTTTCGCTACTATAATCTCCATGAAAGTTTACGATAGTTGCAAATGTGTCGTCATCTATTTGTGGCAAAATCTGGTCTATACGTTGCAGCGGATTGGTCATCTCTATTTCCTTGCCAACTTTTGAACCCATAATAGATACAACGCATATCTTCTGCCCTGAAACAATGTGATACTTCCAGCCTTGTCCTGGACAATTGGGCATATTTGCAGGACCAATTACTGGTGAATCAGGATTTTGTAATAAACTATTCAGTTCTTCAATTTCAGTCGTATGATTTCCACCAGTAAAAAAATCAACCCCTAGGAGTTGCAACCGTTTCATATCAGCAACAGCCATCCCTTTTCCATTGGAAACATTCTCGGACTGTGCAACTACAAAATCAATCTCCTGCTCTCTTTTAAGGCCCGGGAGAACTTCACTAACGATACTTATACCCGGTTCAGCCATTATGTCGCCTATATAAAGAATTTTCATATATTTACCTCAATTGTTTGACCATCAACTGGCTTTAACACTGTTATATTTTGGCTTTTAAAGTATGTTTCCATTCTGTCGTACATCGTTCTTCTCCATTGATCGTTCCACATCCAATCATGAATAGGCAAAATGTACTGAGGTTTTAACCGATCAGCCATTCTAATACCCTCTATGGGTGCACCCCAAGGTCCTGCGAGCGGCACAAACAAAATTTTACCTAAGCTTTTTTGCATTTTTTGGCTGTCTCCAGGGTGAGAAATAATCCCTTTGTAATGAATTTCTATATTTTCACACATTGGAAGCGGTGCAAGTGGAGCCATACTCTGATGTTCTAGTCCCCTAATGTCTACAACGTTATCGGATTCGGTTTTAATATTTGTAGCACCTAAATTTTCTAATTTTTTGGCAACAGATTTATTAGTGTAAAAAATCACGTTTGAAAATTTACCAATTATTTCTTTTATAAACGGTTCATAAAAATGATCAAAATGCTCGTGAGTTATACAAACAAAGTCCAGTTTTTTTATGTCATTTAATTTAAGGAGTCCAGATTCATAAGAAAATTGTCCTGGGTCAAATAATGCAGTTTGTTCACCATCCTCCACAAGCACGCAGGCGTGTACGTATTTTGTAATCTTCATTTTATCTTCCCTTCTTAAGTAAGCTTGGTAATGGATCACCAAACCTAACTTCTTTTACATCACCTATCGAGTCATCACTTGTAAAGTTAACATACTGATGCTCATATACAGTGTCTACGCTTCCATATTTAGCATCATTCCAGTCAAAACCCAGTTTTTTAGCTACCTCTTTTATTGAGTTTTCTGTAGGACCTTCAATCTCTATATAATCATTAATCCAAGGCCAACTGTCTAGAACAACTTCGACGTCTCCGATGAGCCATTCTTCTCGTTTTGATTCTTGATAACTATAAGTTTGTAATCCGATAGCCTCAAAAAGTTTTATGGTCTCATCAAATGATCCAACATCAGTTTCAACTTCAAATGGATAATTCGATTTTCCGTCATTTAACTTGTAAGTAACAGTGATTTTGTAACCTTCATCACGTACACGAAGTCGTTCCTGTTTTTTGTTTTTTTGGAATCGATTGTCGTCATGATCAAGCATTACTCGACGCATAAGTCGCATCTTTTTTTCGCAGACAGCACCTATTTCTGTAAGTTTTTGCCGAATCTCATCATGATTTACATCTAGAAATTTACACTCGATCTCTTGTTGCATATGATCATTGTACTACTTAGCAAATTCGACAGCTCGAGTTTCTCTAATTACATTAACCTTAATAGTACCCGGATACTGCATTGTTGACTCAATCTTGGTGGCAATATCGCGAGCAAGCTTAATGGATCCCAAATCATCAATATCTGTTGGTTTTACGAATACTCTAATCTCTCGACCAGCACTAATCGCATACGCTTTATCAATACCCCCGAAGCTTAGCGCTGTATTCTCAAGATCTTTCATTCTTTCAGCAAAATTCTCAGCACTGATATTTCGTGCGCCCGGACGTGCTGCACTTATAGCGTCAACAACTCGAACTATTAAGGCCTCAACCGTTGTTGCTTCCATATCGTCATGATGAGCTTCAGCGGCATGAGCAACTTCTTCAGGTGCACCGTATTTACGAAGCATTTCGCCACTTATGTGGTGGTGTTTACCTTCCATTTTGTGGGTAAGTGCTTTTCCTAGATCGTGAACTAATGCTGCATATTTTGCAGTCTTAACATCAGCATTAAGCTCCTCGGCAATTATTCCAGCAATGTGTGCCATTTCTGTACTATGTTTGAGTACGTTTTGACCATAGCTTGTTCGATATTTAAGTTCTCCAAGGAGTTGCAAAATTTCTTTCGGTATTCCAATTATTCCAACTTCCCGAGCCGCATCTTCACCGGCACGCAAAACGTCTTTTTGTACATTCTTTTGAGCCTTTTCAACCACCTCTTCAATACGACCAGGATGAATTCTGCCATCCTTCATCAGCATTTCAAGCGCTTGTCGGGCAACTTCACGACGCACTGGATCAAAGCTCGAAAGAATGATCATGCCTGGCGTATCATCAACCATAATATCAACTCCGGTTGCACGTTGTAGAGCCTGGATATTACGACCTTCCTTGCCAATAATTCTCCCCTTCATCTCTTCGTCTTCAAGTTTAAGGGAAGATATCGTTCTTTC
>JAGQNP010000025.1 GCA_020428005.1 Candidatus Saccharimonadota bacterium
GTCAATGCCATAACTATTGTCATCAATATTGACCCCGATCTTTTGAGCAACTTCAATAACTGACAAAAATTCATAAACTTCAGTAAAAGCCCCGGCTTTATCTGCGTACAATAGGTTAAAGTAAGCCTTGTCTAGCATTTCTTTATCCCAGTTTGCGGGATTTGAATTCTTAACTTCCTTTTTTGTCATATCATAATCACGACCAAATTGCTGAGCTAAACTGCCAGCATCACTATTGTTTGTGATATCACGTAAATTCTTAGTTGATTCTTCGTTTATGGGAGTATCATTAGTTTTGTTTTTCTTATTAACATAAAACCCTACGTTAACTAGGGTGACTATGATGAGCAATACTAATACAATTAAACCAAGTGGTATTTTTTTAGAAAACCTAGGTTTTCCAGTTGCTTTATCCTTTGAGTTGTCGCTTTCAGAAACTCCAGAAGAAACTCCACCATCGTTTTCTTTTTTTAGTGATTTCATGACTAAAGTTAGTATATTACATTAACGGTTATGTTTGTAGTATACTCTGTCGAATATTTCTAAGTTATTAGACGACTTTTCGTGCTTCTGCGCGCTGGTTAAATAGATTTATTAGTCTATTTACAACGTAGGCGTGTACCCAGACTTTTCCTTCGAGTGCACTTGAGCCTCTTTCTCCCCGAGCAAAACCTTCAATTTGTTTTTTGGTACTATATCTAGCCTGCACGCGGCTTGAGTTATGGTCTGACGCAATCATGAATAATACTTTACTTTCCATGTCTCCTGTAAATTCATCCGGAAGGCCACCATTACGTTCAAGTGCCTGTTCGATAACAGTAAATAATTCATCAGGCCCTAGCCCTTCAGGTTTATGTTTAAAATCATATTTGGGAACACGGCAGCGCATAATTGTGACCCTTGAGCTAGTACTTTCTCTATCTGGCACTTCAATGCCAACCAAATTTACAATTGGAGGACGCCATATATTGTTGTTTGCAACTTTATGCTCAGGATCAACAAAATACATTCTAGTCATTCCAGGATGTGTTCTATCCATAAAGTAATAGTGAGGATGGTATGTACCTTTATCCTTATCACCAACATGAGTAATGCGTCTGTACATGTGTCCATTCTCGTAATGTTGGCCTAGTCGTCTTACTGATTTAGTAGCACCATCTGATAAAAGTCTCTCAAGTAATTTCGCAGATTCAGGACCTTCGTATTTAGCCGTATATGGTGGTCTGATCCAATCCTCATTATCCCTAACGTCATCAAACATCATACCAATCCTATCCAGTATCGGTTGCGGTTCTTCGGGCATTATAGGTCTAGCGAAAGAGGTTGTTATGTCATCATTGTCACTTCTAGGTTCTCGACTTGGTTTAGAGCTACTGGGATTTTCCAGCCAACGTTGATAATCAACATCATCTTGGCCGAGATACTCGCTATGTGCAAGATTGCACGACCGCGCAGCCTGCTTACCAATCATTTTTACATATTCACGAAAAGTAACGTCTTTGTTAGCATCATCTACTTTAACAAAATCAATAAACTCGCTAAACAACGCCTCTGCCTCGGGGTGCAGTGGAATTTGTTGTCGATCAGGATTTGTTGATGGATCTTGTTCACTCACTGTATTTAATTCCCTGCTCAAAAGTAATCTCCAAACAAATGAGCCAGTTAATTATAAATTTGTATCATTTTTTATATCTTTTGTCAAAATTATACTACTCTATTATCTTCTTAAATTTTTACTTGTGTATCTGTTACAATAAATTCCTATGAGTTTATCTATCGGGATCGTTGGACTACCAAACGTCGGTAAAAGCACTTTATTCAATGCTCTAACTGATAATGATATTTTGGCTGCAAATTATCCGTTTGCAACAATCGAGCCAAACACAGGCATTGTGCCTGTTCCAGATGAACGACTAAAAAAACTTAGTGAAATATACAATAATGCACCGATCAAACCAGCAACAGTTACATTTGTTGACATAGCCGGGCTTGTCTCAGGTGCCAGTCAAGGTGAAGGACTTGGTAACCAATTTTTAGCTAACATCCGTAGCTGTAACGCCATCTGTCATGTCGTAAGAGCATTTGAAGACTCAGATGTACAGCACGTTTATCAACAGCATAATCCCAAAAAAGATATTGAGGTTATAAATACTGAATTGATTCTGGCAGACTTACAAACAATCGAAAAACGTTTACCAAAATTACAAAAGGAATCACGAGCCAATCCAAAACTTCGTCCACAAACTGAAGCACTAGAACAAATTCAAGAATTACTTAATGATGGAGTTCCTTTGTCACACTCTGAAAAAAAGTTTCCTGAGGAATACATTCAGGATCTTCATCTACTAACAGCAAAGCCGGTTATTTATGTTTTTAATGTAGATGAACAAACCCTTGTAGATGAGTCAAAAAAGAAGCATCTCGGAGACCTAGTAGGAACTTCAGAATCAGTGTTTGTATGTGCCAAACTCGAAAGCGAACTCCGTGGTCTTGACGATACAGATAAAAAAGAACTGTTAGAAAGCTATAACGTAAATAAATCCGGCTTAGAACAAGTAATCCATTCTGCATATAAAACACTTGGATTGCAAAGTTACCTAACTGCCGGAGATAAGGAAGTTCGAGCCTGGACAATCAAGAAAGGCTCAACTGCCCCACAAGCCGCAGGCGTTATTCACGGCGACTTTGAAAAAGGCTTTATTGCGGCACAAATTGTTGAGTACGAAGATTTGGTTTCTGCTGGTTCAGAATCTGCAGCCAAGGCCGCAGGAAAAGTTCGAACTGAGGGCAAAGATTACGTTATGCAACCTAATGACGTGGTTGAATTTCGCTTCAACGTAAGCAAATAACTATTGACCAAGTTGTTGTCTGGTTTGCGACCAATTTAGTCGCTCTTCTATCGCCGCCTGTAAAGTTGGGTCGGCCTTTTCTGTAACAGCCCTGTTGCCACCCTTACTGCCAACAGGCTGATAAGTAAGTTTTAGTTTTGGTTTTGTAAGTCCTTCTTGTTTGGCAATCTGAAGACAACTATCACGCCTTGTTTTACATTTTTCGCCGAGTTCCAACCACTTTTCTATATTCTCATCTTTTTGGATTTCAAGTGTGACTTCAATGTTTAAGCCTCTATTCGTCTCATACTCTAGTTGGTCAAATATAAAGTTTCCGGTTGAATAAAAAATTGGTTTACCTTTATAAACTTCACTGTTTTGAACCCAATGTGGACTGTTCCCAATAACAAATTCTGTACCCTTATCAATCAAACTATGTGCAACGCTTTGCTGATCCTGACCAGCTGTTGGTAAATATTCAACGCCGACATGCATGAATCCAAACGTTGGCATAACGTCGGAAAATTGCTTTACGATATCCATCTCGCCTGGCTTGGGCAGTCGGAAGAAATAGTGAAACGCGCAGAATGCAACCGGCAAATTGCCACTATTTGAATTTTGATCATCATCAATAATTCTGACTGGCAACGCAATAACTTCGCAAGCATCTTCAGGCTTAGATGGGTCATAACTTCCAACTGTCTGTACTCCGGCTTCATCAAGATGCTTTTGTGTCTCCAAGAACCCATCAGCACCCATGTCACTTGTATGATTATTAGCCAGATTAACCAGATTAAAGTGATTCGAAAATTCAGGCAACCATTCAGGGCGACAATTAAAAACCAAGTTATCAATCTGCTGCTGATAACTAACATTATTAGTAGTTACTGGGCATTCGAGATCGACCAACCATGCATCATACTGTTCTGGTTGAAAGGTAGAAAGTTTACTAAAAGGCTGAGAATAATTACCTGCCGCAGACTTCTCGACTGCACGTGCTAGAACAATTGTGCCACTAAATAAGTACTTGCCTGTTACTAATTCCTTTTTGGTTGGAATTTTTAGCTCACTGGCTTCACCATTCGTAGACGAAACTATAGAGCTTGGTCTTGATCTAAAAATAAACAAACTAGCGCAAATTAATAAAGTAATTAACACCAAAACAGCTATAAACACGCTTTTGTTGCCATGTGATTTATGTGCGCTATATCTTTTATTGTTTAGGCTCAACACTCCAGTAATTATTTAAACAGAAAATTTATGGTTGATAAATACTAGAGCGATTGTTTAATTGTCTGTACTAAATCTGCAATGTTTCTGGTACCGGCACCATTAGTCAAAATTGCAACTACATATGTTTTTCCTTGTGGCGATACAACTATTCCAACATCATGATATTCATCCTGTTCCCTAAATCCTACCTTGTCATAAACCGTCCAACCATTTAACGCAGAAGGCATAGCATCACGATAAACTTGTCCCTTCATAGAATCCAGTAACTTTTCTTTAGAATCAGGAGTTAAATCTAGGTTTTTATCTAAGCGCACAAGTAGCGTGGCAACATCATCAGCAGAAGTCTCAAAATCATCGAAAGATGTATTCTCCAGCCCATAAACACTCAGCTTTTCCTGTATATTTGTCTTGCCAATTTCACCCATCATAGTTTCACCACATGGACTGTGCGAAGTACGAATCATCTCATCCAAACATTTAGTCCTTGACCAATCCTGCCAATAGTTTTGATCATCCTTCCATAAGCCGCTTTCTATATTTTGGTACCCAATGTAAGCAACGTACAATTTGTAGATACTAGCCATAAAGAAAGTCTTTGTGGAATCATTAACTACCAGTGGGTAGCCAGATTGGTCATAAACCATCACCCCATAACTACCTTTGTGTGAACTTAACCAGCCTGACATATCAATCGGCTTTTTATCCTTATTGTTATCAATAATTATTGCTGGTTCGGATGAATTATTTTCAGGCTTAACAATCTCTTCTATATTTGTTTGCTCTGAAGTTTCGGTACTCTGTAGGGCCTCGGCAGTGTTACTATTATTTGAATTTATAAGCTGAGAAATTGTGAAACCAAAAACAAGGACTGCTATAAGAAGCGCCGTAATAATTAGACGTATTTTGCTTTTGTAGGCGTCAAGACTATACCTAGTAGGAGTCCCATAGGCGCCATACAAATATGAATATTTCATATTTGTTTTCCCTCTTTATTTGGTTTTTTATGTACGTTTTAGACTTTTTTGTTAACGCTCTTGGTTACATAATATTATCTAGTAGTTATAAACGCAAGAATTTTATGACCTTTGCCAGTGTATTGGTGTGTTCTTTATTACCTTTAGCAGTTCTTCTGTTTTGGGTATAGTATTGTCATCATAATAATGGTCAGTTCCCATGTAGTTATCGATCGTATCCAAGCACTGGATTTCATCTGCTAACATATGAATCTTATCTAATGCAGGTACTGTGGCAAATGGTGTTGCTACTATAAGTTTTTTTGAGTTTACCGGTTTCAAAAAATCAGCAGCCACATCAATTGAAAAACCACTTTGGAAACCATCTGCAGTAAGAATAATAATGTGCCTTTGTAAATAGTCACGATTAATCTCACCATCAGCACCTAACAAACTGTGTAGCTCATGAAGGTTCTGCATCCTCATTTGCTCAATATAGCTTCTATAATCACCCTGCATCTCTTCAAGTTCACCTACCGAAAACATCGAATTATAAGTAAACACATCGTCAGAAGACACTGTTGCGATCGCCGTTGACTCACCAGGAAGCACAATATCTTTTGTGAGCAGCATAACTAGAGATGCATGAATCCTCATAGCTATTTGTGCACCAACAATAACACCACCAGGGTTCAGGGCAATAACAGTAACGTTCTGGGTACTATACTGTGTTAACTTTTCGGCCAACATTCTTCCGGCCTCTGCTCTACTTCTAAAATACATAATCGAAGTTTAGCATAAGCTATATGAATTTAGACGGATTTTAAAAGGTAAAATCTCTCTCTATTGCCCTTGGATCCGGCAACATCTGAGTCGGCTTTATCACAAATAATGAATAATTTTTGTACCCAATGCTCAAAATCCTTTAAAATATCGCGTCTTATTCGGTCATTTTTGATTACACCCTTATGTTTTTGGCCAACATTTACTGCCTCAAACTGTGGCTTTACCATAGCAATTACTTGAGCACTTTCGCCAGACAACCTATTCACTGCTGGTAGTATTTCACGGAGGCTCACAAAGGATACATCAATAACCACAATGTCTGGTTTTTCTGACAAAATCTTTACATAATTTATGTCAGTTTTTTCATGCAGTTCTATGCGCTCGTCTTTACGAAGTTTTGGATGCATTTGGTTAGTACCAAGCTCCACTGCAATTACTTTTCTTGCTCCATTTTGTAAAGCATAGTCAGTAAATCCGCCCGTTGAAGAGCCTACATCTAAAACAACTGCATCATTGAAATTCACACCAAGAGTTTTTGCAACTGACGCTAATTTCAAGCCGGCACGCGACACATATTGCTCTCTCAAAATTAGTTTTATTTTTTGTTCTTCACTGACTAGAGTACCTGGCTTTTTTACTATTTTCTTATCAACAATTACATAGCCAAGCTTTATATAGTTCTCTGCCTGACTACGTGTGTCAACGAGGCTTCGGTTAACCATTTCTTGATCAAGCCTAGATTTGGTCATGATAAAATTATATTCCAAAACCGATTATGTCTTCAGCTGGAAGCTTTATTACTTCACTCAGTGTTGCACCAGCGTCAATTAGTCTACAGACTGCAAGCATACCAATCTGATTGCCTAGCGGCATTGGGCAACCATAGGTATTAGCAAACCAAAGTTCATGTAAATCATCGGAGGCGGATTGAGGTTTACCTTGAGTAATCATTAACCCCTCTTCTATGGCATCGTCAAGAAAACTGTCCATAACTTGTCCTTCTGCTTCTATTGAAATTACAGGACTAAAGTGTGCCTGGTATTCGTGCTGCTCCGAGCCATTTAGTACAGCAAGAGCTAGTGATTTCTCAGCAAAAAGACTTATCCCCTCCGATGCAGCCCTTTCCAGGAGATCATCTCCGTAAAAATATTCATGTCGGATACAATGAGTTACTTCATGTAAAGTCATCAGACTAAGTGGAACGGTTAACTCTTTGGTTTTTCTCGGTCGTTTTATATAACTGAATGGTATAAAAACCCCAAAATCAGTTGAATTATCAGATTCGCCAGCATCTGGACATCTATCACCAACACACCATACTGTTGCACATTTGGGCTCAGATGGTTCAAAACCAAATGCCTCCATTCCATCAACGGCAAGACCAAATGCAGTATCCAAAATTGGACGAAGTCGACGCTTTGGGGCCCTTGGCCACTTTCCACCACCCCACCGCATTTCAATTGGTGGAATATTAGTCATTTATCCTTATTTCACCCTTTCGCGATATGCGCCGGTAGTAGTATCAACACTAATGATATCGCCAGTTTTTACAAAGGCTGGAACTTTTACCTTTATTCCAGTTTCAAGAGTTGCGTCCTTCAAGACTGAACTGGTAGTATCACCTTTAACGACATCCTCGGCGTATGTAACCTCTAAGGGTACATTTTTGGGTAGTTCAATATTAATAACTTTGTTATCAAAACTCTGAGCAACTACCTTGTCGCCTTCTTTTAGATATCCAACTTGATCGCCAACCATATCAATTGGAACTTCCATTTGATCAAATGTATCTTCGTTCATGAAATGTAACATGGTTCCGTCGTTATATAAATATTGAACAGTTTGATTACTAACGTCAGCGGGTTCTATCGATTCATTTCCCTTAAATGTCTTGTCTAGGACTTTGCTGTCAATAAGGCTCTTGATCTTTACATTTACAATAGATCCGCCACGCCCCATTACCTTTTGAGAATACTCAACAACTTTATAGGGTTGTCCTTCATAAACAAATAGTGCACCTTTTTTAAGATCAGTTATCCCGAAAGCCATAACTGCCTCTTAATTTGAAGCTACAAATGGTAATAGTGCAATGTGTCGAGCACGCTTGATAGCTACCGCTAGACGGCGTTGCTCGTGTTCCTTAAGACCAGTCTTTTTACGAGTCTCAATCTGTCCAAATCCATTAACATAACGTTGCAAGGTCTTGAAATCCTTGTAATCAAAATATGCTACGTCTGTTCGGTGTTTAAAAATCTTTGCCATTATTTCTCCTTATCCTTCTAAGTATGTTTCTAATTCAATCCCTAGGCTTGCTGCTTCGTCTAGCGCAGAGGGTATTGGTTCATCAATTGATAGTCTGTTTTCAATATGCCTAAAGTGATCTACTGCTTCTTCGGGAATGGTATCCATATCAGGATAAACAAATCCTGCTCTTGCCAGTGAATCGCCTTCTCTTTCAAAAATTTCTTCTATGCTGCTTCTATAATTTGAATGATATTTAGACATAGTAATTTCCTTAAAATGGGATGTCGTCGAGGTTAATTGGTTCATCACCAATATCTTCTATAACAACATCGTCCTTCTTAGTTTTTTTACTTGGTTTTGGTGGTTCTTGTGAATTTTCTTCACTACTATTGTCACTACCACGGCTATCTAGGAATGTTACGTCATTTGCTAGTACTTCTACTTTGCTACGCTTTACGCCATCTTGCTCCCAGCTACGACTTTGCAATCTTCCCTGTACAAGACAACGTCTACCCTTGGCCAAATACTGTGTAACACGCTCTGCTAGTGTAGCCCAAGCAACTACATCAATATAATCAGTTGCTTCCTGCCATTCACCACTTGAATCTTTGTAGCTTCGATTTAATGCAAGACTAAAGCTGCATACACTTTGCCCGTTAGGTGTTTGCCTAAGTTCTGGGTCTCTGGTGAGATTTCCCATTATTGTTACTTGGTTTAAGCTTCGTGCCATGACATTTTCCTCCTATTAACCACCCTTTACCCTATCTTACTCCTCTGTTTCATCTTTGTCTTCATCTGAAGTATCATCATTGCCTCGTTCGGCAGCTTTCTTTGCTTTTTCTTCCTTGGCTGCTTCTGCTTTGGCGATTGCTTTTAGATCAGGCCTTACGATAAGGTATCGTATGACTTCATCAGTAATGTTAAGTGTGGTTTCTACCTTCTTAACACCGTCAGAAGGAAGATCGACTGTATAAAATACATACACAGCATGTTCTTCTTTCTTGATTGGGTATGCGAGTTTTCGCTTTCCCCAGTTGTCGGTTGCTATGATTTTACCACCAGCATCAGATATAATCTTTTTGACTCGCTCTTCGGCTTTAGTCAAATCTACCTCTAAACTAGGATGATACAACACAGCAATCTCATATTGATTCATAAGAGTTTCCTCCCTTGGTTAAAGCCCACACGTTCTATGACTGTGAACTGAGTTAATAGTACATAAATTGTACCTCAATTACCTCTGTTAGTCAACTAAGCTGCTTCTAATTGATAGTGTCGTCTTAGTGAATCTTCTAAAGTAGGTATTAAATCAACCCTCTGAGTGTCATTACCGAGCTTATGTTTCACTAGTACTGTTGGGTTACTGGGCATAGCAGGATGCATTAGCCCCGCCCTTTGTAGCATTCTATATTTTGTTCCAGCTTGATCCGATGCCGCCTCTGCAGCTTTGGCAATAAGTAAGTGACCTAAAAATCTCTTTTTCTCATGATTCTTAGTAAAAAAGAATTCGTCTATGAACTTTTCGGCAATGTGTTCATCTCCAAGTTTTTGTTTCAGAACATAGTGACGGAAGAAGTCGCGTATTGGTTCATATCTATATTTAATGTACCGATACCCGAATGGATCAGTATCGCTTGGTGTGTGTAAAAATTCTGTTTCTTTAGCCGTAGCTGGCCGAGTATATGGATCACCTCCATTCATATCTATTACTTCATTGGGGATTACACCACTAGTTATAAGTAAAAGGCGAGAGAATATATCATCTTCGTCCGTGGTAATCTTCGGTCCTATATATCTACTGTGATAAGAAAAAGGACCTTCGTTATGAAGGTCCCTTTCTACTGTTTGTAGCCAACTGTGACGAAACGCAAAACCCGCCACTGTTAGGAGACGAGGATCATTGCGGGGGTGAACACCGTGATGAATATCTGCAACCTCGGGTTGATTAACAGGTAACCATTCGCACGAAGGAGCAATAGGCAAAGGTATTCCAGTTTGACCATCCACTGGTGAACGCAAAGTTGCTGCCATAAATAGCTCCTTTTTGTTTTATATCTAAAGCATAAAAGGATTAACAACTAATATCAAGATTTATCGGGAAAATTTTCTTCGTAAACTTCGTCAGAGGCACCACCAGCGTTTGCTCCGCCAAATACTTCGTCGTACGAACTGACCAAAACTTCTCTTGGCCTGTTACCATCAGCAGGACTAATAATTCCTTGTTCCTCCATGGTCTCTATCAATCTAGCTGCTCGCCCATATCCGATCCTCAACCTACGTTGCAATAAACTTGTACTAGCCTTACGACCTTCAATGACTGCTCTAACAGCATCTTTGTACATATCATCATCTGCATCTTGACCACCATAATCAGCCACTACGCCACCACGACCATTCAGCTGAACAGGTTGAGAAATTATTTCGTCGTCATATTCAGGAGGACGCTGCATTCTAATAAAGTCCGATATCTTGTTAGTTTCCTCGTCAGAAATAAATGCACCTTGTACACGCTTAGGCTTTGGCATGTCTGCTGTTAGTAATAACATATCACCTTGACCTAATAATTTTTCGGCTCCAATTTGATCTATGATTGTCCTCGAATCAACCTGACTAGCGGTAGTAAAGGCTATTCGTGCTGGTATATTTGCCTTGATCAGACCAGTTATGACATCGACACTTGGCCTTTGTGTCGCCAATACTAAATGAATACCCACTGCTCGTGCTTTTTGGGCTATACGAACAATTAATGATTCAACGTCACGAGCCGCCATCATCATCAAATCAGCCAGCTCATCAATCACAATCACAATATATGGCATTCCCTCTTCTTTTTTAAGATTATTGTATTCCGCAATGTTGCGCTTACGATTTTCGGCTAGTGTTCTATAGCGACGTTCCATCTCTGCTACTGCCCATTTTAGTGCACTAATACACTTCTCTGGTTCGGTTATTACAGGGCTAAGTAGATGTGGAATATCATCATATGGCGCAAGCTCAACAGTTTTTGGATCAACCAAAATAAGTTTTAAATCAGATGGACTATTCTTGTACAGTAAGCTTGTTAGTATCGTATTTATCATAACTGATTTACCCGAGCCAGTTTGACCTGCAACAAGTATATGGGGCAGTTTTGTAAGATCAGATACTATTGGTTGGCCAGATATATCCTTACCAATTGCAAAAGATAGTGGACCTGACTCATCCTTCCAATCAGTTGAAGACAAAATACTACTTAGCCGAACTGTTGCATATTTTAGATTCGGTACTTCAATTCCGACCTGGCGCTTACCAGGTATCGGCGCTTCCATCCTAATAGAATGAGCGGCAAGATCAAGCGCTAAATTGTTTTCTAGGGCAGTTATTTTTGTGAGTTTTACCCCAGTTGGTGGTTTAAGAGTATACTGCGTAACTCGTGGTCCAACATTTGCACCTTCCATGATTACAGATATATTAAAGTTAGAAAAAGTCTCTCTAATAATGTCGGCATTGGCCTCCACATCGCCTGGGTCTGCCTTGTCTTGCTTTTTATTTAGCAAATCTAATGAGGGTAGCTTCCAGTTAGGATCATTTGCAACAGTCAGCGCCTCATGATCTTCTGTAGGAGTAAGTTTTTGTGCAGTATTCTTAAAAGTTGCCAATTTAGCAGCATCACCCTTTTTGTGATGCTCAATTGGTACACCCTCATTAAGTTTGAACTCCGTTTCCTCTGCTTTTTGCTTTAAGTCAGTAAGGTCTGTATCTTTTTCTTTCTTTTCAAATGGCTTTAGTAAAATCTTAGGTGAAATACCAAAAGTCCAAAAAAATGCAAAGACAGATATGGCTAAAAAGGCTATTATGGCCGGGATCTTATCAAGCGCACTCAGGACAACCCCACCTATGATTTCCCCAAGTCCACCACCTTTTCCTCCTTCATAAGAGTTTGTAGGTGATTTGGAAACAAATGCAACATACATTAAACATGACACCGATATAATGAGAATTAGCATCCCTGTAAGTTTTTTTAGTGGAACTCTGCGATCTTCACTCCTAAATTTAAGATATCCTAGATATCCAGCTGCAATTGGTGAAAACACTGCCGCATAACCAAGAACACTGTATATAACACTGTACATACCCTTTGGTAGAGATCCGCCAGTTCCAAACATTCCAAGTAGTAAAAATATCGAAATAACCATTAGTAAGACCGCGCCAGCAATAGCCCAAAACACCGGTTTTTCCGATTCTATAGCTTCAACCTTCTTTTTTGATGATTTTTTCTTTTTTGCCATGGCTGTTACCTCATGTGATTATACCTTAAATCGTTCCTAAATCCGATTTCTACTAGAAAATAGTTCGTGTAATCTAGCTTTTTGCGAAATAATAAAGCTAATCATAACCTGCTTTGCATCATAAACGTCCGGAAAATCTGCATCTATTACTGCTAACCCATCAATTGACTGTCGGTAAATATCATATACTTTTCCCGTCTTCATACTCTGTCCACTTGATGTAGCAAGCTGTAATGCAGCTTCGTAAACTTCAGGGTTTTCGAGCATATCATCTTGGCCATATGTATTTGCCATTAGTCTATTCATTCGTGGATCAACTAGCAAAATAGTGTTTGGGTCTATGTGATTTATTTGCTCATTTACCATAGATAAATATTATAGCAATTTATACAACAGTTGTCAATCAGGTAATGCTTATATCTAATCTGTTCTGGCATCTTGACCAAGCAACTTGGCTCGCATTTCTTGGAACCTTTGTTGCTGCTCAGCTGCAATTTGCTCTGGAGTTTTCTGCTTGGTTTTGGGGTTATTGTTACTGTTTGCTCCAGAATTTTCTTTACTGTTACCAGGATTCTGGCCTTTCGAACTCCCAATAACATTAACTACAGGAATAACTATGGGACTTCTTTGAGTGTACTCATACAAAAAGTGAGTAGCATGTTCTTTGATCTCTTGCTTAAACCTATCGAGTTCAACGCGTTTAAACCTTTGTCCAACTGCACGTCGAATTTCAAACCTAAAGGTATTCATTAATTCTTCGCTGTCACGCATATATATAAAACCACGACTAATAATGTCAGGGCTAGTTAGTAGAGACCCTGTCTTTTTATCTATGGTGAGTATTATCACTACTAATCCTTCTTCAGCCAATAGCAATCTATCTTTAATAACGACATTGCTTACTAATGCACCAGTTTGATCTACTAGTAGCGTACCGACAGGAACTTCCCCAGATTTTTCCATAGTGTCCTTAGTGAATGAAATAACTTCGCCATTATCTATGTAAGTCATATTCTTACGAGGAAAACCTCTATTAATGGCTTCGTCATTGTGATATCTCTGAGCCCTAAAAGCACCATAAATTGGGACCAAGAATTTTGGCTTAACATAATCGATCATGTCCATGTACTCATCAAGTGAACAGTGTCCCGAAACATGTAATGGGCCACAGCAGTCTGCT
>JAGQNP010000026.1 GCA_020428005.1 Candidatus Saccharimonadota bacterium
CCAAGAGCCTTACTTTTACCTTCATTTTGATCTTTGGCTTTATCTTCTTTTAGTGTAGCCATGCTCTTACTCCCTCTCCACCTATACTAAAGTGTTGTAGGGCTCAGTATAGCAAAAAAATCTTCCATTAAAAGAGATAATGCTTCTAAAAATCTATCTCTATTGTTACAATCGAAAATATGAATAAGCTTAAGCAAAACGGCTTTACGCTCATAGAAATAGTGATGGTAATAGCAATTCTAGGCGTGCTTGCAGTAATTGTTTATGCCATTACTGTACCTAACTGGAAACAACGCACTTACTATAGTAGGAGTATATCTGAGTTAAATACCATGCAAAATGCTTTTAAACTTTATCTTGCAAAATATAACGATTATCCTCCCGATGAAAACCGTAATGTCCCAGCAGGCATAAAGGAGTTCATTCAAAGTCAAGCTGGTTCTGAAGCTTGGCCAGAAGCACCCTTCCCGGGATCAGTTTATGACTATGATAATTGGCCGCCAGACAGCAATGGTCCAGAGCACACTTATCAGATAAGCATACGATTTTGTAATCTTGGCGAAAGTAATGCAGTTTGTAAAGCGAATGCAAAGAAATATTTATCTAGTTATGTAGATGCAGCAACACTTGATGCTTGGGATAGTCAAAGTTCTATGTACTATTGCCTAAAGGGTTCTTGCAGGTCTCATCAAAGTAAACCTATGAATCACCCTGGATACTGCGTCAACTGTGGCGACAAAAGCCAAATTTTTTAAAAATCATAAAATAGTCACCACATAACGCTTATTCTTGTATAATTGGTAGTAAGTATGCGTATATCAGATTCCTTGGTGGAGAAACTGCTAGTTAGTTCTAAAAAAGTTACTGCGGAACAAATAAAAAATGTTAAAAGTCAGAGTTCTACTGAAAAACAACCCCTACAAGACACTGTTGTCTCTGCAAATTTGACGACTGATAAAGACTTGACCAAGTTATATGCACAGGAAATTGATGTGCCATTTATTGAACTTAACGCAAAAGACATTAAGCGAGAGGTGCTAAAGCTTATTCCGGAGCGAATAGCCAAACAGTATAAGGTAGTACTGTTTGGAATAGGTGATGATGGATCTAAATTACTGGCAATGGAGGATCCAGACGACATTCAAGCTATTAATTTTCTCCAGAAACAACTTGGTGACCAAATAAAGGTTCATGTTGCAACGACATCGAATATAAACCAAGCACTCGATCAATACAAAGGCAATATCGGCACAGAGCTTACCAAGGTAATGACTCCGGAATCAACAACTGACGAAGAAGAAGATGAGGAAATTGACGAAGAAGATCTGGCTGAAGACTCTCCGATAGCCCAAACTGTTAACTTACTAATAGAATACGCCGTTAAGTCAAGTGCAAGTGATATTCATATAGAACCTCGAGAAAATTTTGTGTTAGTGCGCTATAGAATTGACGGAATACTAAGAGAGGCCAACAAGCTACCCAAAAAAGTTATGGGTTCTTTGGTATCCAGAATTAAGATACTAGCCAACTTAAAAATTGACGAAAGAAGAGCCCCACAAGACGGAAGATTTAAAGTCCAAATTGGAGGAGAACTATACGCTCTGCGTGTATCTACATTGCCTATAGTTGATGGAGAAAAGGTTGTTATGCGTATTCTCAACGAGACTAACAAGGCAGCAACCCTAGAAGAACTGGGATATTGGGGACTAGCTCTTGAGACTATTAACAAGGCTATTCTGCAACCACATGGGATGATACTAGTAACTGGCCCGACTGGTTCAGGAAAGTCTACAAGCTTATTTAGTATTCTAAGTCTACTTAATAAACCTTCCGTTAATATATCTACAGTAGAAGATCCGGTAGAATACAGAATTCAAGGCGCAAATCAGACTCAGGTAAACCCTAAAGCTGGTATGACGTTTGTAAACGGATTACGTGCACTTTTAAGACAGGACCCAAACATAATAATGGTAGGAGAAATTCGTGATGGAGAAACTGCTGGTCTAGCCGTGCAGGCCGCACTTACTGGTCACTTAGTATTTTCAACATTGCATACAAATAATGCAGCTACTTGCCTTCCACGTTTATTAGACATGGAAATTGAGCCTTTTCTTATAGCAAGTACAGTTCGTGCTGTTGTCGGGCAAAGATTAGTACGACGGCTATGTGTTGATTGTAGAGAAACAATAACCCCGGATGCCCCCACAATCAAACAAATCGACGAAATATTCAAAACTAATGATGCTGCAATCATGAAAAATATTCATCAGCTCGAGCAACTTGCTCTTCAAGGTGGAATAGGTAAGTCAAATGCTAAAGACAAATCATCAACTGAGGAACTATCGACTTCTGAATCGAAAATTGCAAAAATCTGGAAAGCTAAGGATGGTGGTTGTGAAACCTGCGGACATACAGGGTATAAGGGGCGTATGGGAATTTATGAGGTACTGTCAAATTCTTCAGATGTACAAAAACTAATAGTTAGTAACGCCACAAGCGAACTAATACAGGAACAAGCGATAAAAGAAGGTATGGTTACCATGCAACTGGATGGCTTCATAAAAGCATTACGTGGACAGACAACAATTGAAGAAATCCTTAGAGTAACCTCAGAAAAGTAGTATGAAATTTAGTTACACAGCAACTACCAGCTCTGGCAAAACTGTAAGCGGTACAACTGACGCGGTTGACAAGGATACCGTAATCAGTAGTTTGCGTAAACAAGGTCTAAAACCAGTTATTGTAAAAATGGCCAGTGACAGCGGAAAAGGAATGAAAAAACGTGGCGGCAAGGTTAAAAATAAAGACTTGGTTGTATTCACAAGACAATTATCAACCATGATATCCGCGGGAGTACCTCTGCCTCGCTCCCTAGCAACCATGCAAGACCAATCTGAGAACAAGTATTTTAAGAGCGTAATTGGTGGTATCACCAAAGACGTAGAGAGCGGTCTATCGTTGGGAGAAGCATTTGAAAAATACCCAAATGTTTTCTCTGATGTATACATAAACATGGTAAAAGCTGGTGAAGCGGGAGGTATATTAGATGAAATTCTAAAACGCCTGGCCGAGCAAGTGGAACAGGATGCCAGTATGCGCAAAAAGGTAAAGAGCGCGATGATGTATCCTACCGTTATATTTTCGATCACAATAATAGCATTTTTTGGGATTATGATGTTTGTCATACCGAAAATTGGAAAAATTATAAAAGATCTAGGTGGCCCTGATGCTGAACTTCCCGTATACACTCAAGCCATGCTTGGACTCAGTGATTTTATGCAAAACAACGCAATAATAATATTTGTTCTTTTATTTGGTGGCGCTTTTTTGATTAGAAGATATATAAAAACACCGAAGGGAAAATATAAATTCCATGCTTTATTGCTTAGGATACCAATAGTGAAAACTATTGTGATTAAGATTGCCATTGCAAGATTTGCTCGAACCTTTGCATCCCTAATGTCAGCCGGCGTAGGTGTTTTGGATGCTCTAGAAGTTACCGGTGGAGCAATCGGTAATAAAGTTATTGAAGATGAGTTAAAAGACGCTGCTAAGGCGGTAAAAAATGGTAAACAACTCAGCGAACCATTATCTAATAGTAAATATTTTCCACAGATCGTATCCCAGATGTTAACAGTCGGTGAAGAAACAGGACAGATTGATACAATCTTAGTAAAAGTAGCTGACTTCTACGAGGAAGAAGTACAGACAACAATTGATGGTTTGAGTTCTATAATAGAACCTCTTATGATAGTGGTTCTGGGTGGTATGGTTGGTATAATCGCAGCGAGCGTTATGGGACCAATATCAAGTCTTAGCAAGAATGTAGGAAATTAGACTAAATGATAAATAATAATGACTCAGACGGTTTCACAATAGTCGAATTACTTATTACGCTAATTATTATTGGAACGGCATTCGGTGCCTTTATGGTTTCATTTACGACAATTCAAAATATTCATAAAAAAGCAATCGATATTGCCGAGGCAAACAGTATAGCCTTTGCGAAAGTTGAAAGTTATGAAAATACAAATTACTCTTCCCTGCCAAGCACTACGCCATCTGGCACACTTCAAGAAGTGGAAGACTTTAGTAGCAGTTTACCAACCTCGTTCGAGGCACCAAGAGTAGGTAAAGTTTATATAAATACAGTGAGTGACACATTAAAACATATTGTTGTTACCGTAGAATTTGGAAGCGGTGACAGCAAAAGAACTGTTCAGTACGCAAACTTCATACAAAGAAACGGAATTGGGCGATGAAACTGGGTCAGCAAGGATTCACATTGGTGGAGATATTAGTAATAACCCCTGTAGTTATGCTTACTATCATTCTTATGACTAGTTTTTTGTTTAATCAATATGGTCAACTAACTCAGCAAGGGGCATTGCTAAACTTACAGGTTGAAGCTCAAAATATTGTATTTAGTATGCAAGATGATGTTTATTTTGCTGATTCTTTCAACACCACCAAAAATAGCAACTTGACAGACGCTTATCAGCCTTCGGGTGGATGGACATATAATTCAAATCCCAAGACATTGATAATATCGACTGCTGCATTAACTACAAACCCGAGATCAGAAAATCGCGATTTTGTGTATATTAATACCGAAGGTTGCGATCCCTCTGTAATAGAAGATAACTCTATACTTTACAATAACGTAATCTACTTCACTAGTGGTACGAGTCTTTATAAGAGAATATTGTCTGCCCCGTCTTCGATGACAACCTGTGGAGCAAGCTACAAAAAGCAAACCTGCCCACAAGGACAATCAAGTTCTTCTTGTCCTGCTGATATTCTGGTAACTGACAAATTGGATAGTTTCTCTATTACCTACTATGACACCGGAAATAACGTTATAACTGACCCTGCTCTGGCAGAAAAAGTAAAAGTAGACTTGGTTTTGAAGGACAAGGCCTTTGCAGAAGACATTTATGCAGACAGTAGCATAACTTTGAGGAGGCTTAACTAATGAGGATTCTGAAGCTTTCATCCGACAACCAAGGCTTTATTCTACCGACAATAATAGGTCTTATGTCTATAATGATAATTGTTGCTTATGCGGCCTTGCTTCAGGCAAATAATGGACTAAACCTCGCTTATAAGCAAGCATACATACAAATGGCACGTGTTGCTTCTAAAGCCGCTGTTGACTATGCCAAAGAGCAGTTTGATCAAACATCTTGTGGTGATTATAACGGGACTTCAGAAACGGATTTAGTAACAAATGATAGATACCGAATAACCTATAAGGTTGAGGTCATAGACACTTCTGCTGATGGATATGAAAAAACTGTGAAAGGCACTGGAAGCGTCTATCTACCTAAGTTGTCAACCACAGCACAGTATGTATTTGATATAAGGTCAGAAATAGTTAGAACTTATGCAGTATGTAAAACGCCCGATAACTTTGCTCCAACTGTTTGGCTTGATGCAAGTGATCCTTCTACTTTAAAAAGTTCCTCAACAACAACGAACACAATATCAACAACTACCTCATTCGGAAATGCCAGTGACTCTACCAGGGACACATTGGAAGAAAGGGAAAACAACGGATCTCAGACAACTAATTCATGGCAAAGTGACGACTTGGAGATGCATTATTGCGATTCAACAGAATTCAGTAGTTCAGTCTGTAATAACAATAATAATAAAAAGTTATACGCAGGCATGGTTTTTCAGGGGATAAATATTCCATTTGGGAGTACCGTAACATCGGCAACAATAATGATAACAGGTGGTACTCCCGCCGGACAAGGCGGTAATGTCAGTCACAGGATTTACGGACTATACAATAATTCATCCGACCCCCATTTACCACTTTTTACATCTTCGGGAAGCAATCAAATTAGAAATCGCATCACAAGCTCGAGCCTTAGAACTACAGCATATACCGACATATCAACAAATAACTTCCCCCCCGGAAATACAACTAATTTTGATGTAACAGCCATTGTTCAAGAACTTATCAATGACCCAAACTGGTCATCATCAAATGGTAATATAGGTTTTGGAATTCAACGCCAATCGGGAAATGGTACACGAAGAGCTGAAA
This sequence comes from Candidatus Saccharimonadota bacterium, assembly GCA_020428005.1. Taxonomy (GTDB): domain Bacteria; phylum Patescibacteriota; class Saccharimonadia; order Saccharimonadales; family JACQNP01; genus JAGQNP01. Next base: position 6,059 of record JAGQNP010000026.1, read on the forward strand.
AAAACGGCATTCAGTTAGTCGTAAATTATTCTTCTTCAGGCAGTATAACTGATTCAGTAAATGGTGGTTCCGTCACACAGTGGCAAGACAAATCTGGCAATGGTAATCATGCTCAATCTGCTTATGGTTCATCTCCGACTCGTCAAGATAACCAGATAAATGGACAAACTGTGCTAAGATTCAGCAACGGTAGCTTAGTAAGCAATCTGTCCTCTGCTCTGAACAACAAAAGAGAGATGACCGTTTTCGTAGTAGCGAACACCAACTTTTCATCATCGGCCATTGATGGTAGATACGTTAGTGGCATGAATACTTCATCAAATAATGATACCTCTAGTGGTTCATCAATAATACCACTTTTGAGATACGGTTCAGGAACTGGTTTCTCTAGCCAATACTCTGGAAGTAGCTCAAGTTATAGAACAAATTATTCTTGTGGTGGTAGCTGCTCTGGAACACCGTATCTATTCTCTAGTATTTTTACGATCGATGAAAATAATACAAACAATATAACTACCGATCTTAAAGGCAATGGTTCGCCCTTGGCACAAAAAACGGGAATTTACCCAAGCAGCAATTATACTTATAGCATAGATCAATTCTATTATGGTGGTAGGCGAAATGGATCAATAGTAGGTGGTTCCGGTGCAGATTATATGAATGGTGACTATGCAGAGATAATAATATACGACAAAGCTTTGGAGTGTCAGCAAATTGAAGCTATTGAAGAGTATCTAAGAGCCAAGTGGGCTATTTCAGTTACTCCTTACACTAGCACTTGTCCTGCAACGACGGTTCCAACATTATAGTTAATGACCATTTTCTATTACTTCTGTTATACTATCGATATTACTTACGCTTAATTCGGGTGGAATGAATAACACATATTTCTATCAAGATAAATCAGTTTTTGGACTAGACATCGGTTTTAGTAGCCTAAAAGTTATGCAAATTGACTGGATAGGCAATAAACAAGTAGTCACAGGATACGGTGTTACGAGCTTTGATCCACGGGCAATTAATGACGGGGTAATAGTAGAACCAGAACTCATAGCAAAGGTAATGAAAGAGCTGTATGATAGAAACATCCTTGGCGAAATAACTACCAAACGAGTTACTGCATCTATTCCTGCTAGCCGCACATATAATAGAACTCTTAATTTACCTAAACTTAACAAAAAAGACCTGGTGGAAGCTTTAAGGTTGGAAGCCGAACAGTACATACCAGTTCCTATTGATGATCTGTATATAGATTTCAACATGATTCAAGAGACAGATAAGGAGAGTGAGTTATTGGCAGTTGCGGCACCAAAGAAAATTGTTGATTCTTACGTTGATTTGGCAAAAATGTGTGGTCTGGAACCAATAGCCCTAGAAACATCTATTGGCGCAGCAGGCAGGCTTTTTGTACAAGCTGAGCAGAGTGACGTGCCTACAATATTGATTGATTTTGGTTCCGTTTCTTCTGATATCACAATTTATGATGATGGGCTTATTGTTACTGGTACTGTGTCTGGTGGTGGAGATAACTTTACAGACTTAATTGCAAAAAAGCTTAAGGTTACAAAACAAGAGGCACACATCATAAAGACTAAGTACGGTCTTGGTGTAAGTAAAAAACAAAAAGAAATCACTGATGCACTATCACCTATTTTAGAGCAACTACTGAAAGAGATTCGCCGGATGATTCGCTATTACGAAGAAAGATCTGCAACTAAACGAAAGATTAGCCAGGTGGTAACAATGGGTGGTGGAGCAAATATGCCGGGACTTTCCGAACACATGACGAACATTTTGAGGCTACCCTCAAGAATGTGCGACCCATGGCAGCATCTAGATTTTAGCAAGCTACAACCACCAAACACTGTTGAAAAATCAATGTATGTTACTGTTGCTGGACTAGCACTTCTTAATCCAAAGGAGGTTTTCGCATGATAAATCTGCTACCTCCCGAGGTTCGCGAGGACATAACATACGCAAGAAAAAATACACTTTTATTAAGATGGGTTTTTATACTTTTTATCGTTATTGTTGCAATATTCGTAGTAGTATTCGCAGGACAAATTTATATAAAACAATCTCAAAAATCCTATGAGTCTCAGATTTCGGAGGTTCAAAACCAGTTAAAAGTTCAAAAACTTGAAGAGACTAAAACCAAAGTAGAAAGCATAAGTGGAAGTATAAAGCTCGCTGTTCAAGTTTTATCAAAACAGTTACTATTCTCTTCGATACTTAAACAAATCGGTGCTGCGTTCCCAGAAGGCTCTGTATTAACAGGACTGAGTATTAATAAGCTCGAAGGAGGGATTGATCTCACGGCAGCAGCAACAGATTACGACACAGCAACCCAGGTACAAGTTAATCTCCAAGACCCAACTAATAAGATATTCGAGAAAGCTGACATAATTAGTATTCAGTGCAATAAAGCTGATACACAAGCAACAAATCCTAACACTGGCCAATCATCTGCGTCACAAATAGACATTTTGTATCCATGCAAAGTAAGTATCCGTGCGCTCTTCTCAAGCAACAATTCTTTCTTGTTTATAAATAATCAAGGGAGTAATCCGTAATGAATAGTAAGAAAATGTATTTTGGATTACTCGGACTAATATGTCTTATGGTTATTGGTGGAGTGTGTGCACTATTTATTGGCAATAATATGTTGAAAACTAATTCTGACGCACTAGTACAATTAAAACTTGAGAATAAAGTACTTGAAGAGCAACAGGTTTCATTATTGCAAGCAAATAAGGATATCGAGAAATATGCTGAACTAGAAAACGTTACAAAGTCTATTGTTCCTCAGGATAAAGACCAAGCAAAGACTGTTCGAGAAATAATCAAAATAGCTGAGGAAAGTGGTATTGGCATATCAAGTATTACCTTCCCAAATTCTACACTCGGAACTGCAGCTCCTAAACCAGCAACAACCGAACAATCTTCAGACAGTCCAAAACCAGCGACTCCTGCAGCACCACCGGTGTCTCAGGTGACCCCCGTATCCGGTATCACTGGTGTTTACCAGTTAGAAATAACCATTCAATCTGATGCAGACACACCAATATCATACGAGAACTTGATCAACTTCCTGACTCGACTTGAGCAAAATCGTCGTACTGCTCAAGTAGCAGAAATAAATATCCAGCCTAAGGCTAGCGACATCCATACACTTACCTTTAATATTGTAATAAACGTATTTATAAAGCCATGAATTTTGAAGTAAAAGACATACCAAAAAAGATTACCCCAATTATTGAAAAATATAAGAAATACAATGTTATTGCTTTCATTGTCTGCGTTGCTATAGTGTTCGGATTTTTAGTTTTTAAAATAAATCAATATACCCAGATCGAACCAAGTGAAGATGCTATAGCCGAGGAACTTAACACTGTAACACGACCAAAAATAGATGAGAAAGCAATCGAAAAAATTCAACAACTTGAAGATCAAAACATAGAAGTAAAGAGCCTGTTTGAGCAAGCTAGAGATAATCCATTTAGCGAGTAGTTAGTTGCCGTATTTTGTCAGATTAACTTCGTGAGATCCAACAATACTTTTTGCATGCTTGTATGGGTCTGGAACATACGTGAACTTATAATTTGCCTGTTCTCCAGCCGTTTCAATGACTATAGTGCCGTATCTAAATATTCTTGGCAATATTCCCTCCTGAGTAACAGTTACATCCTGAACGTCACCAATACTAAGTTGTGATATTTTTCTATTGAATATTGTCTTATAGATCACTTGGGCAATTTTTTCATTTGTAATAACAATTACATCATTTTTATATAAATGTGCCCCGATCATAGTCCCGATAAAAGTAAGTACAAACATTATAAGACCTAGGAACATAAATATTGGTGTATAAGCAGAAATATCTATACCAAACTCATCACCTTTTATTAATGACGGTAGTATAAAAAAGACCACCAGAACCGATAGACCGATTGCAAAACCGGTCATATATATAATAAAAAGGCCAAAGGGGTGTTTGCGTATCTCGTCTATCAGAATTTCATCTTCATCGAATTCAATAAGTTTTAACAAATTCTTGCCAACTCCCGATAATTGATCAGGATGCATATTATTTAGTTGATTATTTTCTTGATTCATACTGTCTGCTAATTATAACAATTCTGTCTGTTGTTTAGTGTCTTTTTTCTTACCCAGGTGCTTGTAGGCCTTGTTGGTAACCTTTCTGCCTCTTGGTGTCCTTTCAAGCAATCCGATTTGCATTAGGTATGGTTCAAAAAAATCCTCTATCGTTCCCCGTTCTTCTGCTGTAAGGGCTGCCAACGTCTCAACACCAACTGGTCCGCCATCATGGTTATCTATAATCGCATTAAGTATCATTCTATCCGCAGGATCAAGTCCAAGTTCATCTATCTCCAGAAGCCTCAAAGACTCAGTACTTATTATTGTATCTATCATTCCATCACCATTGACATCGGCATAGTCCCTTGTTCTTTTAAGTAGCCTGTTGGCAATTCTCGGTGTTAATCTAGACCGCTGCGCAAGTTCTCTGGCAGCTTTTGAATCAATCTTAACGTTTAGTATTTTTGCTGCTCGCTCAATTATTTTTTGTACTTCGTCAGCAGTATAGAATTCTAGCCTATGGATCATACCAAATCTATCACGCAACGGCGCAGCAAGTGATCCTGCTCTTGTTGTTGCTCCGATTATTGTAAACTTTGGCAAATCCAACCTCATGCTTCTAGCACTTGGGCCCTTACCAAGCATAATATCCAGTTTGAAATCCTCCATGGCACTATAAAGAACTTCTTCAACGGTTCTATTTAAGCGATGAATCTCGTCAATAAATAAAATATCCCCATCTTGAAGGTTTGTTAACAAGCTTGCTAGATCACCAGCTCTTTCGATTGCTGGACCAGAAGTAACTCTTATATTTGAGCCCATTTCATTAGCAATAACAGTTGCCATAGTTGTTTTGCCAAGACCTGGAGGACCATATAGCAAGACATGATCTATCGGTTCCCCGCGTTTCTTAGCTGCCTGGATAGCAAGTTTTAGGTTCTGCTTTAACCGCTCCTGACCAATGTAATTATCGAAATCCTTTGGCCTCAATGTTATTTCAAGCTCTTGTTCTTGCACATCGTCGTCATTACCAGTATTAACTATTCTCTCAATAGCCATTATTTAGATCCTTTTAATGCCTGTTTTATACGATCTTCGGTTGACAGATTATCGTCAATCTTCTCAAGTGCAATCGCAGCATCCTGTGCCGAGAAACCCAGTGCAATCAAAGCTTCAGCTGCTTCATCCTGAATTCCAATTCCTGATCGATTAACAATGCCCTCCGCACCTTCAGTCACTATTGAACCAACCTTGTCTCTTAGCTCAACAATTATCTGTTCTGCTGCACGACGCCCCACACCTTTGGCCGTTTGCAAAAACTTGATTTCTCCGGCAGCAATATTTGCTCTAACTATATTGGCATCAGCAGTGTCTAGTACGGCCATAGCCACTTTTGGTCCAACATTTTTTACACTAATTAGTTGTTCAAATAGCTTTTTGCTGTCTAATTCTGAAAATCCGTATAGGTCATGGCTATTCTCTCGAATGTGTTCATAAACATAGAATTTATTGTCAGCCCCTTTGTAATTTTTACCAAAATCTGCTGAAGTTACTATAAGCCCATAGCCCACACCACGAACTTCAAGAACTATATTATCGGAATTCTTTTCACAAACTTCACCTCGTAATGTTGCAATCATCTGGATTATTATCTCACAGTCATGCTGTGACATATAGCAGTAGCAATTGCATCAGCACAATCATCTGGCTTTGGAACTTCTTTCAAACATAGAATTGCCTTTACCATTTCTTGAATTTGTTTCTTATCAGCTCGACCATATCCAGTTAATGCCTGCTTAATCTGTAGAGGCGTATATTCATAAAGGTCTAGTTTATGCTGCTTACCACATAGCAAAACTACACCTCTTGCTTGAGCTACACTCATAGCTGTAGTGACATTTTGGGCAAAAAACAACTTCTCGACAGCCATAATTTTAGGCTTTAGTTCAATTATAAGTTCATGCAATTCATCATATATTGTGTTTAGGCGATCACTATCAGCCTGTTTAACAGGTGTTCTAATTACACCAGCATCAACTAGTATTGATTTACTTCCTTCGTAATCAATAACACCGAACCCAAGTATCCCTGTTCCTGGATCAATTCCTAAAATTCTCATTATTCAGTCTTAACACTTGCCTTATCAACTATCGAAAGTAATTTATTCATTATTGTGCGATTCGAAGCCAGAACACATCCGTCACCCCACTCATCATATCTACGTGATTTGCCATATAAATCCGTCACTTCACCACCTGCTTCTTTAACAATAATTGATACAGCGGCGGAATCCCATGGAGCCCCATAGCCAAAAATTGAACCAGCAAATTCACCTGACGCGACTTTTACGGCAGCATAGACCTGAGAAAGTAAACTAAAGTTTTTGCTTCCACTATCTCTTGCCAGGTCAAACGCTATTCCAGGTCTAAAAGTTTTATTATTTGTACCTCCAAGAACTGATATATATGCTTTATTAAGTGATCTGTAATCACCTGTGTGTATCGAAAGATCATTTAAAAACGCACCTGAATCTTTTGCAGCCGAATAAATATGATCTTGATATGGGTCCTTAACTACACCTAGGACTGATTGCCCATCGCTTCTATCAACTAGTGCAAGGGAAAACGTGCTTACTGGTATACCTAAACTAAATGGCATGGTTCCATCAATAGGATCGACCACCCAAACTTTTTCTCTATCTTCACAAAAACTTTCTTCTTCGCCGATTATCCCATGATTTGGATATACCTTTTTTACTTCTTCAATAACCATTCTGTTGATAGTGGTATCAGCAACTGTTAATGGAGTATTATCTTCTTTCCATACAGTACCTATATCCTCGGCCTTAAAGTAACGAAGCATGATATCACCAGCCTTTTGTGCTAGTTTCTTTGCAAACTCCAGCTCTTTTTTATAATCCATTATGCTGCTAGTAATTCCTCTGGAATATCAAAGTTAACATGTGTAGTAGTTACATCATCAAGGTCATCAAGTGCATCCATCATCCGCATTATTTTTGCAGCTGTGTCTCGGTCAGTGATGTTAACCGTGTTGTTAGGAACGTAAGTAAGGCTAGCCTCTGTGATTTCAATGCTAGATTCTCTTAGGCCATCCCTTACTTTAGCTAGTTCTTTTGGATCAGTGTAAACTACTGACTCTTCACCTTCTTCAATTACATCCTCTGCGCCCACATCCAGGGCAACCAAAACAAGATCATCGCCGCTTCCAACTACTCGAATAACACCTTTTCGATCAAACTGAAAAGCCACAGCACCCTTTTCG
>JAGQNP010000027.1 GCA_020428005.1 Candidatus Saccharimonadota bacterium
CATCCTATCTGTTAGACTTGGCACAACGGGCTGAACAGCTGTTCAATGAGAGCGATGAGAGGCTAAGACAGAAGTTGCTAGAATACGTACTTTCAAACATTGAATTAAAGGACAAGAAGTTGTCTTATATACTAAACGACCCCTTTAGAACAGTCGTTGAGACAAAGAAAAAGAGCCTTGCGGCTCATAATTCAAATATTTGGTGCGGGTGACGAGACTCAAACTCGTGGCCTCTTCCTTGGCAAGGAAGCGCTCTATCAACTGAGCTACACCCGCGAACAGGGGAGATTATAGGTATTCCTCAGATATTTTGCAAGTTAATGAAATAAATGATTGATTATTTACGTATAATGATTAGGAGGAAACCAAAATAGATATGAAATTTAGTGAACTGCGCCAACCATCGATTCATGATTTAGATATGAGCTTAAGGCTAGAAACTACTCCTGACCCCGTATATTACCCGAAAGCAAACATTTGCGAAATTGATAGTTTAGAAGCCAGAGACACTGACGAATTAGTAATCGATCTCACTGTTGATCCGCCAACAGTAAGTATTGAGAGCGTAGCGGGATACAGAAAACTACTTGATGAAGACGTACTAGAACCTGCAATGGTCGGGGCATTAAACCAACACGCTATAGGTGGAGAAAGAAAGAGCTATACTCCACCCAACTTACCACATATACAAGCTCAGCGTGCTTTAGACAGATTACACTTGTATAGAGATGAGACTCCTGCTGTTAATGAAGGGTCACCTTTTATAAGTAGTCTGCGGCCTATAGTAAACTCCGTACCAGAAAGGCCAAACACAGATTGGTCACAATGGGAAAAAGAGATATCCGAACAAGGTGTAACCGTTATTAAGAAAAACCCTATGCCAGAAAGTGCCCAACGAATAAAACCATTACCAGGTAAGCTAGGTTTGATATTACACAAACGTAGCTATATGTTTAGTCACGACTATTTTGAAGAAAGTGGTAGCAATGTGCCGATATTATCAATTCTGTTCGGTGCAGCTAAACCAATTTGTCATAATTCTGAATACGGGCAACTTATGGGGAGTAACAGCAATACTAGTGATCCCCTCCCCATTTTAAGAAAACCATTTCTCAGCACGTTTAAAGATAGACTAATGTCGAGTCGTCCTGAATCAAAAAATCAATTTTTCAGAAAACTTATAGCAGGAACTGTCGGCGCATTGGCATTAACTACAGCTCTTGGGTTTAGTATCCTGTCAGCGAATAATAAAGAACAAAATGAGAATATTAGAAATGAATCTAGCGGTATTATTACAGAGAACAGGCAACATGACATAACAATTGATAATATAAACACTCGCGATACTGAAAGCTTTTATGATTGGTATCATGATGGTAATCCTGATGTTAGTCAGCAAGAGTTCGAAGAGATTATCACGAGCGATGACTTCGCCAGAATGTGTGAAAACCCAGAACAATTTGCTATTTTTGCAGCCTCTCAAAGCTGAAATACACTATCGCTACCTTGATTTCATCTGTTAAGAGTTATAAAATAGCGTGGTTGTTATGTGGCGCTTTAGCTCAGTTGGTAGAGCAGAGGCCTGAAGAGCCTTGTGTCCCCAGTTCGAGTCTGGGAGGCGCCACCAGGTATAAATGAGGGCGAAGCCCTTTTTTATTTATGATAGAAGTGATTAGTAAAACTAGTCCAGATTCATACAATCATAGAGCTTCTGGGGCGACAATCCTAAAGCAAGCCTAGTTTACTTTTTCTTAAATCGACCCTTATCGCGAGTCTCGAGTTTGGCAATTGCCTTTTCTAGTGCAGGATCTAGTTTAATATTTTGAGAATTCGCTAAGCAAATAGTTGTATACAGTATGTCCGCTAATTCGTCTGCCAGGTCTTGGTGCTCTTCACTTAACTTCTTTGGTTTATCGCCATATTTATGATTAAGGATCCTGGATACTTCTCCTACTTCCTCGATCATGCGTGCTAATTGGCTCAAAGGATGCCAATATGGTTTTTCGTAAGCTTGAAGCATGGTATCAATTTGTTTTTGATACTCTAAAAGTGATTTATTTGGTGTGGCCACCCATATTCCTCATGGCATCAATCATTTCTACCGGAAATAGGAACATGGTCTTTTGTGATGGTTCTGTCGAAATTCTTTCAAGCGTATTGAGAGTACGTAGATTAATTGCACCAGGCTGACTGGCAAGCATCTTTGCTGCGTCAGCTAATGTTTGTGCTGCAAGTTTTTCGCCATCTGCGTTGATAATGTTGGCTCGTCTTTCGCGCTCGGCTTCAGCCTGTTTGGCCATAGCACGTTTCATATCTTGCGGTAATTCAATATTTTGGAGCTTTACGTTCTCGACATCAATTCCCCATTTGTCAGTTTCTGCATCAACAATTTGTTTTATCTGAAGGCTGATGTCTTCTCTTTTACTCAAAAGATCATCCATCTCAACATTACCAACAACATCTCTCAGTGCCGCCTGGGCAAACTGAGCTGTCGCATATGTATAGTTCGTCGTCTCTAAAACCGCTTTTGCTGGATTAACAGCTCGGAAATATACCACAGCATCGACTCCAACCGTGACATTATCTTTGGTAATAACTTCTTGTTTAGGTACATCTACAGGTGTTGACCGAACGTCAACCTTACGCATAGTTTGGATTATGGGAATTATTATATTAAGTCCAGGGTTACGGGTACCTGTATATTTACCTAGAGTTAATATAATCCCTCTTTCATACTGGTTTACAATCCTTATTCCAAGAACCAAAATTACTAATATAAATACGATAATAAAAACCATCACGCCCTCCTAAATTCACTGTATATTGTATTACCAAATTCCCTTGTTATGCAAGACGACCGTATTGTCTGTGTGCTTTTAGCAGAGCTACTTTTAGCTTTCTGTCACGTCGATGTGGGTCATCTAACTCTTTTGCAGCCTTGAGAAGTCCAGAAAAAGCAACGATATCATCGCGCACTCTTTTTGCTTCATCAGTTAAATCTGTCACATTCTCAACATCCCAATTAAAGGTGCCAGCACCATCAATTGCTGGCAGCAATACATCTGTTGCTAGTTTTCCATAAGAAAACACTCCAGATGCTTCGTAGGATTTTGTTATTTCCTCTCTTCTGGGTATATCGCTATCCATACCAGGCATAGCAAAACCCATAAGCGCCTCACCTAATGCCAGCATTTGCATTGAGGCAATTTCTGGATCACCCGATTCAAGCGCATGCCTAACCATCGCGGAGTAGAATTTTTTGTGACCTCTTTCGTTGGCAATAATTCTTGCCATCATATCCCTGCCCGTACTTGCGGCAATAGACTCACTAGCCTTAGGTAGAGTAGTCATTACTTGCATATGCGTAAGTTCAGTTGCTCTTTCCTGTAATGCTGGATAAGCCATGCCGTGGGCAGGTGTTTTAAAGTCTAACGTAAGGCCTTTGCGCAAATATCCTTGAGTAATCGCGTGGACTTCTTTCATGTCTACATAACCAGTTGCCCATGCCCAGTGCTCCATGGCATCACCATGAGGCTTTTCTTCGGCAACCCAGATATTTTTCCACTCCCTGAATACTGGATGTGCTTCAAACACACCTGAGGTAACTCTGTCATATTCTGCGTGACCATTCTCTACTATGAGATTCCCTAAAAAGGCGTTCCTAGCATCGAGATCCGGATCAATCTGTGGTTCGTCTTGAATATGTACGACGACTTCGGGCGTAAGCTCATCATAATATGAAGTCCCGTAACCGATATCTGTAAGTTCAGTTTTGGCACTACCAAAGTCTAAGTCTTGAATTCTTTCACGTTCTCTTAGCTCCCATTCACGCTTATTTTCTGCATCAAGACCTTCAGGAGCCTTAACTTCACTAAGTAAGCTGCGGATTACGTGCTGTCTGCTTTCATCAATAGCAAATTCTGCCATTGCGTCCATAAATCGGAGGTTTGGATCTGCTTCAATCACTGTCATACCAAATCAATATAACTCTTTTATATCCATAAAACAAACATCTGGTCAGTCTGACTGATCTCTGGCAAGAAGTTCTTGCATTCGAGCTAGATTGATCTCAGTTTGACCTATAATTCTTTGTCCACGAATAAGCAATTGACGTAACTTTCTTTTTTCTTCGCTACGCACGAAAGGCATCGTCAATAATAACTCAATAGTTGAATTTTCACCTTCTTTAGGTACGTTCATAAACTCTTGGTCATCAAACACCACACCTTTTGATCGATCTACAAGATCAGAATTGTTAAGCCTTGGATGAGGCAAATCAAGCTGGAGAGAAACAATGAAGCTCGAGAGATCAAATAAGCCCGTAATGTACGTCAAATCATTAGAAACTCTTGGTGGTTCTTTTATTCTCTCAGCTTCTCCCATCCTTAAATCAACTTGTCTTCCTAAGGCTTTTGACGCATCGATAACTGGAATAACTACGGAGAGCCAGTGCGGCATTAACTTTGTGGGTTCTGCTTCTAGTATTTCCGGTATGTTATGTGCGGTTGATAATACTGTTAAAGCCCCAAGTAGCTGTTTCGAGCGTCGCATATCATCAGGATTCTCTGGTACTTCTGGACCAAACATCATCTCTAGATATTCTCCCAGATGAGAAAGACCCACTGGATGTATAGCATCAACACCTCGAGATTGAATTTCTGGTGTAAATTCTGAGAGGTGCGCTACATTAACATAGTACAAATCTTTTGTCATTACTGCAATTATATGTTATTTATATATTTTTCGCAAGTATAAGAAAACCCCTTAACACTAGTCAGGGGTTTTAATAAATACCATTTGGTGGGTGATGAGGGACTCGAACCCCCGACCCTCTCGGTGTAAACGAGATGCTCTAGCCAACTGAGCTAATCACCCAAGAGTTTAACAGGAGTAGATTATACCCGAATTGTTTCTGCAATAAAACCACTATCTGTTTTTTGTTCTTCTTTGTCATTATGACGAAGTGCCACGTGAATAATAAAACCAGGTCCAGTTTTTATTGGTATCATCTTGTGATTGCCAAAAAGTAATTCAATATTATCATTTAATTCTTGTTGCATAGTATCATTAGCACCTAACCTATCGACAACACCTAGGCAATTTGGGTGATCCTCGAAATATTTGTGTGTTGCAAAAGCATTTAACTCCAATGCTAGGCCATTTCTAATGGCTGCACCATATTCTCTTACGGCTATGGTTGCTAATGATTCGCTGCCAATTTCTTTACCTTTATAGGAAGCAAAATAATCAATCCCTGCTTGCGCAAGCAAAAAGTCGACAGAACTGTTTCGTAAACCATGTAACCAAGATTCGCCGTATATGCGGCCTTCTCTGGTCGCCACATATAGAGTCCTTCCTCCTTGATCATGCAAGAACTTTTCTTTTATGTTTTGCACGTCTCCAAATCTATATATGTCACCTTCGTGCTCTGCTTGAACTGCAAGCTGTGTCAAAGTACGATACCTGAGCCATTCAGCAACAATTTCAGGTAACTCTTGATTTGGCCCAAATTTAAATATGTCGTATTTGCCACCATTTCTATCAACAATTTCATGGCAAGATTCAACCCCAAAATCATTTGGAAAAATGGGTCGAGGCACATTAACATCTGGACCTTCGATTAGTGTCTCTAGATTTAAACTCGTCATTGATCTCCTAACATTAAAAAATGGTCAATCGACCACTCCCATCATTGGTATTGTATTTTAACATAAATACCAACTTTTGTCTAAAATGGTGCGCGAGAGAGGACTTGAACCTCCACAGGATTGCTCCCACCAGCCCCTCAAGCTGGCGCGTCTACCGATTCCGCCACTCGCGCGTCACCATATCATACCGTTTATAGGGGTAAAACTCAAGTTTTGCGTCTATTTTTATGTTTTATTTTTTTGCGTTTTTTATGTCGATTTATAGCATGATAAACACCGTAAAAAGCTACTGTTCCCCATACAATATTCAATACTATATTAGTGTACGCAAACTTAGCAAACGAGTAATAACCTAAAAATAGTGCACCAATAAGATTAAAGGATTCATAATAGAAAGATGTTCCTTTCCATCGCCCCAAGGCCACCTCTATAAACGCAACCAGATAGATTAATCCCCCCATAATTCCTACAAGTTCGGTAATCATATTTACGTCATTCATAATATATAATCAACTTCTTGGTAAGTGATCATAAAAATGCTTCAGACTAAATTCTTGTCTTGTAATTGGTTTAACGTCTTCCATTGTTACACCAATTTTTACACCAGGATTTAATGTTCCATAAGGGTCAAAGATTTGCTTAATCTTTTCAAACAGTCCGTAGACTTCCGCCCCATAAACACTGGGTAGATATGGAGCCCTGAGTCGGCCGTCATTGTGGCCCGAACTAGTACTGCCACCCATTGAAACTGCCAACGAATAGTACTCATCAATTAACTTGAAAGCCTTCTGCCTATCTCCAACCTGAGACAGATCAAGGAGTGGTCTAACATGTAAAACGCCAGCGCCAACGTTGCCCCATGCTGCTGGAATGACATTGTTCTTCGACAATAAACCTTGAACCTCTTTAATAAACTCTCCTATCTTTTCAATAGGTACAACCCCGTCCTCAATAATAGGCAAAGCCTTTGAATTGTTTTCTGCGTGAGATATAAGAGTTGTTGCACTATGGCGAATTCGCCAAAGATTCTCTCTAGCCTCTTGATCTGTTTCTTGCCTAAACTCAATGCCTTTAGATTTCAATAATTTGGTTGTTTTCTTAGCGAGCCGTTTCTGTATCCTGTCTGAAGGATTGTCAAATTCTATCAGTAGTAATGCTTTGGGATATGGCTGCTGTACAACTCCTTTAAGTTGATTGGGGTTATGTGTGTGAACGAAATTAAGTAGCTCGTCGTTGACCATCTCAATACTGCATGGTTTCTCACTAAATTTATTAAGTTCAGTGACCACAGAAGCCATTAATTCATAGTCGTTGACGTTTGCGGTTACCAGCGTTGTATTAGGATTGTGAGGTTCTGAAGATAGCCCAATTTCTGTAACTATCCCTAGCGTACCTTGTGAACCAACAAAAAGTGGTGTGAGGTCCATGGAGCCGTTTTTATTCTTAACCTCCCCTATGGCATAGCCAGCGGCTGAATTAATCTTCTTCATATTTTTGATAATCTGACTGTTCTCATCAATAAGGGCATCAAGATTCCGGTAAATTTCACCTTCAAAAGTCGCCAGACCAAGTTTTTTATTGACTTCGCGTTTGCTAATTCGTCCTGTTACTATTACTTCTCCGTTAGCTAGAACTACACGCAAACCGTTTACATACGAGGCAGTAGAACCGTATTTTACGCTTCTCTCACCCGCGGAGTTATTGGCAACTGCTCCGCCTACAGTACTGTATTCAAATGATGAAGGATATGTAGGCAAAAAACGGTTGTGAGTAAAAAGAGTTTGTTGCAATTTTCCAAAATTAATACCCGGTTCCACAACAACATCGCCAGTCTTGCCGTCTAACTCCAGGACTTTATTCATGTGTGCAGGGAATGCCATAACAATTCCCTCTCCTAGCGCGGCACCACTTTGATCAGTTCCGGATCCACGCGCTGTGATTGGAATTACTTTACCGCGTTCTGCAAGCTGCCATGTAAACCTAGCCGCTTTTCTAACATCATTCTCGTTTCTGGGATAAACAATAATGGCTGGGGTTACGGAAAGAATACTACCGTCAGTAGAAAAATAACGACGAGCATCGCTACCTGTCATAACTTCGCCAATTAGATGTTCTTGCAAATAATGCGCAACCTTATTCATGAATTAAACAAATACCCTTGCCTTAAGCATTATCATCTAGGCTAAATCATAGCACAATTGAGTCGTTTATAACTACGAATCTTCAAATTTTGGGATGACTCTTATTGCACGTTCAAGATGGCGACTAACTTGTGGGTTTCTAACTCGAACTTCTTCGGCAACTTTGCTACTTGCAATATCCATGCGAGACGACCCGCTCGTTGTTGGCCGAAGCCATGAATAAAGTAAATATGTGTTTGTAAATGGTAAAATTGCTTCTATTGGTGAAGACACTCCGTCAGAAAGAGTTATCAAACCTGAAGTTGCAACAACGCCTAAACCAAATATCTTAATAAAATCTGCTTTTCTCAGTTTTTTATACTCGGCCTCTACGACGGACGGAACAACATCTCTAACTAAATTGCCAAATACTCTATTTCTAACCTGTCTGGGTAGAGTATTGGTAACGTTATGTTTATTCGTCATAACTCGCCATTCTTCAAGCCATTCACTATCGGTATAGCCCGCATTCGTGACAGCCTGTTCCTGACTCCTCAGTAAAGCCCTTGATTCTAAACGACTGGCTTCACAAGCTTGAGATAGGTCATGAGGGCCAAAAGTGATAAAAAGGTCACCATCAAACTGGCGCCCATAATGTTCGGCAACCGACCTTCCTAAACTAGAAAATTCGTCAAAATCAACAATTATTTTACCGATTGGAGGTTCAAGTCCGCTTATCTCCAGTTCCATCTTTGGAGACCAATGCTCAGGGGTTGACATATCGGTATATATTAACACTTTGTGTGTTAAACATCAATATTATTATGTAAAAGGTAAACCTGGTGCGCGAAAGAGGACTTGAACCTCCACAGGATTGCTCCTACTAGCTCCTGAAGCTAGCGCGTCTACCAATTCCGCCACTCGCGCCTGTCATAACATCATAAACTCTGAGAAACAAAAATTAAAGTTACTTGTTTACTTTCTTTTCAATTATTTGCCAACTGGCCACGTTAGCATACCTATCTGTAGCAACATTCATTTGGTTTGGCTCAAGACCATATACTTTTCCACGTGTTACGTATAGATACCTGGGTTGATACAGCGCCAAGGCAGGAGCATCAGTCCTCCATGCTTCCAAGAACGGTTTATACTTTATTACGCGTATCTGTGGATCAGACCTTGTTCTGCCAGCTTCAAGAGACTTGTCAGCAACTTCAGACTTATATTCTGAAAAATTTGATCGATTAGGTGCCCTGATATCAGCTTGCGAGCTATGCCAATATGGAAATACGTCTGGATCAAGCCCAAGAGCTATACCATAAAGCAATGCTTCATATTCGTGTCTAGCTATAGTACCCTCAAGCTCATCATTGGGTTGCAAATATGACTTAACCTCTACACCCACCGCACGCCATTGATCTTGTAACTTTTGCGAGACATGCGTGTACTCACTAGTATTTCTGGAATACAATCTTATGGTTAATTTCTTGCCATCCTTTACTCGATAGCCATCATCGCCAATTTTCCATCCAGCTTCTTCGAGCAGAGCCTTCGCCGCTTCAATATTAGTAGATAACTGCCGTATGTTCTTATCGTATCCTAGGTGTGAAGTTAATAGGGGGCTATCAGATACAACAACAGGATATTGTAGTCCCATTATTATTTCGCTTGGACTGGCTGACTGAACCAATGCTTGTCTTACTTTTGCATCCTCCAAAATTCCTTCACTATTTTTGAAAAATACAGCAACTTGGCCAGTCAAAGGTATGTTAAATTCGTTTATAACCTCTTTATCTTTGATATTGTCTGGTAGCGTATCCAAACCACTCATAGAATTTATTTGACGATTCTCAAAACTCGCTAACATGGCTTCTTCATTTCGGAACGATTTTATGATAAATCTATCAATTTTTGGCGCCCCATTGTAATAATCTGCAAATGGGATCATTCCTATTTGCTCAACTCGATCTTCAGCGTTCCTACCTGTCACCTCTATCTTATCTAGCTTGAACGGACCAGAACCAACAGGTTGCAATGTATTGAACTTTGCAGACCTTAGCTGTGCTGCCGGAACTTGATCTAGATGCTTCTTGGGTACTATTCCGTTTGTTAAAGCATACGGAAATGAACTCAAGACATTTGGAAGCGTAAATATTATAGTTCTGTCGTCCTTGGCTTCGATTTGAATGCCACGCCAGCTAGATAAAAGAGGCGATTTCGCATCGGGGTTTTGTATTGTTCTATAAGTAAATACAACGTCTTTGCTTGTTAATGGTTCACCATCATGCCAAACGATGTTAGGTTTAAGCACAACTGTATAAACTAGACCCTCTTCATCTACTGACCAACTTTCTGCAAGGTCACCAACTAGATTGTTCGTCTGATCGTAGGTAAGTAAACCAGAAAAAATAAGTCTTGATACGCTGTTATCAACAGCACCAGAAGCATAAATAGGATTAGCATTCGTAAATGCACCTATTATGCCCTCAGAGTAGACGCCTCCTTCAGCTGGTACTGTCGTTTGAAAATCACTACTTAGAGATCTCATCTGAAAAGCGATACCACCCGCACAAAACAACAGCAGAACTATCCAGCCTATCACAAAACGCCGAACACCGCTTAGACGAGCTAGCCTCTTGAAAAAGTGTTTTTCAAAATGCTCTTCAGCCTGAGAACCCATATCCTCAACTTGTCGTTTTTTGATGCGAAATTTTCGACGCCAACGAAGTTTAGTTGTTCTATTAATCATGTTAAAGGGAATTAAATAACAACGCTAAGGATAAGAGATGCAGCAAAAATAAATGCAACAATTATAGTCAATTGGTGCAGTGTTTTGTCTGATCCTCTGCGTACTGTATTAACTTCGCCACCACCACCAAGACCTGCACCTAAAGATGCGCCTCTAGTCTGAATTAATACAAGAATAGTCAAGATTACTGATGATATTATCGAAACGTAATTGTAAATGCTCACTTTTCCTCCAAAATAGTACTCACTAGATAGTTTACCAAGCCAATGACCATACCGGCAAGCATAGCCGAACCGAAGCTATTAACTTCTAATGGGGTATACAGCCAACTTACTAACAAAACCATTAGTCCATTAATTACGATCATGAACAACCCGAGACTGAATAAAATTGCTGGCAGTGAAAGAATTACTACTATGGGCTTTATTATGGCGTTAACTAACGCCAAGATGAATCCAGCTACGATAATGACTCCCATTCTGCTGTCATAGGTTATACGCTGGCCCAAAAATCCTGCGGCAATCCAAAGCCCCAGACTACAAACAAACCAACGAATAAAAAAACGACTTATAAGTCCTCGATTCATGACGAATATTGTAGGCTACGCAAGGTCACGCGACAAGCTTTTGCTTAAAACTCTATGCCCGTCCTTTGTTACCAGAACGTCATCCTCAATACGAATGCCAATATTTTCTTCAGGGATATATATGCCGGGCTCAACTGTTAAAATCATATTCTCAGCAAGTGCCAAACCATAATCTGCAGCATCATGTGTATCTAAGCCAAGCATGTGAGAACAGGCGTGCGGATAGTATTTACGTGTTACCTTGCTTGATAATTTTGTTGTAAGTCCAAGTTTCTTCAATTTTATAGCAATGAATTCTTCTATTAGTTTTTCATTTTCACGCACACTAACACCCGGCTTAATAAGTGTAAACGCGTAATCCTGCGCTTCTCTAACGGCATAATAAATTTCCTGTTGTCTTTGACTTAATGCTTTTCCGACAGAAAAGATTCGACTAATGTCCGCACCATAGTTTTCTACTTCAGCCCCAACGTCAATTTGAATAATTGAGCCTTCATTTAGCTTACCCCCTGAATCGAAATGATGTATTGTTGCCGTCTTACTCCCAGATATAACTATTGGAGTAAACGCATGTCCACTTGCGCCTCTTATACGAAAACCAGCCGTAAGCATTGCCTCAACCTGGTATTCATACTTAATATCTTCATACCAGTTAGATCGAAAAACCTCTTCGATTGTCTGACATGTTATGTCAACCGCAGCTTTTATTGCTTCAATCTCTGCTGGCTGCTTACACATTCTGAGTTGAGCCATATCTTTTCGTAAATCAATAAGTGATGCTCTTGATACCAAACGACGGAGTTTTTTTAGTAACTGAGATCTTGCGGGATTTGCTGAAATTGCATAACTACGTCTCGTGCTAGCTGGATTTAATATACCAATATTTTTGTACGAATTCGTGAGCTTTTGTAATTCTTGCCAGCCCTCATTCCAAGAGAGAACACGATCAACACCTGACTTTTTTTGCAAGCTAGAGTGTTCAACTTGAGATTCCATAACTATCTGATATTTTGATAGTCTAGGAGCTATAAGGTAAGACCCTTTATCTGTGATAACTAATAAGTAATCTGGTTCATTTACGCCTGTTAAGTACCAAAAATTACTGTCCTGTCGAAATGGAAACGAGGAATCACCATTACGCTGTAGTGTTGTGTTGGCAGGAATAATAATAAGCTTTGCTTGGGATTTTGAAATCAATTTTTTTCGATTTTCAATAAAAAAATCTGCGTTGAAGTAATTTTTCATTATTTTAGATAGTTATACACTAATTTTGCCTTAGAGCTACCAAT
>JAGQNP010000028.1 GCA_020428005.1 Candidatus Saccharimonadota bacterium
AAAATGAACCAATCAGCCAGATAGGCCAATTAAAGGCTGAAATAGTTAAAAACATTGCCGTATTACAGCTCAAAAGTATGTACCCAATTAGCATGGTGTGCTTTGGCCCAATTCTAGCAACTGTTAACGCCGAGAAAAAGTCTGTGAATACAAATCTTGCCGTAAAATACCACGCCACAACCATCATTATTGATGAGATATCATATCCTAATCTCAACATATATATAGGCACAAAGAGGCCTGTCATACTTATTGCTAAGCCACGAAATAGCATGCTAACGTATAGCTCACTGAGTTCATCAAACTCTATCATTCGCCAAGGATGACGACTTCGAAGTAGCCTATCGACAGTTTTTTGTAGCATTTGTTTTGGAATTTACATTTATATCCTATCATAGCTAGACTGCACATGCTATAAGCTGTAATCTATCTGTATGCATATATTTTTCTGCGGTATTGGCGGCACAGGTATAGGCCCTTTAGCTATGATAGCCAAAGAAGCTGGTTACGATGTATCGGGAACCGACAAACAGGACTCTCAATACATACAATACTTGAGGAAACATGGTATCGAATCATACATTGGTCAGTCATATGAAGCTATAGAAAACTTACACAAGACTAAACCTATAGATTGGGTCGTTTATTCTAGCGCGGTGGCAATTGAGGATCCTAATTTCCCAGAAAAAAAGTTTTGTGAGGATAATCAAATAAAGTGCACTAAGCGTGATGATTTCTTAAATCATCTGCTGCAGGAAAAGAACCAGAAGCTCATAGCAATCGCAGGAACGCATGGGAAAACAACTACTACTGCAATGACTATTTGGTTGCTCAAATATATTGACATAACTGTTAGCTATACATTGGGTGCAAAAACATCATTTGGAAACATGGGGCATTTTAATCCTGATTCTGAATACTTTATATACGAAGCTGATGAATTTGATCGAAATTTTCTGTCATTTAATCCATATATGAGCATCATTAGCGGTGTAGATTATGATCACCCTGATATTTACCCAACAAGAGAAGACTATGAACAGGCGTTTAGAAATTTCATTGGTCAGTCAAGATGGACTGTGCTTTGGGGATCAGATTTTGATCGGTTGAAACTAGAAGACCAGGGTCATTTTAATATTCTGAGTGATAGCGATACGAATTTACAGAAAATTAATCTTCTTGGTGAAGTCAATCGTCGTGATGCTTGGTTAGTAATACAGGCTGTTAACGAAATAAGTGGTATCCCTATTGAAGATCTTATCGCTCATATGTCTCATTTCCCTGGTATTTCCAGGCGTTTTGAAGAAATTGCGCCAAATTTGTACAGTGATTATGCTCACACACCAGAAAAAATTCGAGGAGCTATTCAAATTGCAAAAGAAAAAGCTGCCAATAATGTTGTTGTAGTTTATGAGGGACTACACAACACTCGTCAACACTTTATTAAGAAAGACCTGGAACACTTGTTTGATGATATTAAAAAACTATACATAGTACCAAGCTATTTAGCACGCGAGGACAAATCCTTAGAGCTTTTGACTCCAGACAAACTGATAGCTCTAACTTCACAACCAGAAAAGGGAGCCCCAAGTACCCTTGATGAAATACTGAAAAAAAATATTGATGATCACTGTAATAATGGTGATTTGGTCCTTTGCCTGACTGCTGGTGGCGGCGGTAGTTTAGATGAATGGCTTAGAAAAGAATATAAAAAGTGAAGAAGGTATACTTTGCCTGTTCGATAGCTGGTGGTCGTGACCATGCTCATGTCTACTCTGACATAGTCACATACATAAAAGCTTCTGGTGGTAACGTACTTAGTGAACTATTCGCTGATAAGAAACTATCAGACGAGGTTGGCATGAACATGGACCCTAAATTCGTTTGGAATAGAGATACAAATTGGGTCAAGGAAGCAGATTGTATTATTGCTGAAGTGACTCAGCCTAGTTTAGGGGTTGGTTACGAATTGGGAATCGCTGAAATTTTAAAAACCCCTGTTCTGGCTCTGTTCGATGAAACATCAGGAAGACGTCTATCTCCAATGGTTAGCGGTAATCCGCACGTAAAAGTAGTAAGATATACAAATATTTCTGATACAAAAAGAGTAATTGAAGAATTTTTGAGCTAGTTTAAGAATCCCAACCGTATTCGCTATATTTTTGTCCTTTTTCAATTGCTTCAATTGCTGCCTTAACTGATGGAACTGTATTCTCTGGAAGGTTCTTTGGGTCTAACCAAGCTACTTCACTATGCATATGTGGTTCTGCGTTAATAACCTCCCCCTGCCACCTTTTTACTTCGAAATAAACATCAACCCAATCCATATCCTCTGAATGGCGGTGCACCATATGAGCATAAATTAAGTCATCCGCTTTGATTACTACTCCTACCTCCTCATTGCCTTCTCTTGTAGCAGCACTTGAAAAGTTTTCGTTTTTCTCAACTTTTCCTGACGGAAGACCATAGAATCCACTCATCCAGCTTGTATTCTCACGCAGCACAAAAGCTATCTTGTTGTCTTTGCGAAGCAAAATATAAGAGGCAATGTATGGGGCTTGTGTGTCAAACATTATCTGTTGTCACCTTTGCCTTTTATAACATTACGCTTTTTGCGATCTTGAAGTTTTTTTACATTAAGTTGCATTATTTCCTCAAAGCTCAAACCTAAACTATTAGCTAGTACTGCTATATACCAAACCACATCTCCAAGTTCTTTCTTGATATCTTGCACAAACTCATCTGTCAACTCACCTTTATTGTAAGCAACCATCTTCTTCCACTTTTCAATTACTTCACCTGCTTCTCCAACTATTCCCATTGCCCATATAGTTTTATCCATCATTGTATCTTTGTAGTTCGGATCGGTATATGCAGTCGTTAAAGCCTGCTTTTGATATTCGTCAAATGTCACTCTATTATCCTTCCTGATTCATCAATTTTAACAGCTCCTTGTCTTATAACTTCAACTACATCGTCAACTATCCTAACAACTGTTGATGGTTCTCTATATGATAAATCACCACCATCAACATAAAAATCAACTTTATCACCAAAATAGTCCATGGCTTCTTTAAGATTGTTTGCCGGTGGTTCACCTGGTATATTTGCGCTTGATGTCAAAAGAGGACCTGTATTACTAAGTAAAATTGATATGTATTGATCGTTGATTACTCTAAATGCCGCCTTTCCTGTACCTTGAGTAAGTTGAACTATAGAATTTGGTATCTCAACACTAACCGGCCCTGGCCAAAAATGTTCGACTACCTTTAAATATCTTGCTTTAAGACCTAGGGATATCAGCTGATCGATAGACGAAGCGATGATTGTCCCTGGTTTTTTATCCCTGCTCTTAAGCTTATAGAGTTTTTCACATGAATTTGGATCACTAGCCCTGCATACAACACCGTATAAAGTATCAGTTGGAATAATTCCAACCTTTCCATTCATTAAATATTGAACAACCTTAGGATCATTAATGCTTTCAAAAATTTTGCTCATGCTTATTTAAAACCTCTTGATTCTTATATATAATAGCAGGGATGCTTGAAGACATAGCTACATCGCTAGCACAAATTATTGTATCTATTGGTGAATCAGTGGGCACTTGGCTTGATCAACATTTGGTAAACGTAATCGTCATAATTATTATGGCTGTTGTTGCTCGACGACTTCTAACTATAGTGACCGTTAAGTTGCTGTCCAAGACCATAAGACCAGATATGTATCCAACGACAACCGACAGAAAGAAACGTCTAGACACATTAAATTCGCTGATGACGGCCGTTGTTAAGGTAACGGTATGGGTAATTGCGATAATGATGATTATTTCAGAAGTTGGTGTTAATACAGCTCCTCTATTAGCAAGCGCGGGTATCATAGGTGTTGCTCTTGGCTTTGGAGCACAATCACTTGTTAAAGATTTTGTATCAGGAATTTTTATAATTCTAGAAAACCAATACCGAGTTGGTGATGTTGTTTCAATCGCGGGTGTTGACGGTGCAGTAGAGGCAGTCACGATCAGAACCACTGTACTTAGAAGTTTTGACGGAAATGTTCACCATATTCCAAACGGAACAATTGATCTAACTACAAATAAAACACAGGATTATGCAGGAATAAACCTAAGGATGGCTGTTGCATATGATACAGATATTGAAAGATTAGAGCATATAATTAATCATGTTGGTGAGGAGATGGCGTCAGATCCTGATTTCCAAAAGATGATCAAAGAAAAACCTACGTTCCTAAGAATTTCTGACTTTTTAGATAGTTCTGTTGAGGTACTCATAAGTGGAACTGTTGTGGCCGGGAATCAATGGGATGTGAAAGGTGAATTGCGAAAAAGACTTAAGAAAGCCTTCGATAAAAATGGAATTGAAATTCCATTTCCACAGGTTGTTGTCAACAAACCAAAAAAGAAGTAATTGCCTTCTATAAACCTAGGGCTTTATCATCAAGTTGAGTGGTTGGATAATCTTCGTCAGTATTGAGACCACTGACATCTTGATTTATTGAATTATTTGTCTGCTCTACGTCTATTGCTTCAGCTGGTTGCGGTCCTTCATTTTTATCTGTTGCTTGCTGAGAAGTTGATGTTGTCTTTTTCTTTGTTGGTTTAGCAACTATGAGTGCAACAGCCGTCATCAACCCCAATATTACAATACCAGCGACTAGTACTATTAAAAATTTTGGCTTTCCGGAAGATTTAGGACCACCTATTTCGGAATTTCCTGGCTGCTGTTGGCTAGGTTGCTGAGAACCCATACTCGGATTTTGAATTTGTTGTGTTACGGATGAATTAGCAGAAAAGACGTCACTGGACATACTTGGTGGTACCTGACTATTTATAATTCCATCAGTCTGCTGTGGTTGCTGTATGGGGGAAACAGTTTGACCCGGTTGAGAAACTTGAGGATTATACTGCTGATTATCATTTGGGTTCATTATTGATCCTTATCTCTCGAATCTTCAGGTTGCAATTCTGTAGCAAAATCAGACAATGTTTTTTTAACAGTATCGACGATATGTGTCCGCATTTCATTTGATTGATCTCTCAATGATGTTTGATACTCTCGCGCTGTTTTTACTAATGCAATAAACCCATTTAAATCTGCCTGGCAATTCATCACAACAATGTCATCAAGAGTTTGATTATATTGGTTCAGTGTGTTGGTATAGGTTGTCATTTTGTTGGCGAATTCTCCTCTTTGTGTTTCGAGCTGAAAAGTATCCTTACCTGCAAGTTTAAGCTGACCAATTATTATCCATAGTTTTGCGTCAATCTTCTTGTAAACAGCTTGTCGATTCGCACTTACTTTACTAAATTGTGATTGTATATCCCGTACAGTATTTTGAGTACCTATGCATCTGCTCTTGTATCTAACTAGCTCCTTTTGGTTCAATTCAACTTTCTGCTCCTGAAGTCTTTGCTTTATTCTTTGTTCAATAGTACTGCCAGATGGAACATCAGGTGGTATTGCAAAAGCAAATGAAGGAACAGCTAAAATAATTATAACTACGGCTACAATGAACCTTATTGTGTTAGTTCTTTTTCTTTTACTAAAGTCCAAGGCTTTGATCATTAACACTCTCCGATGATGGCAAATCACTATCATCAACTATTTTATTTGTCTCTTCATCTATGTCTTTAGCAGTTTGATCAACGTCATCGGCAGTCACTGGCTCAGTGCTTGATTCTTGCTGATCGTTTTGGGTTGTAGTCTGCTTATCTACACTGCTTTTTTCCTGTAACTTCATATAAGCAATAACACTAACAGCAGCAAGTGATAAAGCAATGATTACCGCCACAATAATGGCTGCTTTTGGTGCCCCAGATTTTTTTGGCTCTTGAGTTGGTATAGCCATTGGATTTTCTGTCGACATATCTTGTTTTTCGGAATCATTGTCCTGACTTCCAATATCAGTGTCCGAACTTTCGGTCGCAGACATAGGTTGTTTATCATCAGCATCCGTATTGTTCTCTGAGCCAGCTACTTCTGATGAACCACTAGTATTTTCTGACTCATCAACGCTGTCAGGTCCTGCCGTATCTCCAGACTCATCTTCCATTTTTGGGGTTTTATCTGTAGTTGTTAGTTCTTCTTCGACCGGTTCCTCATTAACATAATTATCGCTGTTGTTCTCATCGTGATTACTATTTTCACTATCAGAATCTTGCATTATTGAGCCATCTTCACTATTAATTACAATCTTGGTTGTACCCTGATCTTCTGCTGTATTATTTTCTTGAATATCAGTTACGCCCTCAGTTGTCTCATTATTATTTTCTTGTTCATCATTTGGATTCATTAGTTTGCCCCCTCTTCGCTCGTCTCGCCACCACCCAAACTTTTTCTAATTTCTTGAAGGACGGGTTTTACATCATCCTTCAAATAAGTTCTAATTGCTTCTGAATCGGTCTGTACAGAGTCACGTGCGGTCCTTAGCGACTCTAACGATGCCTTGAAGCTAGTAGGGTCAGACGCACAATCCATACCTACAATATCAGTACCTGCTTGTCGCAACTCCTTTAAATCAGATTTAAAATTATCAACTAAAGCCTGCAGTTCCGTTATCGATGTATCGAGCTCGGTTGTATCTGTACCATCAGTCTTCATTTTATCCCTTAAGTCTGTTAATTTTGTAAGGACATTGGAGTATATGGTGTCTCTGTTGGTCTTAACTTCTTTTGCTTTAGTTCCAATCCCTGTTATAAGTTTCTGAGCAGCACTGCACCTAGTAGCTATTCTCTTTTGTTGCGCAGTAGTAAGTTTAGTTTTAAGTTCATCTTTACGTTTTTTTAATCTCTCTTCAAGATTAGATTTAAAATCTGCTTTGTCGGAATCTTCAATCTCATACTTATCGCTATCAGTTTCTGAAGGATCAGAACTTTGTGATGTATCAGGTTCACTTGATGTTGTAGTGTTGTCCTCTTGCGCAACAATTGGTGATAGCGGTAATATTGTTAAACCAAACAAAATCGCTAATAATAGCCCGAGTCTTTTTTTCATATAATTTCTCCTAGTATGTATTTTACCATAAGCATAATTTATGCTAGCGAATATATTTACTCATTGTGGATAATAATCTTCTATTGATTGCTTATCTTTTATCGTTTTTCTTTTGGAATGTTTAAAAACAAAGCTGACATAGTGCAATAACTAAATATTGCCACAATATATTAGTTAATAATCTCGTCTATTTTATTTGCAAGCTTGCGGTCATTTTCCGTAATACCATTGGAGCTATGTGTTGTTAGGCTTATCCTAACCTTTCCCCAACTCAACTCAATATCTGGGTGATGATTCATATTTTCAGCTATATCACCAAGCTTATTTACAAACTTTAGCGCCGATTTAAAGTCAGCAAACGTAAACTCCCTGACTAGTTTGTTATTCTCTTCGTTCCACACTCTAGTAATAATACCAATTTTCGATCGAATTGGTGTCTGTGACATCAGTTATCTTCAGCGCGTCTCCACCATCCAGGCTT
This sequence comes from Candidatus Saccharimonadota bacterium, assembly GCA_020428005.1. Taxonomy (GTDB): domain Bacteria; phylum Patescibacteriota; class Saccharimonadia; order Saccharimonadales; family JACQNP01; genus JAGQNP01. The sequence continues at coordinate 7,495 of JAGQNP010000028.1, forward strand.
ACTAAATAGTCCGCTGTTTCCTGTGGACCACTAATTCTGTAGACAATAGTTCTATTATTTAACCAATAAATCGGGTTTTTTAGTCCACTCTCGCTTTTTAGTGTTTGTTCATTTCTGGAAGAATTTTCGTAATTCAACAATACCCCTTTTCCGTCACGATTATCCACCCAAATACTATTTTTACCATCTTTGTTATCCGCGTAAGTTCTCGATTTTGGATTGGATGGTGGTGATGATATAGAAGTCGTACTATCTTCACCTATCCTTAAATTCAGCCAAGTTTGGTTCGCTGATAGAACTAGATTTTCGTAGTCAGACCTGAACATGTTCCAGACTTCTTGATTAGCAACGGTTGTTTTTTGAGTACCATCTGCGTTAACTCTAAATAGCTTTGCGTCTTCAGGTTTGTAAGTACTGGATGGGGCATAGTAAATTTTTTCGGCAGCTACAATAACATCGTTAAAGTAATTTGTTGACGCAATTTCTTTGATTTCTTTTGATTTATAATTATATGCTTGGAGTTTGCTTCTGTTGGGATCTGCTGCACTCGTACCAGAAACAGTCTGAACAAAAATAAGATTATCTCCCACCCAATCGATTATTTGTATCCTTTCAGATTCTGCTACCTCTTTAATGTCACCTGTTTGCGCATTTATTACGTTTAGTGTGCTTAGTTTAAATCCATCCTGGTTAGTTTTATTGTTTCTAGTTGATACTTCTGCAGCTACGCTGGTTCTTGGGTGAATTGATAAAATAACATCATCCCTTTCATTGCCAGTACCCTCAAATATAACTTTTTCGTTCTTTCCATCAACATCAATAGAATACAAGTCATATCTGCCTGAGCGTTTTGAAATAAACATATGCTTCCTTGAAGGCACCATATGAACCTGCTGCCCACTCTTATCGTCAGCATTTACCAAGACTTTTTCTTCACGGAATTCCTCTTTGTTTATTACAACTTCTACATTTTCCGTATCTTGAACATCATCAATAGTAATTTTAATCAGACCGTTCTCGTCAGAAACAGCACTTGCATCACCACTGACTGCTTCAGCTTTTACAATTGGTTTACCACTCAAAAAATCTGAGACTACAAATGTGTATTGTTCGCCAGTGGGAGTCAAACTTACATCGCTAAGACTATTGCTACCCAGTTTAATAGTAACTTTCTGGGATGACTCGGCAAACGCACGTTTTTTAACTACTAGGTTATTTGATCCAAGCTTAACTTTGCTAAGCACTGCGTTGCCGTTTGTATCTGTAAATGAGCTAACGTTAGCAATAGTGACTTCAACATTCTTCAGTGGCTGATTAGTGCTTTCATCAATAACTGTAATCGAAGCGCTTCCTCTAAATCCAATCGAATTTAACAAAAAGTATCTGGTGTTTGGCACAAATACCGTAGCCAGTATAAACGCCAACAAAAAAATGATAGAAATCCATCTCGCTTTTGGATTGTTCCACCAAGCTTTGAAGAAGTTTTTTATTTTACTTCCGATTGTTGTCTTTTGTTTCTTTTCTTTTTCGATACTTTTTTCGTCTTCGACTTCGAGTAGTTCATCAGCTTCTTTGGCAACAATATCCTCAACTGCCTCAGCAGTTTTTTTATCCTCAATCACATCATCGATTCCGGATTTATCTCCTATTTTTTCTTCTGCATTTTCACTCTTATCAGAACTTTCTTCATCTGGTAATTCTTTTTCTTCCTCTTTATCATCTGTATCAATTATTGCTTGATCCGTAGGTGCTTCATCCAGATTAATTACTTTTTCTTCCTTAGGTTCTTCGGGTTCAATTTCCTCTTCTTCTTTTTCCATTTCTTTAGTTTCATGGTTTGTAGGTAACTCAGGAGCTGATGAAACATTGTCCTTTTCGTTATCTAATTCGGGAAGTTTAGTTTCTTCAACCGGCTTTGTTTTGTCACTATTTTTTAATTCCTGGGTTTGATCTCCTGGGCTTTCCTCTATATCAAGCATAGCCTTTACGCGCTCTTCAAGAACATCTTGGTCTGGAACAGCCAAGTCTGGCTTTCTTTCATCTGGTGTTTGCTTTTTGCCCATCTATTTTTTCTTCTTACGCTTCTTACTTTTTTTCTTTGAACTCTTTTGGCTTGATTTAGCTGCTTTCATCTCTGGCTCTGGTGCTGATTCTGGAGCAACTTCGGCTTCTTGATCAGCCTCAAAATCTATATTAATTTTCAGAGCCTGTGGTTCTTCGACAACTTTATTACCTTCTGCTTGTTCTGTCGGCTCTGTTTTATTACTTTGCTTGAACAAAATAATCATAATAATTACCCAGGATATAACCAGGAGTATTGGTATTGAAGTAATGAAACTATTGGTAGATAAACTACCGTTTGCAGAACCACTATCTACTTTAGTTACGCCCGTAGGCTCAACCGTGGAGGTTCCGTTCGGTAAAACCAAAGATACCCCGGACTGACCACTTAATAATTGGTCAGTAGTTGTTTGCAGGTTTTCTGCTGTTTGTTGCTGATAGGGCTGCAAGGATCCTGTTTGAGGATTTTGTGCAGTGGGCGCTACCTGACCAGTTTGTTCCTGATAAGAATTTTCTTGACTCATAGTTTGTATCTTAATTCTAACATTGTGCTTAAGGTCAATTATAACCACTTTTTGCTCTATTGACGACAAGAATACATAAGAGTAGCATGAAGTTATGGTTATAAATCTAAACAAATATTCATGTGTGCGAACCGACAAGATTATGCCGGCCAGGGGAGGCACATGCTTTTTTACAGATTAAAATACTAACCACTCGCAATAAATTAAGCAAAATAAAGCCTCCCGGAACTAAGCGGGAGGTTTTTGTTTGAAAGGAGATAAAAACATGGCAGATATAGATAAATTATTCGAACTGATCGACGGAGTAGTCGGTCCCCCTGTAAAAGTCAGTAGTGAAACTAACACAAGCGATCATGAGATTCTTGATAAGTGTGCACTCCAAAGATGGAACTTAGCCGGCAAACCAATAGGTCAGACCATATTGCCTTCGGTCTTAGCTGAGACTAGTGCAACTGCAGACAGATCATACGGATTACTAGATGAGATCGACGATTTGTTGAAAGCTAGCTAGAGACCACCGTAGCCATATCCATATCCAGAAAAGTTATTTTCTGGTTTATGGTAGTCCGTTATTTTTATAGCATTGTTAATTTCGTCTTGTGAGCCAATATATAATTCACTGCTGTTTTTCGACATTAGAATATATTCATCAGTAAACCAACCATAGGCCTTGTATTCAGATAATGTCGCGATTTCGCGTGCATCATCAGCATCTTTATTTCCTATAAATAGTGTGTTCTTGCCATCACGTGGTTCGTCCCAAAAAGTTCGTATTCCAGAAGGTGATAGCAAGAATGTGTAATAATAACCATAGAATTGATCATCGGTAAGTGTAGGGACTTCTTCAAACTTACCGCCAGAATATTCATAGAATTTACTTTCAGTGTAGTTATTAAATCGGTAGTAAATCTCTTGAGGTTTATACAGTTTCTGATCAAGATATGAATCTTTGCTTGCATCAAAATCTTTAATAACTTTTTTGCCGCCACCATCAGGCTTTGCTGAATTTATAGTATCTTTCTTGCCTACTATTCTTCCGCCAGAATAGTAGTCTGACGACCAAGACTTTGAGTAGACTAGCTCATTATCTAATATATAAACTTGACCGAAATTCTCCGAAGCATAGTCAATATCAGAGCTACCTTCACCACTAGTTTCGTCAATTGTTTTTAAAAATTTGGAATTTGCGTTATATGTTTTTAGCGCATACTTTTTTTCTTGCCAGTAGCTAACATTATTTCTATCAACACTAAATATAAACTGTTCACCATACCAACCAACAGATGTGAATACGGCATCGCCCTCATCAATTGTTGTTAGTTGATCATTTGATGTCTCTATCAAATATAACTTTGCCTTGTCCTCTCTTCTTGAATGCAATACTAAGTATTTCCAGTCCCTTGACGCAAGTAATGTCGTACTATAATCCTCTTCATTACCAGTACCCGCCAATACAGTCTGTCGGTCTGTTCCATCTAGGTTAGTTTTAACCACATCAATCTTTCCGCTTTTTTTGGACAAGAAGTAAATTTTGCCTGATGGTGTCAGTGAAAAATTATTATCAAATGATTCTGACTCGGTTACTAAAACTGATACGTCTCTTGAATTGAAATTTTCCATAGAAATTGTTGCACTCTCTGAGTTGCTTAAGGGCGACAGAACTAGGATTGCTTGCCCATTTTCATCAGTTGCAGCACTAACCTCACCGGCAGTTATTGTGGCATCTTTAAGAGGTTTGCTATTTATTGAGTTCTTAATTGTTATCGGTACCTGGCGGCCAGTTGATTCAAACGAAACATCAGCAACTGCCTTGGATGTTACGGGTACAAGTATCTTGTTTTCATAATCAGAGTAATACTTCTTAGTAACTTTCAGATTCTTATTTCCAACAGGGACACCTGATACTTTCGCAACACCATCCCCATTTGTCTGTGCTGATTTTCCTGCAATTGTTACATCCGCCTTGCTCACTGGGCGTTGATATTTTGAATCCATAACTTTAACAGTTACTGTTTTTCTGACAAAAAGCCCAAGTACTGTATATCTAGTAAATGGAATTATGAGAACTATTGATATTAGGACCAGTGCTGCTACCGGTATTGATAACTTTTTGTTACTTTTAATCTTATTCCAGAGTTTTTTTAATTTACCCTCTGATTTATCACCATCAACTGGATTATCCTTACGAGATTTATCATCTTTGGAATTATTATCC
>JAGQNP010000029.1 GCA_020428005.1 Candidatus Saccharimonadota bacterium
ATATGATCCCGGGCGCCTTTGGAACTGGCTATTTACTTTCCCAGATCTTGAAACGATTATTAACAGAGGAAAATTAATACTAACTACCAAGGCAAGATTGCTATTGGCAATAGCTTACACAGGATTTTTGTTGCCGGTTTTCCTAGGGGCATACATAATTATTGGACAAGATAGTTACTGGGGCTTGCTATTAATTCTAGCTAGTTTCGGCATTAGCTTTGTATCAATACTTACAGTTGCAATTGTGGGAAAATTTGCACTAGATATAAAGCGAAAGCCACTAATGGATGAGGCTGAGAAAATTTTCATGAATCACTCAGGTGTTAGGATTGCTGTTTTGGGTAGTTATGGCAAGACAACCATGAAAGAAATATTAGCTACAGTTCTTGGTGAAAAATTTAAGGTTGCTATGACACCAGGGAATAAAAATGTTCCAATAAGTCATGCACGATGGTCAACCAACCTAGAAGGTGACGAGGATGTCCTGGTAATAGAGTATGGTGAGGGTGAGCCTGGAGACATAAAGAAGCTGGCAAGATTGAGCCATCCAACAATGGCGGTAATAACTGGTATTGCTCCCAACCATCTTGATAAGTACAAAACAATAGACTCCCTTGCTAGTGATTTTTCCGATATTCAAGAATATGTTGATAATAAAAACATATACACGAACTATGATGCCAAAAAGGTTATTGATAAACTAAAAAATAAGGTAAAAATATTCTCGGAGTCCGAGGTTGAAGGTTGGAAAATATCCAATATAAAAGTTGGACTAAACGGTACCTCCTTTGTCATGAAAAAAGGTGCCCAGCAAATAAAATTACATACCAGTCTATTGGGTGAGCATAACGTTAGTTCTTTAGCATTAGCGGTGGTAATTGCCACCGAACTTGGTTTAAGCATTGATCAGATAAAGACTGGAGTAGCGAAAACAAAGCCATTTGAACATCGTATGGATCCTAGATCTCTGAACGGTGCTTGGTTAATCGATGATACTTACAATGGTAATCTAGAAGGATTTAAGGCAGGTCTTAAGTTACTATCTCAACTTGAAGCAAAGCGTAAAATATACGTTACACCAGGTTTGGTTGATCAGGGCCAAGAGACTGAACATGTACACCACGAAATTGGTGAAGCGATTGCGAATGCCAAACCCAACAGAGTCGTATTGATGAAAAATGAAAACACAATTTTTATAGAGGAAGGTTTAAAATCTAATAATTTTTCAGGCGAAGTGATCATTGAAGATGATCCACTAAGTTTTTATAAAGGATTAGAGCAATTTGTTGCATCAGGTGATGTTGTTCTGATGCAGAATGACCTACCGGATGCTTATAATTAATTGTATACAATAATTGTATGCTAAAATTGTAATATGAAAACAATCGCAGTTATTTTTGGTGGGCGATCGACTGAGCATGATGTATCAATCATGACTGCAATCGCCAGCGTAATTAAACCTCTTGAACTAACAAAACAATATCAAGTCGAACCAGTTTATATAGCTAAGGATGGGGCATGGTATTGGGATCAGAAATTGAAAGATATCACTCTATTTCAAAGTGGTGAAGTCCAGGACTTTATCGGCAAAGCACCTAAAACACATATATTGTTCGACGATGGTTTAACTTTGGTAAAATCTAGTCAGTTTGCTGGACGCAAGCAATATAAGAAAATTGATATTGTTTTTCCGGCAATGCACGGAACACATGGAGAAGACGGTGAATTAATGGGACTTTTAGAGATGGCGAACGTACCATACGTAGGCTGTAATTTACCAGCTAGTGTACTTGCTATGGATAAAGTTTTAGCCAAGCAAGTAACACAAACAGAGGATATTCCAAGTACTCCTTGGACTTGGTTTTATGCCAACGATTTGGCACATCATCACACACAAGTTCTTAAAAAAATTGAGTCACTAAAGTTCCCGCTCTTTGTTAAGCCCGCACATCTTGGTTCAAGCATCGGTATTACAAAAGTTGATAGTAAAGATCAGTTAATAAATGCACTTGAAGTTGCAGCTCACTACGATAACAAAATTATTGTTGAACAGGGTGTTGACAATCTTATAGAGGTTACTTTGCCAATTATGGGGAACGATGAACCGATGCCAGCAATGCTTGAACAGCCACTAGTCTCTGCAGAAGATTTCTTTGATTTTGATACAAAATATATGCGAGGTGGAAAGGGTGGTAAAAAAGGTGGTGCTAAGCAGGGTGCACAAGGATACAGCAAGATTCCTGCGGATATATCCGAAGAACTATACAAAGAATCTGTACAGCTTGGTTTGGATGTATATCGGGTTCTTGGATGTACTGGTACAGCCAGAATAGACATGCTCATCGATAGCAAGATTAAGAAGGTAATGTTCAATGAGGTTAACCCACTCCCAGGTGATCTCTATGCGCACAACTGGCGTGCAGCAGGTATTTCCCAAGTTGAACTTGTTCAGAAACTTGTTGGTTTTGCAGAAGCTAGGTGGCAAGAAACCAATCGCCGTACTACCAGCTTCAACACTAATTACTTAAAGCAATTTTAGAAATGTCTTCAGTAACTCAAGAATTAGATCCCAGAATCAGAATAGACGGTTTTGCTACACCAACAGCCGATGACATAGTGTCATTAGACAGAAAGCTTCAAAGAGAAAGAGGCTGGTATACTGGTCTACCACGTTTTTCAACTAATCAAGAAATTGAGGAAGCAATCCTAGAAGGTACGTTAGTAGAAGTAACTACTACCGCGGATTTGCACCCGATACAGCGATTTAGAGATAGAAGGGAAGTGTTTATCCCTGCTGTTTCACGGAATGCTCTAAAAATGCGAAGTGACTTTAGTAAGCTATGGAGATATGTTCTTGGCCAAAGTGGTATATTCAGATCTGATATTCGTCTTGCTGAAACTTCGTTTGTCCGTTCTGAAGCCTATCAGGCAGAATTACTTGATAGAGGTAAGCTAGCATCACCTGACAGTACGCATTGCACAGGTAACGCTATCGATATAGACAATTCAGGATATTATAGGATGACAGCCGAAGGCTTTATTAGTGTAGGTGACCCCAGAAGACAAACTCAGCAAAAAGAAACTTTACAGAAATTTGGTGAACAGATGGACGGTCATGAATACTCATACGACTATGATCCGAGAATCATGGATGCAGCATACGCTGCGGCTGATTTACTGCACAGAGAGGGTGTAATAAATTTAGTTTGTGAGTTTAGCGGTACTCCTAATGCCACTCTTCATATGGCTGCCTCTCCAGATTATTCATCTCCCGATATTGTCTAAGCAATATAGACATAAGTACCACATATAGCGCTTTTGTTACAAAGCATAAACTCAATATATAGTACAAAATATTGTGCTATTGCTTGCAAATGTACCAACCTAGACCTAGACTATTTGTTATGGCAAGAATGGGAGTAGAAACAGAGGGGCAGTTTGGGGTCATTGAAACTGGTCCGGAACGTCCACCTATTGGTGCACGTTTTTGCGTTGAGCCACTAAGTGACAGCAGGTTTCAGGTTCGCCATCCTTTTCATGGTCCAAGAACATTTGGTGACGGAAGTGTTTTTAGTGACCGATTTATTGATACTGCAGCAGTTCTGTTACTCGATACACTACCGTATCTTGTTGATAGTCGAAAGTTAAATCGTATTTCTAGATTTGAAACCAGACCGTATGCCGGTGAATTTGCACAACTAGGACACTGCGTTTCTTTGGGTATTATGGGTGCCGAATTTGCTGGTGGGCCACTAGATGTTTTTGACGGCCTATATAATGATGCGTCACATGTTTATGATGGTCATCAAGGTGATGATAACTATCAAGGGCATGGTAAGGAAAACTTTCACGATCTTCAGCGTCATGACTTTTATACCAGATCAGGACTTATCGATAGGTTTTTACAGGAAGGAGTTCTAAGTCGAAATGGTCATGGTCACCATTTTGGAAATACTAGACTATACATTGGTACGCTACTGGATGAAGATGAATCAACGGTAAGAAACTCTTTTATGAGCAATAAGCACCCCGCTAGAAGAATGGATGAAGACAGATTTCAGTACAATGAAGAAGAAAGATTACTCATAGAATTGTTTCGTCATCGCAACGATAAAGATCCCTTGCGTGTACCATTTGCTTTAGCTCAGGCCGCAATAAATGGGATTCAGAGAAGTGTAATTGTAGAGGATGGCGAAGGTGATCAACTCGTGTTTATGGACCCAGAACTTGCAGCCATGTCAGCTACAGCTTATGGCGAACATAATGCACTTCACTGGTGTGAAGCAGTCCAGGACCTTGTAAACGATTTACTTAATTTAGCCGAGCGATATTTCTTTGTTTGTGATGATGATTATGCACGCGACTTCCAATATTTTTATCCAAGAGATTATCTTCATACCTCAGCTCAGTTAATGTTTGAGCATTTTGATAAAGTTGCACAAAGCGATCCATTTATGCATTGGATTCTTACTACTGCTGAGTCAATTGCGCGTGATCAGAGGCAAAAGATGGCAGATATTATTGATGGAAAGTCAGTATATTCTGGCCCAAATCCACCTGATGGGGTTGATCTAACTAGGATACCAACCGAACACGTAGAGGGTTCATTTAAAGTCGAAGATGATAGATTAGTAGTAGTGTTGCCCAAAGGAAAGATGAGGACAGTCGATCCTAGAGTTACAACTGCAAAAACAGAAACAAGACCATTGTCAGCTTTGAGGCCATCAGTGGCTCAAGACGTTACAGAGCTACATCAATGGATCGGAAATTACACGGCAACTATTTATCTTGAAAACAGTGACGTTATTGATCTAGTTCATAGGGGAATAGAGTTAGTTGGAGATAGATGGAAGAATGCACTATCTCGTACTAACATGCCTGATAGTGAATTTCAGAGAAACATTGCTGATGCAAATGACTACGTATACTCTAAGGGCAAGATTATTTCTTAGCTCTTACTTTTAACCAGTTAATCTCCTATAATGTCTGTGATGAAACGCTACAATCCTAAAGAGATCGAACCACGATGGCAAAAGTATTGGGATGAAAATCAGACTTACAAAGCTGATCTAACAAGCAAAAAGCCAAAATACATTGCTATGAGTATGTTCAATTATCCAAGCGGTGCAGGTATTCACATTGGTCACGCAATGAACTACACAATTAGCGATGTTCTTGCTAGATTCAAGAGGCAACAAGGTTACGAGAGTTATCATCCTGTTGGCTGGGATGCTTTTGGATTACCAGCGGAAAATTATGCGATAAAGGCTGGCGTATCTCCTCAGGAATCAATGGCCACAATAATTCCTAACTACCATAAACAATATAAGGCAATGGGTTGGAGTAATGATTGGAGTAAGGAAATATCTACCCATTTGCCAGTGTATTACAAGTGGACTCAGTGGATATTTAGTGAAATGTTTCGAAATGGTCTAGCTTATCAAGATGCAAGGATGCAGTGGTGGTGTGATAAGTGTCAAACAGTACTAGCTAACGAGCAGGTTATTGATGATAAGTGCTGGCGTCACGATGGTCCAGATGACCAAGAAGTTACACAAAGGGAAGTCAAACAATGGTTTTTTAAGATAACTGATTATGCTGATGAACTATTAGAAGCAACAGATGATTTAAACTGGACAGAAAGTGTTAAGTTAGCTCAGAAAAATTGGATTGGTAAGTCTGTTGGGGCTGAAATTGATTTCAAAGTTGATAATACTAAAGAAGTTATAACAGTATTCACAACTCGTGCCGACACTATTTTTAGCGGAGCCTTCTTGGTATTAGCGCCAGAACACGAACTTGTTCCGAGATTGACAACTTCAGATAAAAAAAGTGAAGTAGAATCTTACGTTAGACAAAGTATTAGAAAATCAGAAGTAGAACGTCAAGCTGATAAAGAAAAGACAGGAGTATTCACCGGTTCATATGCTATTAACCCATCAAATAACGAAAAGTTGCCAATATGGATTGGTGATTTTGTTTTATCTGGTTATGGCACAGGTGCGGTGTTTGGGGATATTCATGACGAAAGAGATTTTGAGTTCCTAAATAAATTTGGTATTTCTGCTAAGGTTACTGTTGTTCCAGAAGATAAGGATGAAGCAGAAAAAGTTCTTTCTAAGGAGTATGCCTACACAGATGAGGGAGTTTTAATTGATTCTGGGGAGTTTACTGGAATGCGTTCAGAATTAGCCCGTGATGAGATCGTTGCATGGCTAGCAAAAAAGGGTATGGCGCGTGAGAAAATAAATTTCAAAATGCGTGATTGGAGCGTTTCAAGACAACGTTACTGGGGTGCACCAATACCTATTATTCATTGTCCAGATCACGGAGCAGTACTAGTGCCAGATAAGGATCTACCAGTAGTTTTGCCCGAGTTAACAGATTTTAAACCTAGTGGTGATGGGCGTAGTGCTTTGGCTCGTGCTAAAGACTGGCTAAAAGTGAAGTGCCCAAAGTGCGGCAAAGACAGTGAGCGTGAAACCGATACACTTGACACTTACATATGTAGCAGTTGGTATATGCTAAGATACTTTGATCCAACGAACAAAGATAAAATATTTGAGTCTAATTTGGCAAATAAATGGATGCCCATAGATTTTTATAATGGAGCTGATCACGCAACAGCGCACATGATATACGCCCGTTTTATTACAAGGTTCTTCCACAAAAAGGGTTTGGTTGATAATCCTGAGCCTTTCAAGAAGTTTTTGTTTAATGGCAAGGTCACAGCTCAGGATGGACAAATGTTTAGTAAAAGTAAAGGCAATGGGGTTGACCCACTCGAAATTATCAAACAAGGATATGGGGCAGATGCACTAAGGACATATCTTATGTTTGCGGCACCACTTGAGTTATGGATAAGGTGGGATCCTCAAGGTGTTCCTGGGGCTTTTAGGTTTTTGTCTCGTTTATGGAATTTGGTTCAAGAGTATCTTGATGCACCCGAATCAGAGACGAGCAAACAACGTAAAAAAGACGTATTATTTTCTGTTCATCATATGATCAGAAAAGTAACCGAGGATCTTGAATCAAATCACTACAACACGGCTATAGCGGCATTAATGGAATGTTTAAATACTCTATATCTAGCCAAAACCAAAGAACTTGGTAAAAATTCTGTCTGGAATGAGGCTTTGTGTGCAATTGTGGCATGTACGGCGCCATTTGCACCTCATGTTGCAGAAGAGCTTTGGCATCAGTTAGGTCACGATGAAAGTGTTCATATTGATACTTGGCCAGAGTTCAACAATGATTATCTTCAAACTGACACCATGACCATTGTTGTGCAAGTTAATGGAAAGGTCCGGGCGAATATTGAAGTTTCTAAAGATAGCAAAGAAGAAGCTGTCGTTAATGCCGCCACAGCAAATGAAAAAGTTGCCAGTTTTATTGCTGGCAACCAGATAAAGAAAACTATTTATATAAAAAGTAAGCTAGTAAATATAGTTATTTAAGTCTAATTTTAAAGCTGTTTTCGCTCAACGTTGGTTGGAAAATTAAGCTGATTTGGAATACTACTGTCGTAGGTATCTGGATCGTGTACCGATATTACAAAGCCTTGGGGGTTAAGTTGTTCCGAAATTGCCAGAGCGGATCCATAACAGTCTGTGCCTACGTCTAAAGAGAAATTAGTACCCTCTGTTACTGAAATAATTTGACTTTGCGTAGAGCCAGTTGTTGCTTCAACAGTTTCAATTCCACTAAAGCGACATAATACATTCCCGGCTTCTTCATAGAAAGTAAAACTGTCTATCTGGGTGATTCTATCTCCTGTTGCTTCAAAGCCATCAACAGTCGGTGATTCAAGGTATTGATTATCTGTTTGTTGTTGACCAGATCCAATTTCGTTAATACCAACTACACCAATACCAAATGCTGAAATACTTGCTATAAACCCAAAGGCTAAACCACGACGGCGAACATAATCAATAGTATCGCCGTTGCTTTTAGTACCTGTGTCTTGCGAGGACTGTCCAGTAACTGCCTCGAACAAACTACCTATAACATCGAGTTTTTTCCAGAAATTACGGTACTTAACGTTAGTTGCTCGCTCTTTGAATGTCGGTCTTAAATCAATAATTTTTGCATCAGATTCAACCTCGACATTATTATCGAACAAATCTATAACTTCACCATAATTTCTACGCTTAATACCTAACATAGTTTGTTAATTATAACGCTTATGTAATAAAAAGTCAATAGTACTAACGATAAAATTTGAGTATTTTACCTGTTTACGCTATAATCAAACCCCAAGTTTATTAGGTAACAGCCAAAGGAGTGCTGATTTAACATGGGTAAACCCAAAAAGCGAACTACGCCACGACGAACAGGGGCAAGGAGAAGCCATTTAGTCGTTAAGCTGGCGCGTGCAGTTAATGCAAAATCGCCAGTAAAGGCGTATACAACACGTCGCGAATCAGGTAAAAAAGCCTGATAACAGTTGCTTAGTTGTCGTATACTATTAAGCAGTAGAGGATTAACAATATGGCATCGAACCGTCACCTTGGTCGCATCATTGCCCTCCAAAGCTTGTACGAGCAGGATTTTCGTCATGAATGTGATGACAAAAAATTTAAGATGGATGAGGTTCTTGAGCGTAACATTAAACGTTATCAGGATATGGTCGACGATAGAGAATTCATTGTTGAACTTGTTAAGGGTGTGGAAGCGAGACAGCAAGAACTGGATGATGTTTTACAACCGATAGCGCCAGAATGGCCAATTGCGCACATTGCTAGAATGGATAGGATTGTTCTTAGAATGGGTGCCTACGAGTTGATTTACAATGCCGATATACCCCCAAAGGTAGTCATAAATGAAGCAGTGGAACTTGCAAAGTCATTTGGTGGTGAAAACTCCAGCAAGTTTATAAACGGAGTACTAGGTACTGTTCTAAGAAATAAAGAAGAAAAAGTACCAAAAGAGCCTTCTAAAGAGAAGAAAGAAACGAAGAAGAACCATGAAAAGACCTAAGCCAATTCAAGGCATTAAGAAGTTTGTAAATAAGCGAAAACCAGCTATTAGCGAGGTGGTGCGTGAGCCAACTGCTGGCGGGGTAATTTTTCGACGTAGCCCGAAGACGAAACAGGTCGAGATATTATTAATTCAAGATGCCAAGAATCGTTGGACTATTCCTAAAGGACATATAGAAGAAGGAGAAACTGCTCGTGAGACTGCCGAGCGAGAAATCAAAGAAGAAACGGGACTTAAAGAAATGAAGGTGATGGGTTGGTTGGGCAAGATTAATTTTAGGTATCGTCGTGTGTCCAGCTTAGTGCTAATGACGACTGATATTTTTCTTGTCCATGCTTTGGGTGATACTGATAAGCTTAAGCCTGAGGAGTGGATGAACGGTATAAAGTGGTTTTCTACCACTGATGCCCTTGATAAAATTGAATATGAAGATATTGGGAAAATAATACTGTTAGGTATGAAGAAAATCAGAGATGCAGGACTATAGTAAGTATCAAGATTTTGCTACACAAAAATTAGACATTGAATTTGATGATATAGTTTTATTGGTAACAGCCTTCACTCACAGATCCTATGTAAACGAGCATAAGAAAACTGCCAAAGAACACAACGAACGGTTAGAATTTTTGGGCGACGCTGTGCTAGAGCTGATAGTAACAGAGTATCTTTACGTTAATTTTAGTGAGCCAGAGGGTATTCTGACTAATTGGCGAAGTTCATTAGTTAGAACAGAGAGTATAAGTGCTGCGGCCGAGAGATATCAATTTGAACCTTTATTACGTCTTAGTCGTGGCGAAAAGCGTGGTACAACTAGAGCCAGAGCACAAATCCTCGCTAACGCCTATGAAGCGGTTATCGGTGCTATTTATCTTGATAAGGGCTATACTGCTGCAGAAAAGTTTATACAGGAAAGTTTACTTGTAACTTTTGATGAAATATTAGCAACTGGGTCGTGGCAAGATCCAAAATCATACCTACAAGAAGTTGTGCAAAGTAAACTAGGATATACGCCTCATTATAAGGTCTTAAGCGAAGAAGGGCCCGATCATGAAAAGTTATTTACAGTAGGGGTCTATGTTAACGGTAAAATTAATGGCAAGGGTCAAGGGCCAAGCAAACAATTGGCCCAAGTCGCGGCTGCCAAAGTTGCTCTTAAAAAATACGACCAATAATTTTACAAAGCTTTTGTTCGCAGACTTCTCTTGACAAGTGCAAGTTGCGATTGTTGCTTTATGGTCTGAAAATATTCATCTAATTCTTCTGCTTTTGCATCTAGGGCTTTGGGTTTGTTTAGGAACCACTTTGCTAACATAAAGGCTGACACCTCTCTAGGGTAGGCAAGCATACCCTCAGATTCACCACTTTTGTAGTAGCCAACCAGTGAAATATCTGGGCAATATCTTCCGATAATAGTTTTCCCAATATATTTTGCCCTATGTGATGCAAGGCTACCTGTTATGCCTGCTACTGTTTCTATTCCGAGATCTTGTAATATCCGTACACTATTGCCCCAGTTACCAATAGTTGAGGTTGAAGCATCTTCATAAAATATTTTGTCATGATCTGCTCCCATCTGAACTGCCATATCAGCCATAAGTTTTGCCTCTGAAGTCGGTAGATCATCACCGTAACCATTGGCGCCACTAAACACAAGGTAATCAGTTTTTTCAGTATCGAGCAGTGACACAGCGAATTCTGCCCTACAAGCTGTAGCGCGACTCATGGTTGTGTCATTATCAATTGTAACTAAACCACCACCGTGAACGAGAAGTGCCTCAGGACGTTCAATATTACTCATGAAGGCAAATAATATCAATAAAACTGTATTTTTGTCAAGCCAGTTGTTCACATATAACAGATGAATGATATTGACATCAGATGAGTTTATCTGTAGAATAAACCGGTTACTTTAATAATGTGAAGAAGGGAATAACAGGATGTTAGTAATCCGTATGCAGCGAACTGGTCGCAAAGGCCACGCTCAATTCCGCGTAGTAGTACAAGACTCTCGCCGGACCCCTACCAGTGGACGTGTGGTTGCTGCACTGGGGAGCTATAACCCACATACCAAACAAACAATTCTAAATAAAGAAAAGATAAAATTTTATCTTGAACATGGCGCACAGCCGTCTGATAGGATAATTAGATTACTAAAATCTGAAAAGATTGCTTTGCCAAAATGGATCAGTGATCCAGTTACTAAGAACAGGTCAACTCGCAACGCAGAGAAGCTTAGAAAAAATAGACCCGCAGAAGCAGTTCAAGAGGAAAACGCTGATATTCTTAGTGAAGAACCAATTAATTCTGAAGTTAGTGATTCTGATCATTCAATTGCGGATGATATCTCGGGTGAGGAACAAGCAACAGAAGAGGTATCTGACTCAACTGATGATAGCAACAAGTCTAAAGATGCCAGTTCTGAAGATAACAAGTCTGATTCTGAAGAAAAGTAAAAGCAATATCTATCTCGATATCTAAAGATTTTGTTATAATTGTAATGTAAACAGTAATGTAGGAGAGACAGGTCGTGAGTAGTACTATTGACCAACAGTTTGTAGAATTTATTGTTAAATCACTTGTAGGCAATCCGGACGGTGTCAGTGTTGCAAGGAGTGTGGATGAGAAAGGTGTACTATTAGAACTAACGGTTGATCCGGAGGATCTAGGTCGTGTCATTGGAAAACGAGGCGCTACAGCACAGAGTCTACGCACACTACTCCGAGCGCTAGGAACTAAAAACGACGCTCGTTACAATTTAAAGATTGTAGACACCAGTAACGGCGACTCAAATAGTA
This sequence comes from Candidatus Saccharimonadota bacterium, assembly GCA_020428005.1. GTDB lineage: Bacteria > Patescibacteriota > Saccharimonadia > Saccharimonadales > JACQNP01 > JAGQNP01. The sequence continues at coordinate 11,775 of JAGQNP010000029.1, forward strand.
GTCGACCTGTATCTTCATCCAATGACAGCAGTACTGAGGTGGAAGATGAAGCCCCGGATGATGTTGAGCAAGCTGAGAGTGATGTTGTCAGCAAAACTCGTAAAGAACTTGACGACTTGGACGACCTCGATATATAGTAGTGCTTACGCTATCCGGCTGTGTCCAAAGCAGCGATGAAACAAACAAGCTCATGCGAGCCAATCACGCGTAAATGATTGGGAGCTTTATGTGATAAAACATCTCCGAACTATCGGGGATGTTTTATTTATGGTATAATATATTAAAATGAAAGTATATATAATCAGCTTGTTCCCAAAAATGTTTGAGGGTGTTCTA
>JAGQNP010000002.1 GCA_020428005.1 Candidatus Saccharimonadota bacterium
GATAACTATTTATGTTATTACAAATCTACCAATATTGTTCTAGAATTTCACTACACAACTACCGGTCGTCCTGCTAGTGATGGCATAACTTACAATTGTGACAAAGTTGGTATAACTAGCTGGGATGATGCAGACACCAGTGGCAGTAGCCACACTTGGAGTGACAACTATCTATGCCAGAACGTCCTACCACCATTCGACTACAACGAATCCAATGCCTCTAACAACATAGCTGAAGTATTTAACTTCAGCCCAGAAATGTACCTATCTACTCCTCCTGGATTCCAAGAACAAGGTGGTCTGGAAAGTGGCAAATACAATAGCATACGAACATTACCGCCTTTGTTGTAAAAAGAGTTGCAACTTCTAACAAAGCTTATGCTATAATTACCCCATAATGAGCCACATATAAAAGCCCGGGTGGGTAGTGACTCAAAAAAAGTAGAAGGTAATGACGATTACAAACGCAAACAGAAGGGCTTTTAATAGATGAGCATGATCAGTGGTGTTTCTGACTTCTTTGGTTTAGATATTGGCACCACAGCCATTCGTGTGGTTCAGCTTACAGGCGGCGGCCCGGTAAAGTCTCTTGCCAGGTATGCCTTTGGCCCTATAGATACCAAGCTAGCCTTGAGTGATTCTAAAGCAGATCTCCAAAAACTAGCTGAATCTGTAAAAAATGTTTTGTCACAGTCGGGTATAGGCTCAAAAAATGTGGCAGTCGGTATTCCTTCGCAACGAGTATTTACTACTGTAATTGATATTGATCGATTGTCTCCCAGTGAACTTGCGCAATCAATTAAATTTGAAGCAGATTCTGTAATACCAACACCTATAGAAGAATCAAAAATCGATTGGGCATTACTAGGTGACTCACCAAAAGATCAGACAAAAGTTGAGGTTTTACTTTCTAGTGTTCCTAACGACTTTATTGAAGCAAGATTAGATATGTTGGAAACAATTGGGTTGAATGTAGTAGCGTTCGAACCAGACAATCTTGCTCTTAGTAGATCGCTTGTTGCGCCAGATGCTACAGCACCACAGCTAATTGTAGATATTGGGAAGATGAGTACAGATCTAGTGGTTGTGATGAACGGTGCACCTCGTGTAACAAGGTCTATACCTACTGGATCAGAAGCAATCATTAAAGCTGCTATGCAAAACCTTAATATTGACCAAAATCAGGCTGAGCAGTTCGTATTTAAGTTTGGTCTTGTAAAAGATAAACTGGAAAGCCAAGTTTATCAAGCAATAATTGGAACTATCGAACTGTTGATTACAGACATCGAGAAATCTATTAAATTTTTCGAAAATCGTTATGTTAGCTCTAACGCCAAAATCAGTAACATAATAGTTACGGGTGGTGCATCGGCACTTCCTGAATTCCCATTGTTTGTCGCTAATCGTTTAGGGGTTAATGTCGAGATTGGTAATGCTTGGCGAAATGTGAGTTACGGTCAAGATAAGCAAAACGATCTACTAGCAATATCGAATCACTTTGGTGTTGCGGCAGGCTTAGCTGAGAGGACACAATAATGGTGCAACTCAATCTATTGCCAGATGTAAAGCTTGAATTTATAAAAACGCAGCGTATCAAGCGGCTTGTCCTTAGCGTATCTTTTATTGTTATTGCCGCATCAATCGGTGCATTCGTACTAATGTTTAGCTTTGTTAAGGGAGCTCAAGGTCGCCACATTACAAATTTGAACAAAGATACAGAATCGCTCATAAGTGATATAAATGATCGTCCAGGAGTTAATGAAATATTAACAATACAGAATCAACTCAATGTTGTTAGTCAAAAACATGCTGAAAAGCCTGCTACTAGTCGAATATTGCCATTTATTGCTCAAATGTTACCTGCAGGTGCAAAAATTAAACAAGTAACTGTTAATTTTGATGAAGGAAGCATGACTATTAGTGGTAACACTGCAAATATTAACGATATTAACAAGTTTGTAGATACTATTAAATTTGCTCAATACAAATCAGGTGAGTCAATAGTTGGTAGATCTTTTAGTGAGGTTGTTCTTCAGTCATATTCTGCAGGTAAAGATGGTGGTGAGTCCGATTTTGCTGTCGGTCTAAAGTTTGACACCGCAATATTTGACAATAAACAAGAGATATCAATAGTAGTGCCAGGCATTGTCAGTACTCGTTCTGATACTGAAAAACCAAACATAGAATTCACGCCTGATAATTCATCTCAGGAAGGAGCTAACTAATGGCTGGTGGCAAGATTTCTCTAAGACATCTACAGATTGATAAATCAAACAGCACGATATTAATGGCCACTGCTGCGGCTGCTGCTACTCTAATCTTTTCTTTAGTTGCATTACAGTCTCTTTGGTCACAAGCACGTTACAACGTGAAGGTTATAAAAGCTAAAGAACAGACCGTAAAGCAGCTCAAGCAAAATGTGAGTTCACTAGACGAGCTAATTAGTTCTTATGAAAGTTTTGTAGCGGAGCCAACCAATATAATAGGTGGCTCATCTACTGGGGAAGGAGATAGAGATGGCGATAATGCTAAAATAATCCTTGATTCCATGCCAAGTGTTTATGACTTCCCAGGCACCATAACTGGTTTTACTAAAATTGTTACTGGTAAAGGCTTTACTCCAGAAACACCAACAGGCACAGATGAAGAGGTTACTCAATCAATCAATACCGATCCGCAAGTTGTAGAAGTTCCAATTGTATTTGGTGCTAGGGGATCAGTAGAAGCAATTCAAGAATTTGTAACACTGCTAGAGAGATCCGTACGCCCAGTTAATATTAGAGTAATTAACTTTAGTGGTGATGAAACAGGTCTAACTGCTACCGCTGAGACTAAGACTTATTATCAGCCAAAGAAAGAGTTCCAGGTTACTACGGAGGTAGTCAAATGAAACAGAGATTTATAATAACGATTGCTATAGTTGTTTTTATCGCCGGTTTTGCGTCGCTATTCATATCAAAAAAACTGTTTGGTAAAGAAGCCGACAGAAATGTTGAGGTCAAAAAAGTAGAGCAGATTTCTACAGATTTTCAATCTCCTGATAAGCAATACTTCAATGACCAGTCAGTAAATCCAACCCAAATTATTACCATTGGCGACAATCAACCAACACAAACAGAGCAATAGGAAGGTACTATGAGTGTCTTATCATCAGAGACACAAGGCTTAATCGAGCAAGAACTCGTAAAGGGCGGTTATTTAAGCGAGCAACAGCTAAAAGATGCTCATGATCAAGCTGACCAAGAAAAAGTTCCATTTCTGACGTCGATAGTTAAGAGTGAGTTAGTAACTAACGAGCTACTAACCAAACTTCAAGCTAAAGTCAATAATGTGCCATATGTAAACTTGTCTAACGCATATATTGAGCAGGAAGTACTTGAGTTGATATCTCAGGAAGTTGCTGAAAGGTACATGGCAGTCCCGCTTGGTGAGATGCAGAATCGTTTGGTTGTTGCCATGCTTGATGCAGACAACATCCAAGCAGTCGATTATTTATCTACCAAGATTGGACGTCCACTAAAAGTATATGCAGCGAGTGAAGAGGGTATTAAATTTGTTCTAAAGCAATATCAATCAAAAATTGATGAGGAAGTTGCTGATGTGCTGTCTACAGAGGGTAAGACGGAAGAACAGCCAGTAAAAGATGGATCAAAGCCTAAAAAGAACAACATAAAGACCATAGTCCAAGATTCACCAATCAGTAAGGCATTATCAGCAATATTGGAATATGCAGCTAAGAATAGAGCAAGCGACATCCATATAGAACCACTAGAAAAAGAACTCAAAATTCGTTGTCGTATAGATGGTGTTCTAAGAGAAATAATGAAGCTACCAAAAAGCACTGAACCACCATTGGTGTCTAGGATTAAAATTTTATCCAACCTAAAAATTGATGAGCATCGTATTCCTCAGGACGGACAATTTACTGTTCATGTAGCCGATACAGATATTGATCTTCGTATCGCCATCTCACCAGTTGTTTGGGGTGAACAAGTTGTTATTCGTTTACTTGATAAAAGTGGTACAAGTTTGAAGCTTGAAGATATGGGTTATCACGGTAGAGCGCTTAGAACAATTAGAAGAGGCGTTGCTCGTCCAAATGGGATGATACTAACATCTGGGCCGACTGGTTCTGGTAAGTCAACTTCTCTCTATGCACTTATTCAAGAGATTAAAAGTGATGAAATAAATATTGTTACCCTGGAAGATCCAGTTGAGTACAAGATGGATGGCATTAATCAAATACAAGTTAATGCTGAGGTGGGACTTACATTTGCTAATGGACTTCGCTCAATATTGCGACAAGATCCAGATGTGGTTATGGTCGGTGAAATTCGTGACAGAGAGACTGCTATGCTAGCAGTTCAGGCAGCCCTTACAGGGCACTTAGTTCTATCAACACTACATACCAACTCTGCAGCTGGTATTTTGCCACGACTATTAGACATGGGTATCGAACCTTTTCTGATTGCTAGCACTGTACATACTGTTATTGGCCAAAGGTTGGTTAGAAGAAATGGTTCGGATAAAGAGGAATATGTATCAAATGCCGGAGAGATTCAGGCTATTCGCGAAACACTAGGTACTCTTTTGCCCAAAACCGAAGAGGAGTTGAAAGCAGTCTGCGAAGATTTAGGTTATGAAAGCTTGCCTCTTGCCACCCAAAACGCTTATACTTTAACCAAGGGCAAAGAAGCGCCTGATGCACCTGGTGGTTATAAGGGACGAATGGGTCTTTACGAGGTTTTTGAAATTACTGAAGCAATTCAAAACCTAATAATCAAGAGAGCCACGAGTTCTGAAATTCAAAAGACTGCACAAGCAGAACAGGGAATGGTAACTATGCGCCAGGACGGCTACCTAAAAGCAATTGCAGGCTTAACAACCTTGCAAGAAGTTAACAGGGTAGCGGCGGCGGACGTAATGTAAAAGGGGAAAAGGGTGGCAACAGCAGAAGGACCAAGAATAGAAATACTCCTAGAGGAGGTTATTAAGAAGAAAGCTTCCGACTTGCATATTCAAGTCGGTCTTCCTCCGATGCTGCGTGTCGATGGCACATTAGTAGCCGTAACGGGCACAGAGGTTCTAACTGAGGAAGCAGTTGAAAAACTAATTTTTGCAATTCTAGATGATGATCAGAAACAGATTCTTTTGAAAGACAAGGAATTTGATTTCAGCTTTGCGTTTGGTGATCTAGGACGTTTTCGTGTTAATGCATTTCACGAGCGCGGTAATCTAGCGGCAGCTCTCCGATTAATTCCCACAGAAATATTGACTATCGAACAGCTGGGGTTACCTCCGGTAGTCACCAAATTTGCTGACTACCCTAGAGGATTAGTCCTAGTTACAGGACCGACTGGTTCTGGTAAGTCAACTTCTCTAGCAGCGCTCGTTCATAAGATTAATGCCGAGCGTGCTACTCATATTGTTACCATTGAGGATCCGATAGAGTTTACCCATAAGTCAATCAAATCAGTCATTGTTCAACGTGAAGTTCACTATGATACATATTCTTTCTCAGCCGCTCTCAGAAGTAGCTTGAGACAAGACCCTGACGTTGTGTTGATTGGTGAGATGCGTGATTTAGAGACAATTGCAGCAGCTATTACGATTGCAGAAACAGGGCACTTGGTCTTTGCAACTCTTCACACCAACTCAGCAGCTCAAAGTATTGATCGTATGATTGATGTTTTCCCGCCTCACCAGCAGCCCCAGATTAGGGCTCAGTTAGCTAATATTTTGATGGCAATTTGTTCTCAACGACTTGTTCCAACTATCGGTGGTGGTCGTGTTGCGGCTGCCGAAATTATGGTTGCTACACCAGCTGTGCGTAACATTATCCGTGAAGGCAAGAGTCACCAACTTGAAGCTGTAATACAGACCGGAGCGGAATTCGGTATGCAGTCTATGGACAAGACACTGGTAAGTCTAATTCATAACGGTACAATCAGCTATGATGAAGCACGCAACTTTGCTGTTGATTTAGATGAACTAGATAGGTTGATGAGAGGCTAGAATGCTAACTTATCACTATACAGCGCGTGATCCAAAGACCGGTGAAAAGGTTAACTCTGAGGTTCAGGCTGATAACGAACATGCAGCTGCAAAACTAATCAAGCAGAACGGCTTAGTCCCCTTAGATATTTCTATTCATGAACAAGTATCAATGTTTGGTGGTGGTAGGAGAAAGCGTGTAAAGATTAAAGACAAAGTTCTGTTTTCTAGACAACTTTCTACCTTGATTAACGCAGGTCTGCCACTTGTACAAAGTCTTCGAAACGTAGCTAAACAAACGCAGAACAAGAGCTTTCAAGCAATTATCAACGTTGTTATTGCCGATGTAGAGGCTGGTAGGTCTTTCTCTGATTCGCTGGCTAAACATCCAGATACTTTCAATGCCATATTTATAAATCTTGTAGCTGCTGGTGAAGCTTCCGGTACTTTGGATAAGGCACTTGAGAGATTAGCTGATCAGCAAGAAAAAGATGCTGAAATTATGAGCAAAGTTCGGGGAGCAATGATCTACCCACTTATTGTGCTAGCAGTCATGGTGTTAGTCGTTGGTTTTATGATTATCAAGGTATTGCCGCAAGTTGGTGAAATATATAATGGAATTAAGGGTGCCGAGCTACCCTTGTTGACTAGAATCTTATTGGCGGTATCAAACTTCTCAAGAAAATATTGGTATGTAGTAATAATTATTCTTGGAGTAATTGGATTCTTGACTTCTAAATGGGCTAGGACTGGTGACGGCAAGCTCGTTATCGATCGAATCAAGATGCGTGCTTGGCCGTTTGGTGAGTTGTTTATGAAGCTTTATATGGCACGTTTTGCTAGGACTGGACAAACACTGGTTGCGGCGGGTGTGCCACTAATACAGACTTTGGAAATTGTCGGTAGATCTGTGAACAATGTTCATATAGAGAATTCAATTAAGAAAGCTACCGAAAAGGTTAAAGCAGGTAAGTCGTTATCTGATGCCCTGACGGGTGACCCCTTCTTCCTGGAGCTTGTACCGAATATGCTCAAGATTGGTGAGGAATCAGGCTCGCTAGAGCAAATGTTAGACAAGACAGCAAGTTATTACGAAAAGGAAGTAGACGAACAGATTAAAACTATATCAACCATCATCGAACCGCTAATGATGGTTATTCTAGGAATCATGGCTTTTATAGTCGTAGCGGCGATTCTGTTACCTATCTATGGACTAGTGGGGAAAAACGTTGTCGGTTAGGAGTTGCTTTTTGATAAAATTATATGTAATATCCTAAACATAAGCGTTAAACAATAAATGCAAAGGGGGCATTTGCAAATGCTAAACAAACTACAAGAACTAAGGAAAAGAGATGAAGGCTTCACTATAGTCGAAGTCATGATCGTGCTAGCTATAGCTGGTTTGATACTGTTGATTGTATTCTTGGCTATTCCAGCACTTCAGAGGAATAGTAGGAATACACAAAGAAAAGATTTCGTTGCTAATTATGGCGCAGCCGTAACCGAAGCACTAAATAATGCCAATGGTAACGTATCTAATATAACTACCGAACCAGGTACTGCCACAGCTGTTCAGGGATATTACAACGGTGCAGTTACGTATAACGTTACAGCAGCTGGTGCGGGTGACCTTGCGAATATCGACACAGCTAGAGTGTATTTCCGTAATGGTGCTAAGTGTACTGGTAATACTCCAACTGGCACTGCTAATACTAACTTTGCAATCAATTCAGGTGGATCAGATGTACTTACTACCACTGGTGCAACACCTAGAAACTTTGTGATTGTTTATGCTGTTGAAGGTACTGGTACAAACGTTACTGTGCAGTGTACTGAGACATAGGATTAAGGATTAAGTTTCAAAAAGCGGCTCATTTGAGTCGCTTTTTGCTATAGTATAGAAAATGATAATAATCCTTTTGCTTATTTTTGGCCTGTCTTTAGGAAGCTTTGTGAACGCTCTTGTCTGGCGACTTCACGAGCAATCAAAATCAAAGAAACCGAGTAAAAAGTTATCTATAACAAAAGGTCGTTCCATGTGCCCAAATTGCAAGCATGAATTAGCTGCAAAAGACCTGATTCCTGTTATTAGCTGGTTAAGCTTATTCGGTAAATGCCGTTACTGCAAAAAGCAGATATCATGGCAATATCCGGTTGTAGAGATCCTAACTGCCACTTTGTTCATAATTTCCTACTGCTATTGGTCAATGAGCTTGCAAGGCTCGATCTTGCATATATTGATGTATTTGGTATTTCTATCTGGTCTGGTTATTGGAATGGCGCTGAGTGTATATGATTTTAAGTGGATGTTTCTACCCGATAGGCTAGTTAGAATATTGGCTGTTCAGGGATTATTATTTGCATCGTTGAATTTACTAGATACTACTGAAAAATATCAGTTTTTGCTTCAACTCGTATTGTCCATAGGTGTCTCTGGGGGATTATTTTACGTTTTGTTCCAATTATCCAAAGGCAAATGGATAGGGGGTGGTGATGTAAAGCTTGGTCTGGTGTTGGGATTGTTTCTACTAAAACCTGTAAATGGGTTGATTATGCTATTTGTTTCATCAGTACTGGGTTGTCTCTACGCTATTATCCTAATGATTACTGGCAAGTACAAACAAGGGGCACATATTCCATTTGGTCCGTTTCTGCTGTTAGCAAGTTATGTAGTCATTGTTTATAGCGACACTCTATTGCAGTGGCTAAAAAACTACATTTACCTCTAATAATAAATAACTGCTTATGCTATAATTCTCATCATGAGAGCTCAATCAAGAGCGGGTGGGTTCACCATCTTAGAAGTAACATTATTTTTAGTTATTACTATTGGGCTTTTTGCTATAGCATATGGCGCTTTTCAAGGACAGCAACAAAGAACACAATTTACACAGAGTGTTAGAGATCTCGAGCAGAAAATTCAGGATGTTGCTAACGATGTTGCAACCGGGTACTTTCCGAACACCCAGGACTTCAAATGCGTTAGCAATCCACTCACTGGTCCAACTTTCACCAACGCTACTGGTGGTAATACCCTAGGAACTAACGAGGAATGCATATTTGTGGGTCGTGTTATACATTTTGGTAGAAACATCAGCGGAGAGTGTGAGCATCCAATATCTGACACATCACATTGTGACGAAATTGACATTTATACACTTGCGGGTAATCGTAAAAAGAATAGTGGCGCACTAGCTCAGGTGGATGTTGAATCACTAGCAGAAGCAAAGCCCAGGGTGGTAAGAAATCCCACCGCTCCTCTAGGCCCGATAGACATAACAGACCATTATCCAACAAAATATGGGATAAAAATTACTGAGGTATTCAGGCGTGGAGATATTACAAAAGCCCCGATGGCGTTAGGCTTTATCGCTAATTTTAGTGGTGGTAGTGGATTGACGGTTACTGGGTCGTATACAACTGATATAAAAAGGCTTGCTGGTGTTAATTTAGGCACGACGCAAGACAATGTAATAAGCAACATAGAATCTAATATTTCTACTGCACCTTCTGGTGTAGCAGAAGGTATAATTATCTGTATGGATGGTGAATACGACAACCAAGTTGGTGCAATAATAATTGGCTCCAACGGTAGTTCGTTAAGCACCCAGTCAGTTTTTAATGATCAAGCCGAAGCAGAGGGGTGCTAGATGAATAACAGGAGACAATCAGGTGACACAATTGTAGAAGTCATGATATCTTTGGCTGTTATTAGCATGGTTATCGGTTTAGCCTACGGTATCGCCACCAGAAGTCTTAAACAATCTCAGCAATCACAGGAAAGAGTAGAGGCGTCTAAGGTGGCCGAAGGTCAGTTAGAGCGATTGAAAGGTTTCTCTAACTCATCAGACCTCAGTAGCTTAGTTCCGGCAGGAAATTTTTGCGTTACTGCAACAAATGCTATTGAAGATGTATCAATGGGGCATTGTACGTACAACAATCTATATCGAGTGACCGATACATACGATAGCTCCGGACATCTTATTACTGTGCAGATAGATTGGGATAGTGCTACCGGTAGTGGAAGTGGGCAGGATCAGTTAATAATGTATTACAGGGTTTATTAAATGAAACATCAAAACCAAACTGGATTTACAATTTTGGAACTACTAATTGCTACCGCAGTATTCTCGATAATATTGCTAATTGGGGCCACTACTATTATTCAAGTTGGACGCATGTATTATCGCGGTGTTGTCGCATCGAAGAACCGAGAAGTCGTACGAAATGTCATTGATGAAATAAGTAGGCCGATTCAGCTCGAGGGTGCTGGAGTAATAACAGGTGTAGCTCCCGAAAATCAACCATCAACTGGCGAGCAGGTTAGTGTCGAAGTTTTTTGTATCGGAAGTAAGCGCTACACTTACACCACTGGTGCATTTCTAGACGAAACACTTGATGGCACTGTAGTAGCCGGCCTAAATAATACTAAAAGAGTAAGGCATGTTTTATGGGTTGATAATGGTGGATCAGTTTGTACACCAGCTAATCTGACCATACCTAACCCAACTCCTGATGGAACAGAATTATTGTCTCCTGGAATGATGCTATCTGATATGTCATTAACTTCTACATCGATTGGTGCAACTGGTACTCAACGTTCCTATAACCTAAGAGTTTTTGGTCTAACTGGTGCTGATGATCTAGTGCAATCTGATGGATCGGTTTGGCGGTGTGGCGCAGAGATTGTCGGCTCACAATGGTGTGCTGGATCGGATCTATTTACTAATGTTTATAAGCGTATAGAATAGAGATATAAACATGAGCAAAATTAATATCAAATTAGAAGACGAACGGGGGATGATAGCTATCACAGTAACAGTGATAATTATTGCTATCGTAAGTCTAATAACAATAGGATTTGCTGCAGTTATAAGACGTGATCAACGACAGTCGCTTGATCGACAATTGAGCACCCAGGCTTATTATGCTGCCGAATCAGGTATTAATGATGCCATAGAATGGGTTAAGGCTGGCAACACTTCCGAGATATCTACATGTGGATCCTTGCCAGTAGGATTTCCTGGAGGCTCTAACCTAGGGCCAGGCGTCGAGTATAGTTGTTTATTAGTTGACCCAACACCCGATAAGTTAATATTTGATCCGCTTGGTACCGACAGATCGGTAATAGTGCCAATAGATGGCAATGCTGATGTAACTAGCATTAAAATAAGTTGGCAACGTAAGGAAGGTGGAAATCAGTTTTTGCTTGGTAGTGTCGGTGGGGCAAAGCACAATCTTCTTAGTCAAAATGAATGGGACACATATAATAGCCCGCCAGAAGGCAGAACTTCATTACTGAGAGTTGATCTTATACCGGCGTCGAGCTTAGATAGAGCAAATTTGACTGGAAAAATTAGAACGTTTTTCTTATATCCGCAGCATGAGAGTACTTCTGGGCCGAATGCAGTAAATTATGAGGGTTCAGAGGCCAACCAGCAGTTATTTATTGATGGAAAGTGCAATACATCTAGTACTCCTCAGTATTGTAACGTAAGTCTAGATAGTCTGGGTGTTTCAGGTTCAGGGGATTTTTACCTAAGAATTCGATCTATATATGCTAGTTCAATAGTAACCGTTACCGCATTTGCTGGTGGTAATCAGGTTGAACTCTCTGGAGCTCAGGCTTTGATAGATGTCACAGGCAAGGCTGCCGATGTTGTGCGTAGACTACAGGTCACTGTTCCAATCAAGAAACAGTTTGATTACCCAGAATTTGCTATTGAGACAACAGATACAATTTGTAAAAGGTTGAATGTTTGGCCATCAACAGCCTCGGGATCAGCCGGAGCTGATTACGAGCCGATACCAGGAAGCTTTAATCCAAATGTTAATAACTCGCAGAATCAAAATATTTGTAACCCAACACAGCCTTAGTTATTCTTTCGGTGGAATTTTTCGTGGACTGCCTTTAAGTGTGGGTCTGTAACGTGGGTATATATTTGTGTCGTTGAAATGTTGCTGTGGCCTAACATAGCCTGCACAGAACGTAAATCAGCTCCGTTCATAAGTAAATCAGTAGCATAACTGTGTCTTAAGGTGTGAGGACTAACATGCTTGGTTATTCCGGCTAGTAGGGCATAGCGAGCCACTAATCGTTGTACGCTTCTGGCTGTTAACCTGTGATAGTTTCCGCTCAAATCTACTGTTTTGCGCCCACTGTACCTTATAAATAGAGGTTTTACAGTGTCGGTTCGCTTATCTAGATACTTTTGTATCCAATAGGCTGCATCTTCGCTAATAAAGATTGGACGATCTTTTTGTCCCTTACCACGTACCATAAATTCTCGTCGCTTGATATTAACATGATCTTTATCTAAGCCAACAAGCTCAGAAACACGCAAACCACTACTAAATAGTAACTCTAGAATAGCTCGGTCACGTAGTCCGTTAATGGTTTCAACTTTCGGCTGAGCAAATAATCTCTCAACTTCTTCGGGGTTTAGGAAAGTAACTTGCTTACGAGCGGTTTTAGCAAGTTCGATCTTTTCTGGTGATAGGCATTTAATATCGCGCTTAGTACAAAATTTTAAGAAGCTTCTAAGTGCAATAAGGTGATAGTTCAAGGTGTTTTTCTGGAGTTCGTCATTAGTATTTGTGCCAAGTCTGTTAAGCCATAATCGCCATTTACGAACCATCTCGTTATCAATGTCCGATACTTTTATGTCACCAGCAAAATCTATCAGCCTGGTTAAATAGTGATCATAGTTAGCAATAGTCTTTTGTGATCGATTTTGTTCAATTTCTAGGTATTCCAAAAAATCGGTACGGGCTTTCGAAAATAACATAACAACTATTATTGTACGACATTAAAATTGATATTCAATAAACTTATTATCTCTGTTAGAATAGACATTGAATAACATAAGGATTCAAATGGAAAAGACACTGATAATACTAAAACCTGATGCACTAAAACGGGGGATTGTTGGCGAAATATTGACCAGGTTTGAAAAGGCTGGACTAAAAATTGTCGCTATGAAAATGCTCGAACCTGATTATGAACACTATTATGAACACTATGAAAATATTGGCGAGATGATTTCACGTCGTGGTCAAGAGGCATTTGATGTAACTCTAGAGTTTATGCAGGACGGTCCAGTTATTGCAGCTGTTCTTGAGGGAATAGAGGCAGTGGCATTGGTCCGAAAAATGGTTGGAACAACCGAGCCTAAGGCTGCCCTGCCAGGAACAATCAGGGGTGATTATGCTCATATGAGCTTTGATTACGCTAATGGAATAGGTGTGGGCATACCAAACCTTATTCATGCTTCTGGTGATCCAAAAGAAGCTAAGAAAGAAATATCACATTGGTTTGCAGAGAACGAACAGTATGAATACAAAACTGTTCATGATGTTTACACTCAAGCTGAAAAGCGCAAAAAGAAATAATCATAGGATATAATGTCACGGAAAGAGAAGTTTAACTTTCTCTTTTAGCGTGTGTCCCCATAGTTCAATGGATAGAATAACTCCGTCCTAAGGAGCAGATAGCGGTTCGAATCCGTTTGGGGATACCACATATTAGATTACAACCCAATCTGTTAGAATAAAGCTTATGCCAGTTCAGTACTTTGAAGATCAGTTTGAAGATGAAGAAGTACTATTTGTATTTAGAAAACACCCCATAGTTATGCGGTTGGGCTTAGTCTTGGGTTCTCTGGGGCCACTTTTAGGCGTTATTCCAGCTGCTGTAAAACCAGACCTAGGCTTTGGTTGGTTCTGGGGTGGGCTAGCATTAGGTTGTCTGTTAGGATTTCTTTTATTTTTTCCATCTTGGATAAATTGGTATTACAGTGTTTTTATCATGACAGACCAAAGATTCATCCAAATAACTCAAAAGGGTTTGTTCCATCGTAGCGTTGTCGACATAGGTATCAATCAGATTCAGATGGTTAACTATGAAGTTGCTGGTTTTCAGGAAACTATCCTAGGTTATGGTACGATATTAATGCAGACGTATCTGGGGGATTTGACTATACATAACTTGCACCACCCAGCAAAGATACAGAAGAAAATGATAAATATACTGCGAGAACAAGGTATTATTCTGAAGAATTTTCCAGCAAAAAGTAAGGATTTAGATGCTCAAGAAGATCAAAGCGAAGAAGAATAAACTTCAACAAAAGATAAAAGACCGCAAAAAAACTCCCTTAGAAACAGGCGAGTCTGTCGGACGAGTTACCAATAAAACTGTTGCCGAACACAGGGAAGAAGTTATTGGAAATGCTCGTAAGTATATATATCCTTTACAGCACTCAAAGCATCGTATAGTTATAGTTTCTATAACTTTATTTATTGCAGCCTTTGTAGCCTTTGTTGGCTACACAACACTGGCACTTTATAAGTTTAAGTCTCACTCAACTTTTACTTACAAAGTAACTCAGGTTATACCATTTCCTATAGCGCGCATTGGCAGGGAGTTTGTGTCATATGAGAATTATCTATTCGAGCTCAGAAGGTATGTCCATTATTACGAGACACAGGGCAAACTAGATTTTGATGACCCAAAAAACAAAGAACAACTAGATCGTTTTAAACAAGATGCACTAAACAAGGTCATCAACGATGCTTATATAAAGAAACTAGCAAAGCAAAGTAATATTACAGTTTCATCAGATGAAGTTGATCAACAAGTTGCTTTGCTCAGGGAACAAAATCGATTAGGTAATAGTGACAGGGTATTTGAAGATGTTTTGGCCGATTTTTGGGGTTGGACTATCGACGACTTCAAACGCAGCCTGAAACAAGAAATGTTAGCTCAGAAGCTGTTATCGAGTCTAGACACCGAGAACCAAGACAGAGCGAGTAAGGCATTGGCCGAGATTAAGGGGGGTGCTGACTTTTCGGAAGTTGCTAAAAACTACTCAGATGATGAGAACACTAAAGCCAACGGAGGTGAATTTGGGTTTCCAGTCGATCGTTCTAGTAAGGTAGTAAACCCATATGTTGTAAATGCTTTGTTCAAGCTAAAGCCGGGTGAGACTTCTGAGATCGTAAACACTGGCTACAAGTTGGTGATAGTTAAGAATATAGAAACCAATGGTGACAAGGTTCGTGGAGCAATCATTGAGTTCAATTTTAAAGATGTTAACGATTATTTAAATAACCTTAAAGAACAACAACCAACCAGAGCATACGTTAAGAATTAGCGGGCTTTATTTCTACGTTGATGTTAGGTTCTCTTCCTACGTATCCTTCAGGTCTACTAGCTTCTTTACGTGCGAACATATCTTGGTCAGCAATTGCTAGACCACCGCTTAGGTCGTGAAACTCATTGCTAGGTGCGAATCCAATACTTGCGCCAGCTGTCCAACTGGTTCTCTTAGCCTCAGGTAGTGGTTCATCTTGTGGGCCAAACGATATCTGTGAAGTGCCCAGTTCTATATCACTTATTGCTTGCTCTATATCTTCACGCTTTCTTCCACCATAAAAGGCGATAGCGAACTCGTCACCACCAGTTCTGAAGATTTCGCCCAGATCACTACCAGGCATTTTCTCGTCACCGGCTAGTCGTTTCTGGGCTAATTCAGCAAACCGTTGTAATACCTCATCACCTCTTCGGTGGCCAAAATTGTCATTTGCTCCCTTAAAATCATTCAAGTCAACCAAAGCCACTCCACTTATGCCTTCTACTCCAGTTTTACTAACTAGTAATTCCAGAGCCTCTCGGTTTTTTAGTCCAGTTAGCTTGTCTTTCATCGAATCTTCGATTTGGGCTTCGGCTTCTGTTTCGATTTCGGAGTATGCAGCTTCAACCTCAGCTCTAGCTTGCTCTGCATGTGTACCTGCACCTGCACCCAAGTGATTATCCCATGCCTCATCAATTTGGCTTTGAACTTTTTCTGGCTTTGTTGGTGCTGACATTTCACCAGCATCCATAGCATCCAAATAGCCCTGTGCAACGTTTGATTTATCAACTGGTGTTTCGCTGGGTAGGGAGTCACCTATTTTAGGTTGTTCTTGAGTGGGTAATTCAATTTCAATAGTTGGCCCAAAAATAATAGAACCAATCTGTGCGGCTTTTTCTGCGTCAATCTGTCTTTGCAAGACTTCTGTTTGTGCGACAAATTCACTTTGGTCTGGTTGAGGTATTTCTGACATTTTTGTTTTACTAATTTACAAGAGTAATAATAACAAAAAATACAAAAAAAGTCAATCTTATGTCAAAGATTAAATCTTATAATATTCATTCTTCTTTTTTATCTTGGCCATTTAAGAAAATGGCAAGGCCATTCAAAGCCATCTTTTGTCCAGCCAACAAACCAAGCTCATATGCTACATTTGGATCACTAATTGCCTCGATATTCATATCTGAGATAATTTCACCCTGATCATCTATTACAGCAGTACCAAGGTCATGCTCAGAAACCAGGTCACCTAATTCAACGGCAACACGATTAGCTTCTAGTGCGTGCCACTCATGTATAGCCTCTAAACTCACCAAAAACATACGCTAATTATACATCAAAATAGCAAATAAAGCAATAGCAATTTAACTTAATCTATTCGTGATCGAAGGTGTCAAGAATGTCATTAAATGCATCGCCACTTTTATCCCAAGTCTTGTCGATGGCTACAACAGCTAATATGTCCATATTGCGACCCTTAACACCTAGGATTGCGACCATTTTACCTTTTACGTTACGATTGGTGTATTTACCGCAGTCAACTTCAATTCTATAAGCGAGTGGATAGTTATCATGCTCAGTCTTGTTTATCTCAGACTTTGTGATTTCTTCACAGCCATCACCACTAAAAGCTTGCGGGTCGGCAAATTGCTTTTTTAGAGCTTCATCTAGCTGAGTTTTTTGTGAATCAGTTAAACTCTCAAAATCAACACCGATACTCTCACTGATAATTCCCATACCTTGGTCACTATCATCAATTTTTTTGCCTCCCTCGGTATAAGCAATGTCAAAGTCTTTATCCTCTATTTTTGACCACTGTTTAGGGTGTTTAAACTTAACCCCGTCCGAGGTTTCTTCAACTAAATCACTTACTGTTATTTTGCTGCCCGAGAACAGAGTATCTTTTACAAGTATGCCAATACCTGTAACACTAACCAAGATTACTACTAAAACTATAAGTATTCTTAATTTTGATGATTTTAAGAAATTTTCTTTGGGTAGGTTGGTTGAACTCATATTAGCCATGCCAGGTGAATTTGCTGGAGGTACATAGCCTGGTTGCATTGGATTAGTTGATTGCGAGGGCGGTTGGACGATACCTGTCGGTTGTATTGGTTGTTGCATTTCTTGGGTTGGCGCGGATTGTTGATCTGCCTGCGGCATTACAGTACTAGATTGCATTGGATCTGTCGTGGTAGGGGCCTGAATAGGCTGTTCCGGCATTGTCTGAGACTGTGATTCGGGTTGAATAGGGTTAGGTGGTGCGACTGTGGGCTGTCCTGGATCTGTCGTAGGTTGTTGTGGTGGCTCTGACCCAACTGGTTGAACAGGGTTAATGTTTGGCATTTGTGGTTGGTTTTGGTCCGGTTGCATTTAAATCTCCCTAATATACTTAACTACTACTCTATTACAAATTAAGCATAAGCGAAAGTGCAGTATAGCAAATGTACTATTTGGTATACTTTTTATATATCTATGGAACCAGCGCTTAACGAGCAACCAGAGACAATACATCAAGATGTAAGTCGCAAACAGAAGCTAAAAAAAGTTCTCATATTTGTGGTTCCTGCAATGTTTATTATTTTCGTTTTTTCTATCACCTATATCTTATTAAGGCACAACAAATCTGATGGCCAGAACGGTAAAGATTTATCAATCAATACTGAAAAAGTCGAATCAGATGAACATCACGTGACGACAATTGACTACACGAAGTTACCACTGGGCGACAACAAGTATTCCTCATCACCTAAGGCTGGCTATGTGTACTCGTGCCAAACTTCATTTAACGGTGGAGGAGCCTTTCAACAGGGTCCTTGGATTGATACCGAGTCTGGTACTTGGGATTTAACTCGTAAAATATCTGTCGATGGTGATGTCGACTGGCCAGATGCTTTTTGGAATTCAGATTCTAACGGAGAATATCGTTCTATTGCAAGTGCCGATCTACCACACGGACATCGTACAGGCACATTCCCAATAGCTAGTTCGGATGACGCCTACCAATACGATAGGAATCCAAACAGCATTGCTAAGCAGTCAATAAAGTTTCAGGTACCACTCAACCCCAGTAGATTGAGTTCACCTAAGTGCGTTGGGGGTGAGGTTGGTATTGCTACGACTGGTGTACTAATTTTTAGTGCATTTGATGCAGGTGGCCGTGATGCAGTCGCGACTGAAGTACAAGATTCGTGCCAAGGCCATCCTCAGGCTGGTAGTTATTACCATTATCACGGTTACAGTAGCTGTTTTAAGGATGACTCTGGTGATGGTGAACATTCCTCACTGTTAGGATATGCATTTGATGGGTTCGGTATATTTGGCCTCAAGGGTGAGGGTGGTGTTGAACTTTCAACTAAAGACCTAGACGAATGCCATGGACATACACATGTTATTGATTGGAACGGTGAAAGTAGGGAGATATATCACTATCACATGACCCAGGATTTTCCATATACGGTAAGTTGCTACAGAGGTGAACCGACAGTTGATGGACTTTCTTCTGGTGAGGGCGGAGCACAATCTGGCGGAACATTACCCCAAGGTCCTAATCAGCAAGGTGGTTCTGCTGGCCCAAAGTCACCAGCTATGCCCCCACGCCAATGAAGGTACTGTTTTTAGTTTTTACCTAATCTATATATTCTGCTGGCCCACGCATTACTGAAAAACCAGCTTTATCAACCCAAATCCGTGCTGTACCACCTGGAACATGAATATCTAGGGGATAGGTTGCCAACCTTTTGTTTACGCATGCTTCTGCAGCGGATACCATTCCAGTTCCACAGGCCAGTGTTTCACCGACACCACGTTCCCAGATACGCATACTAATGTCGTGAGGTGAATCTATTTCTACGAATTCTACGTTAGTCCGTTTTGGGAAATATGTATCATGTTCTACCTTTGGACCGATTTTTTTAACAGGAGCCAATTCGATGTTATCAACTAAGGTGATAGCATGTGGGTTGCCAACATTCGCAGTAACAAACTCATAGCCATAAAGTTCTATAACTTTTTTATCCACTTTAACTCTTCCAACTTGAACTTCAATTCTATTAGCGTTCTTGTCATTCCAAGATACTTTTAGTTTTCCAGCATCAGTTTTTACGGTGAACGCCCCGGGGTTAACTAAATTATTGTCGACAGCAAAACGTGTCAGGCAGCGCAGCCCATTCCCGCACATTTCAGCCGACGAACCATCACTGTTCCAGTATTTCATTCTCACTAACTTTTTTTCTAGGGGTGTTACTACTATCAGGCCATCTACATGATTTGTTTCACAGTGTTTAATTACTTCATTTGTGCTTGGTGAATAAGGACCCAGAAAGAACACAAACGTATTTCCTAATCCCTGCATCTTTATAGGTTTATTGGTCATAAAATAATGATAACAAAAAATCCCCTTGGGACAGGGGATATTAACTTACTGTTCTGGCGGGCCCGACCGGATTCGAACCGGCGATCTCCTCCGTGACAGGGAGGCATGTTAGGCCATCTACACCACGAGCCCGCATTTGTCATTAGACAAAGCCGATGATAGCAAGAACAGGGGCAAAAAGCAATCTAAAATTTACAAAAATGTGCAAAGGTGATATAATTTTATAAATGGCAGATGAACGTATGCTTAGTGGAGATGAGGTTCTTAATCGTGACCTTTTACTTAAATTTCTTGAGGAAAGAGCTGCAGAAAGTGATGTGTCCCAAGAACCTAGTCGAGGGCATTTTTTTGATGTAGATCCTGCAAATTCACCAGATAGATTAGTTCTAGATAGTCTAATCAAAGCTTTTATGAACGGTGGTTATCAGACGCTGCTGGGAAATAGACAAAATGTTGTCCAAGAACAGTATGTTCCAGTTCAAGCAGTGGATACCACTCTCGAACCGGCACCATTAACCTCTACACCAGAACCGGTTGCGACACCACAACAAGGGCGCCAAATTCGACGAGATGTCGGTCTGCACTAGTTGCTTTGTTATAATTATTCGGTAATTTTGTGCCGAGATAGCTCAGCTGGTAGAGCAGCTCATTCGTAACGAGCAGGTCGTGGGTTCGAGTCCCATTCTCGGCTCCAAAAAAGTCATGGAGAACATTGTACTAATAGGCATGCCAGGATTGGTCGGATTGGCAGAATATCGACGTTCATTTTATGAGGCAGCAGCAGATGTTATAGTCGAACTTGAAGGGGTTGATCTAGAAGCAGATTATCAAAGAATGAGTGATGCCATTTCAGATATACTATAATTTACATCATTAATATGCGGGATTAGTATAGTGATAGTACGCTTGCTTCCCAAGCAAGAAGTGCGAGTTTGATTCTCGCATTCCGCACCAAATATAAGGAGTAATAAACATGCAATCAGAGAGCACGGCTGAACTAAAGCAAAAGCCCGACAGCACAATTTTTAACAAATTAACCCAAGTACTGCTACCAATATTAACCATACTAGGATTTGGCCTAACATCTTTTAAAAGACCAGAACTTGGGCTTATCTTTAACTTGCTTGCTCAGATATTCTGGCTATATTCAAGTTGGAGGGCGTGGAAGGAAGCAAGCCAAGTCGGGATATTTATTACCACCCTATTCATAACTGCTGTTGTAACATTCGGTGTCATAAATTACTGGTTTATTTAGCTCATATGTCTAGAAAATCATTTACTAAAAACATATAATTAGTTCAAACATGCACGTACCAAAGAAATATTTTCATGATCGAATAGTTTTGTTGCTCATCAGTGTCACGGTCTTTTTGGCGTTTTTACAGTTGGTTCTTGTTCTGCTTGGAATAACAAGTGGTGGTAAATTAAATCTAGTTCAGTATCGACCAAATTTAGGTCTTAGCGGATATACATATGATACTTCGCCAATCCCATATATAAATTTTATACTTTTTGGATTTATAGTAACGGTTCTAAATATTATCATTAGTATAAAGATTTACTCAACTAAACGTTACTATGCGATAACTGTATTGTGTATGGGGCTTTTGCTGGTGATTCTTTCTCTGATTGTTAGTAACGCTTTATTAATTAGACAGTAGTAATCATGAATGTAAAAGAGCTTGAAATTCCTCTTGATAGTGAAAAAACAAAACGCTATAGATTTTTTGAGATATTACCCGGAGCATTGAGCTGGAGCATCCTGGCATTTCCTTTTGTTATGAGTGAAATAAATGCCGCAGTTACAGCACTGTTTATTTTGGCTTTCTTCCTAATGTGGTTTGCTAGAGCTGTAGGATTAAACATAAGAGTTCTGCAAGGTTGGCACAGACTACAAAAGTATCAACGATATGATTGGAGTGTTTTTATTGATGAGCTTGAAGCAATGGAAATCCCTGATAGATCTAGCGCTCCTAAATGGCACGTAGACAATATAAGGCGTTTGCAAGAAACACCTGCTTTGCTAAAACCAAGTGAGGTAATCCATGCAATTATTATCCCAACTCATACAGATGGTAGGGCCATTTTAGAGCCGACAATAAAATATATAATTGATTCAAAATTTGATATTAAAAAAACTATATTTGTTTTGACCTATGAGGAAAGAGCTGGTGAGCATATTGAGAAGGAGTGCAAGGATCTAGTCAAAGAGTATGGCAAGTATTTTCGCCATGCGATTGCTACCAAACATCCTAAGGATTTATTAAACGAAGTAAAAGGTAAGGGGCCGAACGGAAATTGGGGTTGCAGACGTCTCAAAGAGTACTTAGATGAAGAGAATATTGACCCTAAACAAGTAATTGTTACGATGTTTGATGCAGATAATCGACCGCATCCCAATTATTTTGGGGTTTTAACTTACATGGTAGCATCAACAATTAATCCGGTTCGTGCATCTTATCAACCGGTACCTATATACACTAACAATATTTGGGATGCACCTGCGCTAATGAGGGTCATTGCGACCGGTAATTCTTTTTGGAATGTGGTTATATCAATGCGGCCCCATATGATCAGAAACTTTGCTTCTCATGCTCAAAGCATGCAGGGTTTGATAGAGACCGACTACCTTAGTGCCAGAACCGTTGTAGAAGACGGTCACCAGTTTTGGAGATCATATTTTGCATTCGAGGGTAAATACGATGTTTACCCTATGTATGTTTCGGTTTTTCAAGATGCGGTATTAGCTCCAACATATCGTAAGACCATCAAAGAACAGTTTATTCAGCTTAGACGGTGGGCTTATGGAGCCTCTGACGTTGCGTACGTTGCCGAGAAAGGGTTCTTTACCAAAAATAAAATCTCAAAGGTTGATGTTACGTTTAAATTTCTACGATTACTCGAGGGGCATGTCAGTTGGGCAACCGCGCCTCTTATTCTTGCGCTAGCAGCGTTTATACCACTTTTATTTAATCCCGACGACTATGTTGCTAACCAGTTACCAATTCTGGTTAGTAGAATACAAACTGTTGCTATGATAGGGATATTTATAACCCTATTTCTTAGCTTTAAGGTTTTGCCCCCAAAGCCAAAACGTTATAAGGCTCATAGAAACATATTTATGGTTCTGCAATGGGTACTTCTCCCAATTACAACAATTGTATTTAGTTCATTTGCCGCACTTAATTCACAGACAAGACTTATCTTCAAACGGTACTTAAATACGTTTGATGCTACTATCAAGCACGTAAAAACAGATAATGACTAACTCTTAGAATAATAAGCTTTGTAATGAACGGATGCGACATTATCGAATCTATTTAGGATTTTGGTTGAAATATCCTGGATTGTAGAAGCTGCAACTACAGCATCTGAAGATGCACCAAGAATGTGATCAATAATTGTCTTCGTGAGGGCCGTAGCATCACTTATATGGCTTTTTCTGTGACGCAGGCTATCATCTATGCTAATTAACAATTTATCACTAGAAAACGGCTCAAGAGAACCATCTGACTTCAATACGCTGATCGATGATCCAAGATCAAGCTTTTCTATAGAGGTAAAATTGGCCTCACATTCGTCACATCTTCTTCTACGCCATATGTTATTTGACCTATTCTGTAACCTAGAGTTAAAAACATGTGTTTTGCCACCACAGTAAATGCAGTTCATGATTTATTTTTTGTATATGCAAAATTAATGCTTATTTGTGAAACCATGACAATATATTGACATACAGCTATCAAAAATGCTAGTGGATAACTTGTGATTATTTGTGGAGAAATAAAAAGTCCTAGGTCTATATCCCTAGGACTTTCGTCGACCCAGCTACTTTGCAGTTGCAGGGCGGACGCGTCGTATACGACTTACGTGGTTCTTTGGGGGTTTAATCTCTTCGTAAAAGAGTTTAAATGCCCCGAGAGAACTCTTTGAAATGGTACTCAAAAATGAGCGCCTCCCGATTAACCCGCTAATGCTAACATAAGTAAGTAAAAAAGTCAATACTCTAACAGATTAGCTTAAGCACATATTTACTAGGTCTAAGGTGTTTATTACGCTACAATAGAGCAAATATGAGTTTTGTACTTAAAACAACGACCAGTAATGTTAGGAGTGGTGAACTTAGCACTCGCGCCGGTAAAGTGCTTACGCCTACTTTCATGCCCGATGGTACAAGAGGCGCGGTTAAGCTCTTAACTCCCGAACAAGTTGTTAAAACGGGTGTTCAGGTGGTTCTAGCAAATACTTATCATCTTCATCTTGCACCGGGTGAGGATGTTATTGCTAAGCTTGGTGGGTTACATAAGTTTGCCAACCGAAAAGGCCCAATGCTTACTGATTCTGGTGGATTTCAGGTTTTTAGTTTGGCCAAAGTCCGCAAGATCACAGAGGACGGTGTAACATTTAAAGATCCAAAAACCGGTGACACTGTCTTCCTTTCTCCTGAAAAATCTATTCAGATCCAGATGAAAATGGGTGCTGATATGATCGTAGCTTTTGATGATGTTACCGCTTTGGATGAGAAAGGGCGTGACCGGACACTTGAGGCATTCGAAAGAACACATCGTTGGCTGGAGCGATCTTTAGCTGAATATCAAAGACTAACAAAGAATATGAAAGAGTCTGATAGTCCGATTATTTTTGGGGTTGTTCAAGGTGGATTAGATAAAGATCTTCGTAAGAAAAGTCTGGAGATTGTTCAATCTTTGCCCGTTGGCGGAATTGCCATCGGTGGATTATCGGTTGGTGAGACCCGGGAAGAAATGCACGAAATGTTGGAATATTTGAGTGGCTTGTATGATGATTCGCCTCGACCACGGTTTTTGCTTGGGGTTGGTGATCCTATTGATGTTCGTAAGGGAATAGAATGTGGAATTGATATGTTTGACTGTGTAATGCCAACTCGCAATGCCCGTCATGCCACTGTTTGGATAAAGGGCGATGAAAAAATTCATCTGACAAACGAGAAATACATAGAAGATACTTCAGTAATCGATGAAAACTGCGATTGCTACACCTGTATATCTGGCTATAGTAGAGGGTTCTTAAGGCATCAATTTAAAGTTGGCGAACCATTAGCCGGCGCATTGGCCTCGATCCATAACATTCGTTATTTAGAACGCCTCTGTGAAGATTATCGTTGAACAAAACATAAAAATATATTATAATATTACAAATGTCAGAGTGGTCAATTGAAACTCCTATTGATACTTTTGAGCACCTAGAAACAGGTTCAGTAGTCGATATTGTTTCAGTTATTCATGTCGGTCAGCCTAGTTATTATAGGACACTCGGAAGTTATATAATGGCTCGTCAAGACGAGGGGTTCGAGGTTCAGTATGAAGAAATTTCATACAATCCGGATGTTCCATTGAGGCCAGGGATTTTAACACGGATAAAAGATAAGATTGATGATGCAAAAACAGATGCTTCTGTTGATATTGATTTGACCGTTGAGCGTGTAACAAGCTGGACTTTCCAGAGGAACGAGCTGCTTTTTCGGCAGGAAGGAGCTCGAAATATTGACTTAGATTATAGTGAGATGCTGCCAGAAGAAAGTGTATTACGAAAGGCGTACGAACTACTTTCGTTTAAGGTCGGTCAACGTAAGATTGCACGATTGGCGAGGCAAGACCCAAACTTGCTTGAAGAATATTTGTTCAGACAAATGAAGAAAGTCGCTGATAAACACGAAGCTGGGCAAGCAAATAGCCATAGAAGAAAGAAAAGGGTGACTATTGGTATGCGCAATGAAAGAGCGCTAGAAGGGGTAGACGCCTCGCTTGAGTCAGATCCGGCTGCCAAGCTTGTATTAGTTTGGGGGAGGGGTCACTTGGAAGGACTACAGTCTGGACTGATTGAGAGAGGATATGAGCATAACGGACGTCAGGACGTTGAGGCGATATTCAACGCAACGTTACTAGAAAAAAGTGCAGAAAAAACTAGGAGAGAGCTAGTGGAGCTTACGGAAAAACAGGCAAAAGCAGAGGCAAAACTTCAGAAACCACGACGTCAGTTACACTAAAGGAAAGCTAGTTGCCAACGATAGCTTGGGCAAATTCTCCCCATTTTTGCATAAGTGTACGCAACTCGTCGTTTGAGTCACTTTGATTACGTATAGCTGTTGTTGCATCATTCTTTTGCAAATAGCCCTTCGTCTCCTCAACTTCGCGACGCAAGTGTTCTAGTAATTTGATAACTTCATCGGCTTTAGTTAGTGCTTTCTGATTCATGATTCTCCTCTCATAACTATCCTAGCAAAATAAATACTCCAGAAAAACTGGAGTATTTATGGTGGGCGATATCAGTTGATAAATAACTGGAAATATCGTCATCACTTACTCCAAGCAAGCTTGTGCGTGAGCTCCTCATTATAGGATTCTCATCTACTTTCGTAGATTTCTCGAATCCATATTAATGTACTTACCACGAAAAAACCCAACACAAGGTTGGATTTCTTCGTGGTGGGCGATATAGGATTCGAACCTATCACCTCGTCAACGTCAATGACGCGCTCTAGCCAAATGAGCTAATCGCCCTTGTTAGAAACGAGTACTATCTTATCAAAAAGAATAATCAAAGGGAAGTATGTCATATATGGTGTACAAGTTTCCACAGGTTATGATGTAACGAAGACTACAATAAAGTACTAGCATTATGCTGCTAGCACGTGTATAGTTCTCGTTACGGTGAAGTTCTGAGAGGTGTCAATCTAAACACCTTACTCCCAGAAAACTTGAGTGTATTTGCGAGAGCACTCAAGTTTTTTGATTTATGGGTTATAATGTTATTGAGCAATGAGGTAGACTCACCAACTACTTAGCTCCGTTGGCGTGGCAACAGATGAACGGATCAAATGTTGCAATAGAGAATGTCGAGGTGGAACCTCCGCAATGGCGGACCGAGACGCATGAAAGATTGTACGACGTAAGTCATATCTTCGAATCATGCGTCTTTATTAATAATAAGGAGATAGATCTATGCCGCACCAAACAAAATCAGATGACTTAGGCGCTATGCGTCATACGTTAGCTCATATCATGGCAACAGCAGTACAGCATATTTGGCCTGAGGCAAAATTTGGTGTTGGTCCTGCAGTCGACAATGGTTTTTACTACGATATTGACCTAGGAAGTTCAGTAATATCAGAAGAGGACTTTTCTAAGATCGAGAAGGAAATGAGCAAGGTTATCAAAGATAATCAGAAAATGGAGCGTTTCAGGAAACCTGTTGATGAAGCGATAAAATGGGCCAAAGATAACAAGCAAACTTACAAGGAGGAGTTATTAAATGATCTTAAGCGTGCCGGTACTACAGTAGCTAAAGATCTTGATGTGGACGAGCTTGGAACTATCGCAGAAGGTGAAAGTAAAGTTAATGAAGTTTCCTTCTATCAAAATGGTGATTTTGTTGATCTATGTCGTGGTCCACATGTCGAATCTACAGGCAAGGTTGGTGCATTCAAGCTAATTCGTATAGCAGGTGCCTATTGGCGTGGAAATGAAAAAAATCCCCAAATGCAACGTCTTTACGGTATAGCATTTGATTCACAAAAAGAGCTCGATAAATACCTAGAAATGATGGAAGAGGCAAAAAGGCGTGATCATCGTAAACTTGGTCAGGAGTTAGACCTATTTGTTATTTCTGATCTAGTTGGGCCAGGGCTGCCGTTATTTACTCCTAGAGGAACCGTTTTGCGTAAAGAGCTAGTAAAATTCTCTGAAGAGCTTCAGGATAGTATTGGCTATACAGAGACTTGGTGCCCTCATATGACTAGGATAGAACTGTACAAAGTTTCTGGTCACTATGATAAATATCCAGAACGGTTTGATGTTTCAAGCATAGAATCTGACGACAAATTTATGCTAAAACCGATGAATTGTCCCCATCATACTCAGATATATGCATCACGGCCACGAAGTTACCGTGATTTGCCAATACGCTATCGTGAATCAACAACTATGTATCGTGATGAGAAGAGTGGCGAATTACATGGTCTATCACGTGTTCGTTCACTGACTCAGGATGACTCGCACGCCTTTGTTCGCCATGATCAGATAGAGGAGGAGATGCGGGGAATTTTGGGCATAGTAAAACAGATGTACATGGTGCTGGATATGCCACTCAGTGTTGATCTGTCTTTTCGTGATGATAGCGACAATTACTTTGGTGACAAAAAGATATGGGAAACAGCACAGAAAACCATTGAGAAGGTGGCAAAAGAAGAAGAGTTGGATTACAAGGTTGAGCTAGGCGAAGCCGCCTTCTATGGTCCAAAGATTGACATCTATGTATCTGATGCACTTGGACGTAAGTGGCAATGTGCCACTGTGCAGCTTGATTTTGTGCAACCTGAGAGGTTTGAGCTTGAATACATTGGTGAAGACAGTAAACCTCATCGTCCGGCAATGGTACACAAAGCAATACTTGGCTCTATTGAACGGTTCCTGAGCGTCTATATTGAGCATACGGGTGGTAAGTTTCCGGTTTGGCTTGCGCCTGAACAAGTTCGGTTGATAACAGTTAATCAAGAAGAAAAGACTGTTAAGTTTGCTGAAAATGTAATAGAAAGAGCAAAGGAACTAGGCCTAAGGGTTGAAGTAGACAACTCTAACGAATCTGTAGGTAAAAAGATTCGCAATGCTGAGGTGTGGAAAGTGCCATACACGTTAGTAATTGGAGAAAAAGAGATTGAATCTAACAAGGTTGTGCCTCGTATCCGAAAGGATATTGTAGTTCAGGAAAAGAATGAACCAGTAGATGTCGAAGTATTTCTTAAAACAGTAGCTCATGAAGCAAAAGCCAGAACTAATAGGACTTCGCTCTATGGAGCACCAAAGAGCTAATGAATCGTAAGATAGTTGCGGTGGATATCGACGAAGTTCTGATACCACACAATGCACCATTAGCGGACTTGCACAACAGACTGTTCGGCACGTCTCATACCGTAGATGACTATCATGATGATTGGCCGTTACTATGGAGTGTTAATAGGGAAGAAGCCGAAAGACGTGCAGAAATATGGTGGAATTCCGAAGAATGGAAACAGCGACACGAAAGACCAATTGACGGATCTCTGGCTGTTTTGCAGGATCTTCAGAAAAAATATGATTTAGTAATCGTAACTGGTAGATCTAAGCGCACAGCTGAGTTTACTGAAAAGTGGTTGGAAGAATATTTCCCAAGTATATTTTCGAATGTTCATTTTGTGGGCATTTGGGAAGAGGGGCTAGGCAAAAATAAGTCAGAAGTTTGCTTAAATACAGGAGTAAGCTACCTTATCGAAGATAGTCTAGAACAAGCATTTGCATGTGCTGAAAAGGGTATAGAGGTGCTTCTTTTTGGAGACTATAATTGGAATAAACATGATAGTCTTGGCCAAAAGGTAGTAAGAGTTAAGGATTGGCAGGAGGTTGGACGATACTTTGAAAAAGACTATAGCAATTGACATCGATGACGTACTATCAAGAAACGTTGAACATTTTGTTGAGTGGAGCAATAAAATGTGGGGTACAAAGCTCACTATTGATGATTTTGATGAAGATTTTGTGGCAATGTGGGGTATTCCGCGCAGTGAATCACAAAAGCGGTTTCAGCAATATGTGGATAATGAATTAGCCCATGAACACCAAGCGCTAATAGAAGCTATCCCGATCATCTCAAAGCTTAAACAAAAGTATACTTTAATATTGATTACTTCAAGACGCACTGTGCTTGCTCCTGTGACTAGGAGATGGATTGATCAGCATTTTCCAGACCTTTTCGAAGTCATACATCACACGGGGTTTTATGACTCTTACGATGACACTTCTCATCATAGAACCAAGGCAGATATATGTCAGGAGATGAAAGTCGATTATCTTATCGATGACCAACCAAAGCATTGCTTTGCAGTTGCAGAAGTAGGCATAGAAACATTATTATTTGGCGACTATATATGGAATAGAAACATTAAAGACTTACCACCGCGAGTTACTAAGGTCAAAGATTGGCAGGGGGTAAAAGATTACTTCGACAAATAAGCCGAATAACCAGTTTCGTGATCGAGTGTACACAATAGTTTCCCAAATACCTAAAGGTCACGTTATGACGTATGGTCAGATTGCGGCTATATGTGGAAGCCCTAGGGCAGCAAGAATTGTCGGAGGCATTGCTCATTGGGGTGATCCGAATTTACCTTGGCAGAGAGTTGTTAAGAAAGACGGATCACTTGCCGAAGGCTATCCGGGTGGCATTTCTGGTCATAAAGCTGCTCTTAAATCAGAAGGGGTCCTGTTTATTAACAATAAGGTTCAAATGAAAACAGCATTTTGGCAGTTTTCTGAGGTATCATAATCTTATGAATGTAAATCCTTTAGTAGGTATTTTGTTTATAGTGGTTCTTATATCAACAGTTTTATTTTTGATAATAGCTTTTTATCAGATAGTTAAATTTTCTATTCAGAAAATATTAGCTAGGAAAAACAGCCATAATCATAAACTTACTCCTTCATTAATTGCAACAATAGTTACCCTAGCAGTCATTGCTATTTATTTACTTTCCTTGAGGGGTCCTGGTTGAAGCAACAACTTTTAGTAATTGTCGGCCCTACGGCATCTGGTAAGACCTCTGTTGCTATAGAAATAGCTCAGCAATTTAATGGTGAGATTATCTGTGCTGATTCTAGAACTGTATATAAGGATATGGATATTGGTACAGCAAAACCAACTAAAGAAGAGCAGGAAAAAGTTCCGCATCATTTACTCGATGTTGTTTTGCCAGATCAGCCATTTACAGTCGCAGATTTTAAGCGTTTGGCAGATGAAGCTATAAAAGATATTAATAAAAGAGATAAATTACCGATTATTGTTGGTGGTAGTGGCTTATATATCGATTCAATACTATATGACTATAAGTTTTCGCCCAAAGGAAGTGCACGTGATCCAATAAACCCACGACACCTAGATAAAACAGTTGAACAGAAAAAATCTGAACTAAGACCTGACGCCTTAGTTGTTGGCATTGATCCACCATTGGAAGTTATAAAGCAACGAGTTATTAATAGAGTTGATGAGATGGTTAATCAGGGCTTTATTGATGAGGTAAATTCATTACTTGAAATATACAGTAGCAATACAAATTCCCTAAACGCACCTGGTTATAAGGCATTCAAAGAATACGTTGAAAACAAAATTTCACTTAGTGAGGCTAAAGAAAGATTTGTTAGGAACGATTATTTGCTCGCACGTAGACAGCGAACCTGGTTCAAACGTAACAAAAGTATTCATTGGTTTAATAACAGAGATGAAATTGTTGATTTCATCACAACACAGTTGAACAAAAATCGGTTAGCATAGATTTACTTATCTGTTACAATGGGAGTATGGTAGAGCAATTATTTGGGAGCAAAACCAGAGTAAAGCTATTGAAGTTGTTCTATAGCAATCCGAACAGACCATTTTATGTTCGCGAAATTACTCGGAAAATCGATGAGCAAATTAATTCTGTGCGCAGAGAGTTAGCTAATCTTTTGAGCATTGGAATTATTACTTCTGACAATAATAATGACCGTAACCGTCTTTATTATGAAGTAAATCAAAAGTATGAATATTACGATCCACTTTCAGCAATATTTGGTGGAACAGCAATGAAGCCGAAAGCATTTGTAGCACCAGAGGTGAATGATGCAGAGTCAGACGACTTAACTTCTTTGGGTAACGTCGACCTAGTTATCTATTCTGGCCAGTTTACTAGAGACGATAGAGCTGGTGTAGATTTCCTAATCGTAGGTGATGTTAATCCAACGAAAGTATCAAAGTATGTAGCTGGACTTGAAGAACAAGAGGGTAGAGATGTTCGTTATGCAGTGATGACTCCTAAGGAATTTGACTATCGGCGGCAAATAAATGACAGGTTCTTATCAATTTTATTAGATTCTAAGTTGCAAGTTGTATTGGATAGAAATTATTTGATTACACCAAGGCCAAAAGAGCAACCAAAGAAAGAATCAACAAAGAAAAAAGCAGAAAAGGAGTAGCAGAAAATGGAACTACAGTTTTACGGAGCTAATTGTATTAGATTGTCAGGTAAAAAATCGAATGTAGTTATCGACGATAATCTTAGTGAAATAGGTCTAAAATCAGTCACGAAAGCTGGTGATATTGCTCTGTTTACAAATAGTCACTCAGATCCTAATACAGAGGTAAAGATAGCAATTGATACGGCAGGTGAATATGAAGTCTCAAATGTGTCTATAAGAGGTGTGGCTGCTAGAGCTCACATGGATGAAGAAGGTAAGCAAACAGCAGTGATTTATCGGTTGGTTATTGAGGATGTTAGGGTTGCAGTTGTCGGACATATCTATCCTGAACTAAGCGAAGAGCAGCTAGAAGCCATAGGTACAGTCGATGTTTTGGTTGTTCCTGTAGGTGGAAACGGATACACACTAGATCCAATAGGGGCATCAAAAGTAATCCGTAAGATTGAGCCAAGGATCATTGTTCCTACTCATTACGAAGATAAAGCTATTAAGTATGAAGTGCCACAGCAACCACTCGAGGAAGCTTTAAAAGCCCTGAGCATGGAACCTAAAGAAACCGTTGATAAGCTGAAGCTAAAGAGCACAGAGCTTGGCGAGCTAACTCAACTAATAGTCCTAGAACGCCAGTAGAGCACAATTCTACACACCATTTCATGATGCTTCCGAGATACTTTTCCCAACAGTAGCAAAAGTATCCAAAACGTACCGCAGCCGACTTCCTTATTCTTTATGAGTTCATATGTCAAAATATACAATGCTTCGGACACTCGCTACCGCTCAAAAGTCCTCAGACTATTCTTGTACTTTTGACATTCACTCATCAGGAATGAATGAGGCTGGAATTATGCTTATCGTTGCAAGTTATAATATTATTCGCGAGAATAATATTATGAGAGTCGAATTTGATAAGAGTTGTGAGCGTTGTGATAACCGACCAGTTTGTGAACTGGCTGGAATACAGGGCAGGAATCTCGAGAACTCGGCAAGAAAGCTTGGGTTCACTGTAACTGAAGGATCAGTAGCCTGCCTAGGACTTAAATATGAAGCTATTTTGGAAGGTTTAGTGTGTAAAGCTCGAGTTGCACCACCAGAGCTTGCCTCTCGGGAGGAGCATGAAAAGATTGCTGCATTAGCCAAACTAGAAATCCAAGCAGATGCATTACTCGAATCTACTAGAGAACTAGTAAAACAGCTAAAGGATAATTAATTTACTTTTGAAATATTGAAACAAAACGGCCTTCAGAAACAAGTTTAGAAACTTCTTCTGGATCAAAAGTGCGTCCGTTCATACATACATAAACACCAGGTTTAAGATTTTGAACCTGGCTTAGGGCGTATCCTATACTAAATGGCCCATCAGATGGAGAAAATCCATTAATGGGAATCATTGAACCTGTTAGTACAATGGTCTGATCTTTTCGTTCTA
Organism: Candidatus Saccharimonadota bacterium; assembly: GCA_020428005.1. Taxonomy (GTDB): domain Bacteria; phylum Patescibacteriota; class Saccharimonadia; order Saccharimonadales; family JACQNP01; genus JAGQNP01. The sequence continues at coordinate 32,947 of JAGQNP010000002.1, forward strand.
GGTTTGCTTTTAGGAATCTTGCCGTATCTGGCATAGTGTAAGTTCCATGAGTTACTATGATTTGTTTGTTCGGACTTTTTTCAATCTCTTTGAGAGTATTGTCTACATCTTTCTCTGTTAATTCTCGACTGTCTTTCATGCAAACGACACTAAACTCAGTTTTTTCATATAATTTTAGACTCTTCACAAAGTCAGGAATAACAGATGTTTTATTTGGTCTAGCGGTGTCGCTTAATGTATCGTAATACGAATCTATAGTTCCACCAGTGATAATAAAGTGTATTGTTTGACTCACATTGCGATAATAGCACAGATCATTAATAACTAAGTAGCATTGAAATATACTTATAAAAGTTGTATAATAGTTCAAAATAATTGGAGTTATTTTGTCTGTTCAAGAAGTATTACCGGAAATTGGTCCGCATACAACACACTTGCATCTATTAGGTAATCTCCCAGCACCTAGTCCTGACGAGGTTTATCTTCGTGATGACCAACGTGCTGCACTTGAAATTGTTAGCTTTGAAGCAGAAAATCCACGAACACCTGAAACAGTGGTTCTTGTTACAGATGAAGGCGAGCAAGAGTTTACGATTGCTAATATATTTGTTAATGCTCATACCCGTTGGGGTAAGTTTGAATTAGCAATGGCTCACTTTAATAGGTTTAAGAATGACAACCCTGATGCGCGAGGATTGTACCTTGCACATACACAAGGCTTAATAAGAGATGGTAGGGAAAAATTTGAACGACGCTTCGAAGATAGGTACCTAGCTGGTGAATATAGTGGTAAAAGAAAAGATGAGGGTGATTTTGACATGCTTTTTGGGACTTTCCAATCTATTGCTAAAGCCGATTTTCCAAGAAGGCATTTTCTATGGAAGGCAGTAGATGAGGGACATCATTCTAATGCGCCAACTTATGAGCGGGTAATCCGGCATTTTGTTCCAGACATTCGTTTTGGTATCACTGCAACTCCAAATAGGCTTGACCAACTAGATCCACGCAGAATTTATGGCCCCGAAGTCATAGATGTTCCATTAGCCGAAGGCATAGTTCGCGGAACACTTAGACAAATGACCTACAAAGTCATGCTAGAGGACAATATTCGCAGGAGACTAGAACAAAGTAAATTGGACACTTCTGTTTTGAATCGCGAAACAGCGCGAATAGAACCAAATCTTAAGGAAATGATAGCCAGAGGTCAGCGTGAAATTAAAGAAGCCGGTATTGAGGATCCGATAACTGTACACTTTGCGCAGAGTATTCAGCAAGCAGAGGACATAGCGTCAATACTGGCTGAGCAAGGCAAGACAACTTCCGTTATTCACAGTCAACAGACTGACGAACAAAACGATGAAGCAACAAGACAATTAAGAGAGGGTGAAGTCGATGACATTATATCCATAAATATGCTTAATGAAGGTAGGGATATACCAAACGTTAACGTAATTGCCTTTTATCGCTCGACTGAGTCGGAAAATATATTTATTCAACAGCTAGGACGTGGTTTACAGCCTGCAGAAGACGGTTCACCACTTCTAGTTCTAGACTATGTAGCAAATGCTAAGCGATTAGAATTCATTGCAAATATTATGCATGGGATTACGGATTATGCTTTGGATGCAGAAGAATATAAACAAAAATCCCAAACAGAACCAGAAGATAAAGGTTATCATCAACCTGATTGGGTTAATGTGCCACGTAGTGTCGGAGCAGATTTTCAACTTGATGAAGAGCTGCTAAAAGTTATCGAATCTGTTGAAGAACAACAAAATTACATGGAAAGATTAAAAGCCATGGAACAGATTGATGAATTCGATGCTTTGGCTTACGTAAATGTGCTTGCACGTAACACCAGAGGTTACCCAAACAAAACACGTATTGCCGATAGGCACAAAAGAGGGCTCGGTCCAAGTTATCGATCAATAGTTGCTGCTAGCGGGCTAGAGTTAGATCAAATACTGGAAAATGTCGATAAAGATCGATCATTTTTTGAAGATATTGGACATACATTTAACCATCTACAGCTTCCAGATGTAATAATTCTTCTCGTTCAGGATATTCTACTAAGACATCCAGATGTAAATAAAGTAGTAGATCGTAATGTATTTTCAAGGCCAGGCACTGATGATACTTATCATATGCTAGAAAGTAGTTTGACTTTGCCCGATGGTCTATCAGTGAGCATGAGTCACTACACAGATATGGTCATTATAGAAATTGATGGTGTCAGTTATTACATAACACCTACTAGGGCAGATAGAACTAGATTTGATTGGCAAGAAAAATACAATCTTGTTGATGGATGGGATATAGAAATAAATTCTGATCAAGAAATCAAAGGACAGTTTGTTAGGGGTGACAAACCGATCGACATGGATAACCTTATTGTGCTAATCGATCTATTTAGCAGACTGGTGAGGACTCGTTCAGGTCTTGACCAGGATGGTGTTACAAGCCCCAATTATCCTTTCTATGCTGCAAGGGATATTTCTGATGTAAGCCAAGTTTTAGACAGATTTGATCCAGAAAACTTAATGGAAACTTGGGATGATTATAAAGAAAAACGTAAGCAACTGGAAAGAATAGCTCCTTTGGTTAATAAAATGAGGCAAGTTATTAAAATCAAGGGTCGCGGTGGCGCTGGTCCTCGGCAGAAAAATAGTATCTTTGTCGGCAAACACAACGGAGAAGATATCATGTTTGATCCTGGAGAAGGCGTTTTTGTTGGCAGGTCTGGCGGTGAAGATATTTTCTTTTATCAAGATAAGATTGTTCGAGTTCTAACTGAGGATGGTGGAGAAGTAATTACCATGACACATAGGTTCGATATCGAAACAGGAAACATCACTACCTATTCAAGTCATGGAGATCGGTTGATTGATCAAGAACATCCTATAACTGATAATGACCGACGGAATATCGAGAGATATACTATAAACAGTGCATACGAAGAAGCAATCGTGAAGCAGTTGAGCGATCCAAGCAAATTTAGAAGGCCATATAAGTTCAGAACTCCTAACCCTGAGGAAGCTGAGGTTTGGGAACAGGATCGCATACGTGATGGTGAAGAATGGTTAGCGAGTTTTAAGGAAAGATTTCAAGAAGGATGGCATAAGTATGTACCTGATGAACGCATTATTGATACACATACAACTGCAGATAGTCTGATAGGTAGTTTTGTTACTATTAAGAAAGTTGGAACTTATCACAAGGAAAAGAATTGGTCGGGCGTTGTTATAGGTGTTGACTATGTAAGTGGTGAAATAATAATTGCCAATCCAGTTTATCCGCCAGGTCGTGCAGAAAAATTAAGTCAAGAACGTGTCAAGATTTTTGGTTGGAGTACCTCAAGCAATCCATTACAAAAAATAACTGAATTACGCGTGTATTAGTTATTTTCTTTTAGATACGACCGACCCTTGACTTATAGAGGTAAAACAGATAGAATGTAGCTCTATGCAGAAATGTGATTTAACTGGCAAAGGAAAGCAATACGGAAGTAACGTTAGCTTTTCACAGCGCCATACCAAGAAGGTATGGAAGCCAAATCTTCAGAAGAAGACTGTTATTGTTGATGGCAAAAAAGTCCAGATGAAACTGTCTACTCAAGCTATTCGCACACTCAAGAAAAAAGGTCTACTTGGCGAAACCAAAACGACAACAGAAGCTACTCCCGCAAAATAAGCAGGGTGTTATAATTTTATAGTGGAATTCGACAGAGATTTAACCTCATTAATCACTATACTTGTGACCATTGTGGTTGCCTTGGCTGTTCACGAAATGATGCATGCCTGGGTAGGTCTTAAATTGGGTGATACAACTGCTAAAGAAAAGGGCAGGATCAGCTTTAATCCATTGGCTCATATTGACCCATACATGACGGTAGCTTTACCTATAATAACGCTTGTTCTGTTTGGTGTGCCAATATTGGCAGCCAAGCCAGTTCCATTCAATCCCTTGAGGGTTAAATGGGATGAATACGGGGCTGCACTGATAGCTCTTGCTGGACCTGTCTCCAACATTGTCATGGCGTCAATTGCGGCAATTTTGGTCAGGGTATTCTTTCCTACAGTCAGTTTTGTCAGTACTGCGTTAGTAACCTTCACAGCAGTTAATGTTGGTATTTTTGTGTTTAATATGGTTCCGATTCCACCCCTAGACGGATCTAGGGTGCTTTATGCCTTTGCACCAGAGTCAGTCCAAAAATTTATGGCCCAGATGGAATTATATGGGTTGTTTGTTGTCTTTGCTCTGGTCATCCTGTTTCCACCTTTTAGTGAGTTATTGATAAATATTAATACTTCAATTCTTCGCTTCTTGCTTTGAAATTAGTATAATTAAATTGGGCCAGCGAAATGATAATCTGAATATTTATCATTCGGGACACCCAATATTCGTGTAAGACCGTGGTCTTACCGTGCGGAAACCCACCTGGGATTACATCCAGGTTGTCATACTGGTCTAAGAAAACTAAAAACTCGAGAAATTTCTCGAGTTTTTATGATGAAAGTACAATCTTGTTAAAATTCATAGAAGTAACTATGCATACCCGTATCGAACTCTTTTATACTAGATTTACAGCTGTACCTGCAGCAACTACAAGAAGCATGCCACTGTCTTTACCGGCAGAAATGTAATCCACATCTATACCAATTACTGCATCTGCACTAATTTTTGTTGCTGATTCCACAAGTCTTTTCATGGCTGCGTCACGAGCCATTTTTAAATCACGCTCATATGCTCCAGGACCACGACCATCACTATCACTAACACTTGAAGACATCGCGCTGAGCACATGTCCACCAATCACACCCTCACCCATTACAATACCCAAGTATTTTGATATTGTTTTGTCCTCTATACTGTCGGTTGTTGTAAGTAACATTAGCTTCCTCCTAATAAATATAGCATAATTTGAAACTATTTTGGTCGGGGTGACAGGACAATATTGGTCAGGGTGAGAGGACTTGAACCTCCGGTCTCACGACCCCCAGCCGTGCGCTTTACCAACTAAGCTACACCCTGATGACCAATATTATATTGTATTTCTTGAACCAAGACCCATAAATTACCAGTGGTAAATTATGTTTTCCTTGCTTGGCTGAGCGAAATAGCTTTAGTCATTGAGCGAACATTTTTAAACACGGCCACATTCTGCGGCCCCGAAACTTCTACTTTGAAAACAAGTTTTCAAGTGAAGATTTCCTTGCGTAATGCCACCGGCATTTCTCACCCCAGCCGTACGCGCTAGCCAACTGCGCCACACCCCGACAACAGAGGTATTTTACATTAAATACACCGGACTAGGTAATAGTAATATTTATAAAAAATGTTATAATATCACTAAATGGCGACAACTGATCATATTGGTATTGAGAGAATTTTCCCTGAATCACAGTTCGAAGAAGACCTGTTAGCTGGTTTACCAGATTTTACTTTTGGTCATGCTCTCGAATATTTTGCCGATCTTAATACTGACGACCGAGAATTGGTCCAATGGTACGTTATTCAACACGTGTATCCGGAAGATACCTTGTCTTATTGTTTTGATATGGCATACGGTTATAGACTGATCGATCCTGATCGTGTAAGTACCTTGGGTTTAGAAGCAGCCAGGAAAGAATTATCTAGGATAAATCGTTATAATGAACTATTCATGACTGCGACATCCTTTTCCCGAGTATCTGGAATCGTAGCGAAGTACTTGAAGCTGAAGCTGGGAATGATGTAGTGACATATCCTGGATGGGGTAATCGAGGAAGGTGTTACGGAGAAGAGTATGACCTCAGATACTATCAAAATTATATGAATGATGAGATTCTTCCGAAAATTGAAACTATTGTGAGCTACTTTAATGGTGATCAAGTTAGTAGTTGGTTAGAAGCTATGTTTATATCAAGACAAGCTGTGTTAAGGGCAGAAAACAAAGCCATTGCTTCCGAGGCAATTCAAAGTCAGTAATCTATGGGTATCAGACAGCAAAAAGCCGAAGCTGCTGCCAGAGCAGAAATAGAAAGGCTTGAACTTAGAGCAGAAGTTGATATTAGATTAGAAGAGAACCGTTGGGAATATTATGCAAATTGTTTAGGTGAATCTCTTGAGTCATTCTTTCCTTCAGATGCTCGCAGGGTGGAAGCTGCTAGAAAAATATGTAGCATGTGCGTTGTCAAAGAAGAATGTCTAGAATATGCTTTAAACAATAGAGAAGATCATGGTGTATGGGGCGGAATGTCAGAAAGACAAAGAAGACGAATATTAAAACAGCGCAGATTAGTTTAGCCAACTTGTTATAATGGACTCATATGGCAAAAACAAAAAAGATTACTGGCAAAAAAGTTGCATCGATCTCGATGAATGTCAGTATTTCCGATATTGTTTTGAATCTGATAGTCGCGTTTTTTACTCGAAGTACCGTTCTATTGGCGCAGGCACTGCAAGGATTATCTGACTTAGTAACGGCTGGAGCCATTTATTGGGGAGTAAAGCGCTCACAAAAACACCCAGATCGAGCTTATCAGCTCGGTTATGGAAGGGAAGTATTTTTCTGGGTTTTAATAGCTGGGGTAATTATGTTTACCGGTACTGGTGGCATGTCGTTTTATTTTGGCTACCAGCAATTTACAAATCCTCAGGCAATATCAAATATCTACATTGGGCTTGGAATGCTTGTCATAGGCTTAATTAGTAACGCCTATGCTCTGAATATGAGCATAAGACGCCTTAAACAAGCTGATCCCAAGATCAGTTGGACTAAACAACTAGTAGGATCTAGCTTGGTCGAGACAAAGGCTACACTCTTAGTAGATTTTATGGGCACTACTGGCGCGGTAATTGGTTTGTTTGCGCTTACTGCCTTTGCTTTAACTGGTAACTCAAGGTATGACGGTCTTGGAAGTATGCTCATTGGCATAGGAATGATGTCAGTTTCCATATTATTAATCAGAGATGTTGGTAGTCTAATAATTGGTCGTTCGGTCGATAAGTATGTTCAAGATCAGATTATAGAGGCCTCAGTGGATGTTGATGGAGTATTGGATGTTCTGGATCTACGCACAATGTACATAGGCCCAGGCAGGATGCTTGCCCTAATTGAAATTCACGTAATAAAAGGATTGGAAACAACTCACATAGAGAAACTCATTGATGAAGTTAAAGAGTCAGTAAAGAAGGTTGTGCCAGATATTCATCATATTCAAGTAGAGATAGAAACACCTGACAAGAAGCCACGAAAACTGTCTAGAAAAATAAAAAGTTCTAAAAAATAAGTGCATATGCTTGTGCAATTACAGTAGTAAGTAATAATATTCACTTATGAGCGAAGTCAGTAGGGAGAAGTTTGTTGGCAAAGTTGAGCTAGTTACCGGCATGGCAAGTTATACATTAGGCGCATTAGCAGGTTTAACCACGATTATCTACGAAGGATCAAAGCAAATTTATGCCGGAATGCACAGCATGTCTATGATGCGTGTTAATTCGGGTGTTGAATTTGACTCGAGATCAACCACTGCTTTAGCTGTTTCACTAGGTGTCATGGCGGTCGGATGTTACAACTCTAACAGGGGATTTCAGAGGATTGTAGCTGCTGAAATTGAAGAAATGACTTCAGGACAACTACCTGATTAACATCGAATCTCCATAACTAAGAAAAGCATACTTTTCTTTAATTGCTTCCTGATAAGCGTGAGCTAAATTATTCCAGCCAGCAAAAGCCGCAGCCATCATTAGTACTGTTGATTTTGGTGCATGAAAGTTCGTCAACATTACATCAACTGATTTAAATTTGTACCCAGGGTATATAAATATGTTTGCTTCGCCCGAAATGTCAATATTTTGATCTTTCACAAGTTGGGCCGCAACATACTCTAAAGTGCGCGTAACCGTTGTGCCAACTGCAACAATTTTATTAGAGTTAAGTTTTGCATTTTTGATAATTTCAATCGTATTTTTTGGTATCTCAAAATACTCGCTATGCATCTCGTGATCCTCTATATCATTGCTTCTTATTGGCAGGAATGTGCCCAGGCCAACATGTAGAGTAAGGTAAGTGATAATTACACCTTTTTCCTTAAGTTTTTGCTCCAATTCCTCCGTAAAGTTGAGTGATGCAGTTGGAGCTGCCACCGAGCCTGGCGTCTTAGCGAACACAGTCTGATAGCGCTCAATATCTTCTTTAGTAGCATTACGGTGCATGTATGGTGGCAGTGGCACCGTGCCCTCATGTTCGGCAAGCTCCAAAATATTGTGCGAACTGCTGATTTTGGCAATGCCACCGTCCAATACTTTTTCGACTGCAATGGGCACGCTTTTTACAGTTAAAATTTCGCCAGCATGTATTCTACCTCTGTAAATAGCCTTACGTTTGGTAAAATCTGTATTGTGATGATCTTCTAATAGTAAAAGCTCACGGCCTTGGTCCTTACTATTTTTGGCAAGCAGGCGTGCTTTGATGACTTTTGTATCATTAAGTACTAACACATCTCCAGACGATAGATAATTCGCCAAGTTGGAATATTTGTTATGTGTAATTCTACCCGAGGATTTATCTAGTACTAGTAAACTACTAGTGCCACGAATTTTAGGCGGGTGAATTGCTATTAACTCTTCGGGGAGGTCGTAGGTGAAATCAGAAACTTTCATTTCAGTAATCATATCAAAGAAGTTACAATAGGGGCAGATGAAAACATTAAAACTTGACCATAAACTTGCTGAACTTGTTTTATCAGGTGAGAAGAAAAATACTTGGCGACTCAAAGACGATAAAAACTTAACAGTAAATGACGATGTCGAGCTGATTGATAAGGTAGATCCAGAACGACCAGAGACTTGGCAAAAGATCGGTGTGGCAAGAATCACTAAGATTCTTGAGAAGCGTTTGCAAGATATTCAACCTGAAGATCAAGAAAACCACGAAGTATATGGATCTAGAGGTGTTATGATTCAAGTTTTTCGTAATTATTATGGTGAAGATGTGAATGAGAATAGCCCTGTGAAGATGATTGATTTTACATTCTCGGCATATCCCAAACCCCGACCAATAAAAGAAACGCAAATGAGTATGATAGTTGAGGCGCCAGAGAAGATTAAGTTGTTCGCCGATGGCGGCTCTAGGGGTAATCCAGGACCTTCGGCTAGTGGTTTTGTACTGCTTGATCTTAATGATGAAATTATTACGAAACGAGGTGAGTACATAGGTATAACCACAAATAATCAGGCAGAATATCAGGCACTTAAGTTTGGTCTGGAAGAAGCCAAAAAACTTGGCGTGCAAGAAGTGGATGTTTATCTGGATAGCCTACTTGTAGTTAACCAGATGATCGGCAAGTTCAAGGTTAAAAATCGTGACCTATGGCCTGTTTATGAGGCAATAAAAGAGCTCTGCAAACAGTTCAAGAAGGTAACATTCACGCACGTACCAAGAGAAATGAACAAAATCGCTGACGGCATGGTCAACGAAACCCTCGACGCCCAATAAACTAATCTGTTAATTCAATAATTTCTGCATCGCTAATGTCTATAGTTCCTTTATAAAGCACGTGAGGAATGAACTGATAGTTGAATGGTAGTTCACCTGTACCTATTAGGGATTTGTAGTATTCAATTGTTGGTTTGGGTATAGTCTGTAGGTTATTAAAGTCGACATCTTTCATCCACTCTACCCAATAGTTTTCATACCCAGGTGCGGTTTTAAAGTAAACAGCCGTTTTTTCAGGATCAAAAGAGCTAATTGGGATTTTGTAGAATTTATAGGGGTAAATTTTATCAATCAGTCCCAGTTCTTTTTGGAGCGAATAAACCTTTTGAGGGTCAAGAGGTAAAAATTGCACCACATCGTTCCATAGGCAATCTAGAAGCTCAATCCGTCGTTCCAGCAGCTCTTCGCGACCTTTGTATTTCTCCAATGCTTTTTTCTTTATGTCTTCTAGATCACTATCCATCTTATTTAGTGGTAGTAGTTTGTCGCCATGCATGTTTTCCGGAACGGCGTGATAAACGAAATGCATAGTACGAGTATAACCTAATTTATGATTTAGGTATGCTAAAATAACAGGGCTAGATTATCGGCTAATCGCTCGCTCACAAGCGAGAGGAAAGTCCGGGCAGCATAGGGAAAGGCAGTCGTTAACGGCGACCGGGAGTAATCCTAGGGAAAGTGCCACAGAAACGAAACTACCTTTAGGTACAGGTGAAACGAGTGGGGTAAAAGCCCACAGTCCCCGTCGGTGACGCCGGGGGGAGGTAAACCCTGCCTGCTGCAAGGAGATAAGCCTACTAGTTTCCCGCTAAGGCCTGTCGTTAACCGCTTGATCTGCTGAGCAATTGGTAGACCAGATAGATGATTAGCTAAAACAGAACCCGGCTTACGGATAATCTAGCTAGAGAATATGAAAAACCACTCCTTATCGGGGTGGTTTTTGCTTATGCTTGCATCTGTTAAGGGCACTATATAAACTACTAGCATATTTAAGGAGGGTTGCATGGCAGATGTACTCATAATTGGAAGTGGTGGACGTGAAGATGCGTTAAGACAGGCAATGTTGGCATCGCCAGAAGTAGCTAGAGCCGAGGTTCATAGCAGTGTCGAACAAGGTGTCGAGGCATTCAGGGGAAGCAGTGATGTATTCTCGATTGTTGGGCCAGAAGCAGCGCTTGTTGATGGGGCGTCAGATTATCTACGAGAGCTAGGTCACACAGTCCTTGGTGTTAGTCAGGAAGCAGCTCAATATGAAGCGAGCAAAGCAAAAGCAATCAGAACAGTACCGGAACTATTTCCTCAGACCTTCATTGCTGACGGTTCTGACATGCCAGACAAAGCCAGAGCATTTGTAGAAATGAATGAACCAGGTAGTTATTATATTAAGGCTAATGGTCTCGCGGCTGGAAAGGGCTCAATTGGTCCACATAGCAGAGATCATGCAATACAGGTAATCGAAGACATGATAAGCGGTGGATACGATGGTGCGGGCACAGAAATAATTAACTTCCAAGAGCTTATAACTGGCCCAGAGGTTTCACCAGTTGCCCTAGTCGGTAGAAACGGTGATTTTGTAATACTACCTTATGCCCAGGATCACAAAAAATTGCTTGCTGGTGATCAGGGTCCAAACACTGGCGGAACCGGTGCATATACCCCCGTCCCAGAGTCTCTAGTTAATGCTAATGAACATGCAGAAATTGAAGAGATGATAGCAACCGCTCTGGAAAAGGCTGCTGCACAGGGAACACCTATAGAACAGGGAGTCCTTTATGCTGGTGTAATAAAAGACCTTGGTTCTGATGGCAAGCCTAGAACATCCAGGGTTTTTAAATTTATGGAGTGGAACATAAGATTTGGTGATCCAGAAACTCAATCACAATTGGCATCAATGGTTGCATCTGGGGTAGACGTATACCGACTTTTACGTTCTGCTGCTGATGGTGATCTGGAAAAACCAAACATTGATTTGCAAAAACTACCTGTGGCAGCACTAACTGTTGCTCTTATGGCTAATGGCTACCCTGTAAAAGCTCAAACAGGAGAAGTTATATATGGCATTGATCAAGAGTACCAAGGCGTGACTTTACAAAAAGCGGGTATGAAGTTCGAGGATGGTAAGTGGATTACTTCAAGTGGTCGGGTTGTTTACGCTACTGGTGTTGGTGAAGACATTGATGAAGCTGCTGACAGAACATTCGCGGCTATAGGTAAAAACGGTGTTCATTTTAAAGATATGCATTATAGACACGACATTGGTTGGCAGGCTAGAACCAGATTTTAGTAAGTCTACTTCTTTTGTTTGAACTTACTTTTATCAATATTTAGCTTTTGGATTGCTAGTGTAGACCACAGTATGCACATGATTATATTCATTGCTGATGCCATCCAGAGTCCTAGTGTTGCATATGTTATGACCATCACAAATAGAATAAAAGCAGTCATTACAGACGTTTTAAACGCTGGTTTGTCTTTTGATATCAAAGAAGGGATAAGTGCTAGCCCAAAGAAAAAAGTGCCCAAAGATATAACAATGTCTTGCCAGACCATTACTTACTTGGCTTGGCGGCTTTAACTATTGCTTCGAAAGCTTTTGGTTCGCTTACAGCTAGCTCAGCCAACACCTTACGATCAAGGTTAATCTTTGCAGCTTTTAGAGCAGCGATAAGTCGAGAGTAAGTAGTACCATTTAACCTAGCAGCAGCATTAATACGAATATTCCAAAGTTGTCTGAAGGTCCTTTTTCTTTTGCGTCTATCATTGTATGAGTTAACTAATGATCTAGTGACAGCCTGTTTGCCACGCTTGATACTGGAACGGTTACCTCTACTAAAGCCCTTAGTGGCCTTTCGGATTTTCTGATGTCGTTTATGGGCAGTAACGCCTCGCTTAACTCGCATTATTTAGCTCCTAGTCTTAGCTTCATGTTCTTTGCACTCTTGCCAGTAAGTTGGTTACCAATTGCAAAACGTCGCTTCCTAGCAGCGCTTTTCTTTCGCAAGAAGTGATTTGCTCCGGCGTGTCCAAGCAACACCTTACCATTTTTGGTAACGCGCACTCGTTTCTTTGTTCCGCTATGAGTCTTTAGCTTTGGCATTATTATTACTCCTTATGACAAAGTTAAGTTGTCTGCCCGCAAACTGCGGTTGTTGGTCGACTATAACTTTGTCGCCATAGTCTTCAAGTATCCTTTCAGCCAGCTTAAAGCCCAATTCTTTATGGGCTAATTCACGGCCACGATACATAACTGTTAATTTGACCTTGTGACCAGCTTCCAAAAAGGCATTAACCTTATTTAGCTTTACATCTAGGTCGTGATCGCCGATCTTTAGACCGAAGCGCATTTGCTTAACATCAAGTGTTTTAGCATTCTTTTTGCTCTTTTGAGCTTGCTTGGTCTTCTGGTAGTTGTACTTACCCCAGTCGATGATCTTGCATACCGGTGGGCTAGCATTTGGTGAGATTTCTACTAGGTCGAGTCCGCGCTCCTCGGCTGCTCGCATAGCTTCTTGTTTACTCAAGATACCTAACTGCGAACCGTCTTCGTCGATAACTCGTAACTGCTGTGCCTGGATCTGGTGATTCAGGCGCGTGTGTTTGCTAATGAAATCTCTCCTCTTACTAACGTAACTGGTTTAATGGATTCTAACAGAGATGCGTCTTGAGGTCAACAGCAAATTTGTGATTAGTTTATATATTTTCTTGCTGCTTTAAGGATTGTGATATCGCGCATCTGTATATATTTTCCTTCCATATTATCTGGATTATCTTGTTCTAGTATGCGAATAGCATCATCGATGTTGGCTGCCTTTACTTCGTACATTCCTTCGGCAATTTCTCCTTCTTCGAGTGAGGATTCCATTTGTTCACCGACTTGCTGTGCCAGAAAACAATACGAAGTTTGCTTTTGACTAAAGAAGTGACGATATTCTATAACTTTGCCCAACTCTTGGATTACTTCACCGTTGCATCCAACTTCTTCAAGCAGTTCACGTTTGAATGCTTCTATGATTTTTTCGCCTGGATCAATGCCGCCACCAGGTAGCTTGTGGTAACTATGTTTACTAACGTTTAGTAGGTATACTTTACCTGATTGATCCAACAACACACCTCTAGCAGCTGATCTTTCTGTGTAGCTGCTTCTTTTTGAATCATCGGCTTTATCATCAAAATCTGACTCGTTAATTGTGAGCAAGTTTGCCATATTGCCTATATGATCACATACATTTCTTATAAAGACTACACAAGAATATTTGATTCTTGTTTTCGATACTGCAAGGCTTCGGTTATGTGTGAAACTTCGATTGTTTTTGAATTTTCAAGATCTGCAATTGTTCGAGCCACTTTAATTATTTTCATATAACCTCTGGCAGAAATACCTAGAGTCTCTGACGCTTTATTTAGCATTTCTTCGGCTTCTGGTGATAATAAAGACCATTTTTTTATATCGCGGTTATTTAGATTGGCATTGAGTTTTGTATTTGAATCGTAACGATTTTCCTGAATCACTCTAGCTTTGGTTATTCGTTTTTGAATTTCACTAGATGTCTCAGCAACAGAGCTTTTTAGTAACCGGTCATGTTTGACTTCATCAACAGGTACGTATAAATCAATTCGGTCTAGAATTGGACCAGAAAGTTTCTTCTGGTAGCGTTGTATTTCACTTGCAGTACAGATACATTCCTTACTAGTCTCGAAATAGCCACACGGGCAAGGGTTGGATGTTGCTACGAGTATGAAGCTGGCCGGGAAGGTTAAGCTGTCTTTAGCACGAGCAACGGTAATAACATTATCTTCAAGCGGTTGCCGTAAAGCCTCTATGGCACTTCGGCTAAACTCTGGAAATTCGTCGAAGAACAAAATTCCATGATGCGCTAGGCTAATTTCTCCCGGGCGAGGGTATTGGCCACCACCAATAATGGCAATATCGCTAGCGCTGTGGTGTGGTGAACGGAAAGGTCTTTCAGTTAGAATCTTGTCGTATTGTCGACTTGCAAGGCTATGCAAGTGTGTAATCTCTAGAATCTCTTCTCTATTTAAACTGGGTAATATAGATGGGAGTGCTTTTGCTAGCATACTCTTACCACTGCCGGGTGCACCAGTTAGCAACACATTATGTCCACCAGCGGCAGCGATCTCTAGAGCGCGCTTTGCACGAGCTTGACCAACAACATCAGCCATATCGTTGCCGTAGGTTACGGATTCAAATTTAGTGTTTTTACCGGTTCCAGTAAGTATCCGTTTTACCTGAATTGTGTCAGTCATTTCCAGGTATAGGTCATATAGCTTATCTATTGGTATGAGGGTTATGTCTGGAATCAACCTAGCTTGTTCCAAGTTTTTAGCTGGTATTACAAATTGGTTGAAACCAAGTTTTCTTGCAGCAAGGAGTTTACCAATGATACCTCTGACAGGGCGAACGTTGCCTTCCAGACCAAGCTCTCCAATGATCATGGTCTTGTTAAAATGGTTGTCTTTGACCTGTTCGCTAGCTATCAGGATACTCGATGCAATACTTAAATCAAAGCTAGTACTATCCTTCGGAATATCAGCTGGTGCTAGGTTTATGGTAATTCGTTTTCTTGGAAGGTTAAGCTTGCTTGCTGCAAAACTACTGCGGATTCGCTCCCTTGCTTCGTCTACAGCTTTGTTTGCAACGCCTACAATAATGATATTAGGCAAACCATTAGACAGGCGACATTCGATATCGATTATTATGCCTTCGCCACCAGTCTCCATGATGCCTTGCATGAAGGTAGTAATATCACACAATTAAAAGCTAACCATGAGCAGCAATTAAAACAGCCCGCTTAGAGTACGGGCTGTTCGGCGAAGTTTAGATTTTTATTAGAGCGTTTTTTTAAGTCTTGGTTTGTATATCTTTTCTTGGAACAACGGCTTGCGAGAAGCCGTTGTTACAGATGCATTTTTGTTTTTGAGCACTAATTTTACTCAGTGCTAAACTTATCTTAAACTAGCTAAAATATACCTGTCAACATGTTTGTGGTTAAAAATGTATAACCTGTGTATAACTTTTGGTTATTTATAACAACTGCATATAAAAAATCACGAACAAACATACTTACATTACATAAAAACGCTATAAAAAGAATCAGGTACTTTAAGCAAAATTCTACTATTCTTAATTTATTACTGTGCTTAGAATTGCATAAAAACCTAATTACTATCGCAAAAAACGTAAGACACTATTGTGTAGTTTCTCATGACATGCATAGTTAGGATCTTTAACCTAATACTCCTTATCGATGCTGAACATGTCAATAACAAATATATTAAGTTCATAATTTTAGATTGAATACCTACCATTAAAGCTACTTTAACAGATATGACAACCAATAAAGTAGTCAACCTGATAAACAACGGATATGTTAAATTATCAAAATTGACCGTAAACAAGATTTCAATTAGCCATTGTTTTTGAGCAATTAAATTAGTTACCCAACAACACAAACATTTACTTATAATTTAAAAGTATATATTTGTATGATTAATGTTAATAAAATAACAACACTAATAAAAACATTTAATATTTATATAATCAATAGCTTAACAGGTTATAGTAGTGTAAAAGGCAACAAAATGTGCTTGACTTTTTTGAACTAATTTAGTAGATTGGTGGGGTAAGTCGGAAATAAAAATGACATACAAAAATATTACAAAAAACATAGCGCTCGAATCGCCCTAAAGGCGAAGAGAGCGGTCAGTCAAGCCCAGGACGGTAAGCGCTAAATAGTCTTTTAAGGAGCGGATTTACCGTCCGGCTCCAAGTTTAGTAGAAGTATACCGTTTCATGGCTTCATGGGGCGGTATTTTATATGATTGAAAACATGAAATTATCACGTATTCGTAAAACACTGGTATTAATTATTGTAATTGCAAGTCTTCCGCTGTTTCTATTAATGACAAATCCAGAACATTTGCCACTTATATTTTTGCTGACTCCTATTGCGTTAGTGTTTTTAATATTCTACAAGTCATCTATGATGCTTATCGGGCTGTACAAGAGCAATACAAATGTAACTAAACAACGTACAATGTCATCTTTGCTTGCGGCGCTTCCTACGCTACTTATAGTTTTGCAATCTATTCAGCAGTTAACATATAAAGATGTAATAATTGTTATTTTCTTGTGGTTAATGCTTTGGTGGTATTTGTTGAAAATTGACTTTATCTAAGATTAGCTACAAGGTACTTGTTACATCTGTTATTTGTAGCACCACTTTGTTATAATCTAAAACAATATATGAATCCTACTAACGATAATAATGTGCCTCCAATGGAATTGCCAAGCGTATCGCCAGAGATGCAGGGTAATGGCCCTGAACAGCCGAATTCGGTAGAGATGACGGAGATAGCTAGTTCTCAGGCGCTTGAACAAGGGGTTTCGCAGTCAGCTCCAGTTGACCCTAGTTCAACCACAAATTTAGGTCCCCAACCAGCAGTTGCGGCTAGCGGATTTGATATGACATCAGCTGTCCCAATCCAACCAGTACAGCAAGCGTCTATGCCTGCCATCGCTGATGACAATGATCTAATAGAGAAGGAATGGGTCGACAAGGCTAAGCAAATAGTAGAGCACACAAGATCTGATCCGCATGAACAAAACAAAGAAGTAACGAAGATGAAGGTAGACTATTTAAAAAAAAGATACAACAAAGATATAAAAGTTACGGACGACTAGTTAATGAACATTTTTTTAAGCGTACTCCTGGTTCTATTTATTCTTGCTGCTATAGCTGCTCCGATAGTATTTTTTATGGTAAGAAAATCATTCCGTGAGCAGAAAAATTTTGAACGAGGCCTTAAAATGGTCCCATTACTTATTCACTTACCCCCAACAAGTGATGACACTGAGGGCGGTGGTCGTGATGTTAGAGATGTTACCGAAGAAACTATATCCAAAGCCCAGATTATTTATAATATTATCTCTAGTTCTTTTCAAAAAGGAACAAAGAATAGGTTTTACGGTCAAAGACATTTTGGTTTTGAGATCGTAGGCAGCAAGGGTTTTGTTCACTTTTATGCCGCTGTTCCAGTAGCGCTAGTAGAAACAGTTAAACAAGGGGTAATAAGTGCTTATCCTTCTGCACGACTAGAAGAAGTCTCAGAACACAATATATTTAGCCCTGTAGGCAAAATAAGTGGCACCATTGGAGGAGAGCTAACCTTAAGAGAGAATTATGCTTACCCTATAGCTACTTATCAGGATTTAAAAAGAGATACCATGCAGGCTATTCTTAACGCCTTGTCTACTCTAGACAAAGAAGATGGTGTTGGTATCCAAATATTAATGCGTCCCGCTGATCCTTCTTGGCGTAAGAAAGCCTCAGAAATAGCTTCCCAGAAAAGAAAAGGGAAGGATGCTGGGAAAGGTGCTGTAGCTGGCGGGATACTTAAAGACTTGGCCACTGCTGTCGCTAAACCACCGGAGAGTAAAGATGATAAACCTGGTAATTCTGATAAGCCAGAACTTTCAAGTACCGAGCAAAGCATACTCGACGCGATAGACATGAAGACACAATCCCCAGGTTTTGAAGTGCTAATTAGGGTTGTAGCATCATCAAACATATCACAGAGAGCACAAGCGATTTTAAGTAACGTAGTGTCGTCTTTTGCACTTTTTGATGCACCTGGTAAAAATGGCTTTAAATATACACCAGCCAAGGACATGGAGCGTTTCGTAACAGCGTACATAATGAGATTCTTTCCACCTGAAAGCAAAAGCACTATTCTGAACTCGGTAGAATTAGCAACACTATTTCATTTTCCAGACCAGAAAAATATTCCAACATCGCAATTAGAGCGACAGGCATCCAAACAGGTCGACGGTCCACGTAATATACCTGAAGACGGATTGTTGCTTGGCTATAACATATTTAGAGGTGTCAAAAAGCCTATAAGACTAGATTTGGAAGATAGACGAAGGCACATGTATGTTGTTGGTCAAACGGGTGTAGGTAAGTCTGTGTTTCTAGAGAACTTAGCTCTTCAAGACATGCTGAATGGCGAAGGGTTTTGTTTTATTGATCCTCATGGTGATACGGCTGAAAAACTTATTTCTATGGTGCCAAAAGAGCGTACAGAAGACGTTATATATTTCTGTCCAGCTGATATGGAATATCCTATGGGATTAAACCTCTTTGAGCACGAAATGCCGGAGCAAAGGGACTTCCTCATTCAAGAGGCAATTAATATGCTATATAAGCTGTACGACCCGCAACATCAGGGTATTATTGGGCCTCGTTATGAACACTGGTTTAGGAATGCTGCGTTGACCGTCATGTCTAATCCAGAGGGTGGTACATTTATTGATATACCAAAGGTATTTACTGACAATAAATATGCTAAAGATCTACTTAAATATGTTACCGACCAAACTGTACTAGACTTTTGGAATAAAGAAATGGCTTCTACTTCTGACTATCACAAGAGTGAGGTGCTCGGTTGGTTTGTTAGTAAGTTTGGTGCCTTCTTGTCTAACGCGATGATGCGTAACATTATTGGCCAGACCAAGAGCACCTTTAATCTTCGAGAAATAATGGACAACAAGAAGATACTGATAGTTAATCTCAGTAAAGGTAAAACAGGTGACCTAAACTCAAAACTGTTGGGTATGATATTTGTTATGCAATTCCAAGCGGCTGCTATGAGTCGAGCCAATATTCCAGAAGAAGATCGTGTTGATTTTTGTCTATATGTCGATGAGTTTCAGAACTTCTCAACTGACTCTTTTGCAACTATTATGTCAGAAGCCAGAAAATATCACCTTAATTTGATTGTTGCTAACCAGTTTACGACTCAGTTATCAGAGGAAATTAGAGACGCTGTCTTTGGTAATATGGGTACAATTGTTTCATTTAGGATTGGTCAGAATGATGTAGATTCACTTACTAGGTATTTCCAGCCTTTGTTTGATGGTGATGACTTGCTACGTGTTCCAAACTGGAATGCCGTGGTTAGGACACTTGTCCGTGGAGTCCCTACCCAGCCATTTAGCATGGCAGGGTTGCCACCACTTGGTAGCCCTAATCCAAAGCTAGGAGAAGCTCTTAAGCAACTTTCTTGGGCGAAGTTTGGGCGTCCGAAAGACAAGGTTGAGCAAGAGATATTTGGACGCTTAGCCACCAAAGAAGATCCTAAGCCTGCTTTTGGGCAAAGCCCATTTGCGGGAGCGAATGCCCAACCTAGGCCGCCTGCTTTTGGTGCTAGTACTCCCGCTCAGAGTCCCCCTAAACCACCAGGTACGGGATCTTTCTTAGATGAATGGATGGCTAAACGCAAAGTCGCTCCCGCTCAAGGTGCTGCTATTGCTTCTACCGTTCCATCGCAGCCAGTATCTGCTCAGACACAACCATTTGCTCAGCAACCTTCAGCTATGAGGCCTACTACTTCTCAGCCACCAATGACCCAATTTGGCTCCCCTCAATCCGTAGCGCCTACACAGCAATTTACACCCAGCCAGCCCCCAATCACACCATTACAAAACCAAAACTCTAGTGCGGGTAATGGTATTGCAAATGAGGCGGGAGGTATAGCTCAACAACTCAAGAGTGCCATGAGTGGTACAACTCAGCAGTCAATGCCTCAACAGCCATTAGTGCCCCAACAATCAGAGCCACCTTCAATCAATCTACAGCCAGCGATTCCGACTAATCCAGTTCAGGCACCACCAGCAACAGCTTTGCCTGGACCAAAACCAGTTGGAACACAAGAAGTATCTGGTCAAAAGACTGAAGATAAACACCACAGGACTGAAGTAGAGCTAAAACTAAATCATGAGAGCTCCAATGGAGCAGACGATGTAATACACATAAAAAGGGATTAAATAGAGCTGTCTTTTTTGAGAATGTACCTAAGTAGTAATTCGCCAAACATCCCTACGAAAAATCCACCAGCAAACAGCATAAAGAAAACAAAATAGTTATACTCGAACCCATAGTGACTACTCATGTAGAGTAGGAATGCGCTACCTAGCAGCGCACATAGACCACCACCGAGAATACCCGAAGGGCGGGCTATGGTTTTACCACCAACTTCACTAACTGATTCAACAGTTTTATTATGGATTACTTTACTTAGCAATTTGTCGGGTTTTGATAGCCGTCTACGCACGTTTTTAAGGGTCTTTTGGTAGGCATCCGTCTTTAGCTCTTTTTGATTAGGGTGATGATGTCCGTGTGATACTGATTCTCGTTCACCGACTGTAAATTCTTTACCACTTACGGCATGGGTTTCTACTTTGGATTTGATATGTTCAACATGCTCTTTGGTGGTTTCTTGAGATTTGTTTGCTTTTTCGTGGATTCGTTCTAAATTTTTTCGGCTTTCTGCTTCGAGATCAAGCTGTCTTTCGCCTTTGCTTTCATGTCCGTGATGACCAGATTCTCTAGAATGATGCTTTTGCATAACTACATACCTCCACTTGTTGCATATTCACTACGAATAATGTCAGCTTCTTTAGCTATTAATCTGCTACGCATAAAGAAGTAGCCTGCCACACTAAAGATCACAAAGCCTGCAGCAAGTGTTTCGCCCGGACCGGTATTGGGCAACTCTTTAGTGACATACTCAGTTGTCTTAACAATATTTGGTGGCAATTTAACATTAATTACATTGCCATATATATTAGTTAGTTTCATATCATAAGAACCCGGATCGGACGTAGAAACTGGGGTTTGAGGAATAGGGTTTTTAATTTTAACTACAATTTTCTTTTCAATAGTCTCACCAGGTTTTATATCAACACCTGGCCACACGGCGATTCCGTATTGATCTAGCTTTCCGCCACTAAGGTTAATAATGTCAGCATATTGAAGAACATCAATCAGATTTTCTTGCACCACGTAATTTTTGATGGTCGTATTCGTACTCGTATTTTTAGTGAATAGTCTGTAAACGATAGTGTCTCCAGCGGCAGCTACTGTACCATCGGCATTCTCAATGTCCTGAGTCTCGTTAGTAGCTTTTTTACTAAGAATCAAGCACTCTGTATCGTTCTGGTTATCGTTACTCTCAAGACAAGGCTCCTCAACAATTAATTGTTTTGCACAATCTCCTGTACGATTACCGCTAGCTTCTTTTCGAGAACCATCATACTTCACGGCTAATCTAAACGTGTATGCACCTGCTTTTTCTGGTTTAAAGGAGCGAGATACATTATCTTCAGCCAGATTATCTGAAAACTTTATTCCTTTAGCTTCTTGTTTATCAATTACTTTGCCAGATGCATCGGTATAGTCATAGTACATATCTACCAGATCATTTGGTGTAACGTTTTTACCGGATGCTTGGCCTCTAACCGTTACTTCGTCTCCAACAACTATTTTCTGACCACTTCCAAAGCTAGCTATCAGGTTTGAACACACAATTTCTACTTCAGGAGGTGGAGGAGGTGTTGCCACGTATATATCTTTGTCACAAATACCGGTTGCACTACCACCCGCAGTCTTAGATGAGCCGTCGTACTTAACGTATAGTTTAAATTTATAGTGCCCAGCTTGGTTCATAGTGAACTCGCGCTCAGTACCATCTTCAGCGTAAGCACCACTAAACGGTACGCCACGGGCTGTTTTGGTCCCTAAAACTGATCCCGTACTTACTTTGACGTAGTCATAGTACATATCAACGAGCTCTCCGGGAGGTAAGTTTTCACCCTTGGCTTTACCTCGCAAGCTAATTGTTGCCCCCAATTCTACCTTTGATCCGTCTGGAACATTCATTGCAAGGTTTGAGCAAGTGATTACTTTTTGCGGTTTTTCTGTCGGTGGTTTTCCTACAATTACTATGTTCCCACAGTCAAATAGCACCATGAAAGGGGTACCGTTAGATCTGGTACCAACAATTGCCTTATAGTTTGCATTACCCCAGCCATTTAATAACCTCATATAATAAGTGCCAGAACCGGGTATTGTGACTGGTGTTTCACCTGCTATACCGTAAGGCGCTCGTCCCATTGAGTATAATTGACCACCATAGTCAGCAGAATTAATAGTTTTTACTTCTCCGAAGAATAGATCCGTACAATTAATACCAAAGTAATCTAGTATTGTTGCGAAGTCATAATTGTTCGAATTACAGTGATTAACGAGGCTACCTTGTTTTGCCTTATCTGTGGCACCTACTGCACCTCCGGGGATAATATCGTTACCAACCCTTGCCAAAGTTGGCTCAGGCGGGGAAACAACGGCGAATATTTGAATAAATAGGGCAAGAGCAACAAGCCCAACACCAATACGCCTGACTGATTCTTCTTTGTGCATACGTTTCGCATAGAAAGAAACCTGATTTATAAGGCTTGGATTGAATGGCAGATTACTGACCAGTTTACGAAACATTTTTTATTTTCCATTTTTGTTAAAAATGCTAATGTTATTAAACCATACATTGATGTGTTCAAACAAGAGTTTTTGTTGAGAATAGTAGATATTTCGTCTATAATAGGCCTAACGGGCACAAAAAGGTAAGGTAGAGAGGGTTGCTTAGAAGTGGCAAAACCAAAAGATTATGATTCAAGTCAAATCCAGGTTCTAGAAGGTCTGGAGCCGGTCAGAAAACGTCCGGGAATGTATATAGGTGGAACAGGACGTGATGGACTGCACCATCTAATAAAAGAAATTGCCGACAACTGTGTTGACGAGGCTATAGCTGGTCATGCGACTGATCTATGGGTAACTATGCTCGAAGATGGTGGCATAACTGTCCGTGATAACGGTCGCGGTATACCTGTTGATGTCATGAAAAAAACAGGCAAAAGTGCTCTAGAAACCGTTCTGACTGTTCTTCATGCTGGTGGTAAGTTTGGTGGTGGTGGATATAAAGTGTCTAGCGGTTTGCACGGTGTTGGTGTGAGTGTTGTAAACGCGCTTTCTAGCAAACTGAAAGCCGAAATTCACAAAGACGGATTTGTCTACACTCAAGAATACGAGAGAGGCGTACCGTTATCACCAATAAAGAAAGGTGAAAAGACCAGCGACACAGGTACTGTAATTAGTTTTTGGCCTGACGACACTATTTTCACCGAAACAGTTAATCTTGAATATGAATGGGTAGTCGACTATCTTAGACATCAAGCTTACCTGACCAAAGGTCTTAGAACACACATACTCGATGAGCGGACTGGTAAAACCTATGGTTTTTACTTTGAGGGCGGAATACAGTCCTATGTGAAACACCTAAATCTAGGAAAAGACATTATTGATGAAGATGTTTTTTATGTAGATAAACAGGTTGAGGAAGTGCAGGTTGAGGTGGCGATGCAGTATGCGGACACTTTCACTGAAACGGTCAAATCATTTGCAAACAATGTTTTCAATCCAGAGGGTGGAACGCATCTAACAGGATTCAGAACAGCTTTGACCAGAGTTATTAATGACTATGCTCGCAAAAACTCTCTGCTCAAGGAGAAGGAAGAAAATCTTAGTGGCGAGGATACCAGAGAAGGTCTCACGGCTGTTATTTTAGTAAAGATTCCCGATCCGCAGTTTGAAGGTCAGACTAAAAATAAGCTAGGAAATCCGGAAGTACGAGGCTATGTTGAACAGGTAGTAGCTGAGCATTTCGCTTATTACCTTGAAGAACATCCGGCAATCGCTAAGAAAATTATAGGCAAGGCGTTGTTAGCCGCTCGAGCTAGGAAAGCTGCACGTGCGGCGCGTGAGAACATTATTCGAAAGGGCGTACTAGAGGGTTCAGGTCTACCTGGCAAGTTAGCTGATTGTTCATCACGTAGCCCGGCAGATTCAGAATTATACATAGTCGAGGGTGACTCTGCGGGTGGATCAGCTAAGTCTGGTCGTGACAGCAAGACACAGGCCATATTGCCACTAAGGGGTAAGGTTTTAAATGTTGAACGAGCTCGTCTTGACAAAATGCTTGCTAACAATGAAATAGTTACTCTAATAAAAGCTCTCGGAGTTGGAATTGAAGAGCAGTTTAGTATGGATGGACTCCGCTATCACCGAATTATTATAATGACTGACGCCGATGTTGACGGAAGCCATATTTCTACTCTACTTTTGACATTTTTCTTTAGACACATGAAGCCAGTTATTGATGGTGGCTATCTTTACTTGGCAAAACCACCACTATATCTGCTTAAGGGTGCTAGCAATAAGCGGCAATATGCTTATAGTGACGATGAGCGGGATGAGATAGTTAATCAATTGATCGCAGAGCGTAAAGAACGAGGTACGAAGGTTAATAAAGAAGACGATCGTAAAAAACAAGCAGGACTATCAGACATACAGCGATACAAGGGTCTTGGTGAAATGGATGCTGAACAATTATGGGAAACAACTATGAATCCAGAGAATCGAGTACTAGTTCAGGTTAAATTAGAAGATGCCGAGAAAGCGGATGCAATTTTTACTAAGCTAATGGGAACCGAAGTAGAATTGCGCAAAAACTTTATTCAGACACATGCAAAATTCGTAAAGGACTTGGATATTTAATATGGCACCAGACAACCCAATCGGAGAAGATAAGCAAGAAGTTCCAGTACAGGAAGTACTTGATGTGAGTCATTCAAAAACTGTTGAACTTAGAACAGTTGAAGATGTTATGGAGGATAGCTATCTTCGTTATTCAATGAGTGTCATCGTTGCTCGTGCATTGCCAGATGTACGAGACGGACTTAAGCCAGTACATCGTCGAATTCTTTACTCGATGGAAAAGAATGGCTGGAAGCCTGGTAGCAAGTTTGTAAAAAGCGCTCGTATTACTGGAGACGTCATGGGTAAGTATCACCCTCATGGTGACGTAGCTATTTATGATGCAATGGTTCGTCTAGCTCAAGATTGGTCCACTAGGTATTTGCTTGTAGATGGACAGGGTAACTTTGGTTCTATGGATGGCGATCCACCGGCAGCTCAGAGGTATACCGAGGCACGTATGGCCAAAGCCGGCCTATCGTTACTTGAAGACATAGATAAAGATACTGTGCCATTCCGTGAGAATTATGATGGCAGTGAGATGGAACCAGAAGTTTTGCCAGCAAAGCTACCAAACCTTCTACTCAACGGTCAGATTGGTATTGCAGTTGGTATGGCTACCAACATCCCACCGCACAATCTAAGTGAGATTATTGACGCAACTGTCGAACTAATAGACAACCCCGAAGCAACCTTAGAAGACCTCTTGGAATATGTGAAGGGTCCAGATTTTCCAACCGGAGGCATTATTTATGGTAAGGAATCGATTCGTACCGCACTAGCTAGTGGTAAGGGTGGAGTAGTAGTTCGTGGTGTTGCTAATGTGGAAGAGAACAAAAAGGGTTTGCAACAGATTATCATTTCCGAAGTTCCTTACGGAGTAAACAAAGCTAGTCTGCTTGAGAAAATCGCTGAACTTTACAAAGATAAGAAAATTAGTGGCATACGAGATCTTCGTGACGAGACCGCTCGAGGAGTTGTCAGGGTTGTAATTGATCTCAAAAAGGATGCATATCCCAAGAAGCTTCTTAACCAGCTATATAAATTAACACCTCTACAACAGACCTTTCATTACAACATGTTGGCACTTATTGATGGTATTCAGCCACGTGTTTTGGGCTTACAGGATATTCTTCAGGAATATATAAAACATCGTCAGGTAGTAGTTCGTCGTAGGACTGAGTTCGAGCTTCGTAAGGCAAAGGACCGTGCTCATATACTTGAAGGACTTAAGATCGCTCTAGATCATATTGACGAGGTTATTAAGGTTATTCGAGCTAGTCAGACTGTAGAAGAAGCCCAGAACAGCTTAATGAAGAAGTTCAAGCTTACCGAAATTCAAGCAAAAGCTATATTGGCTATGCAGCTTCGTACTTTGACAGGTTTGCAGCGACAGGAAATCGAGAATGAACTTAAGCAATTGCTTGAACTTATTGCTAAGTTAGAAGGCATTTTGGCTGACGAAAAGAAAATACTAAAGATTATTAAAGACGAACTTCTAGAAGTTAAGAAACAGTTTGGAGATGAACGACGCACTAAGGTTATTCCGCAAGAACTTGGCAAGATGAGCGATGAGGATCTTATACCCGATGAACAAGTAGTGGTTACTCTCACCAGTGCTAACTATATTAAAAGGTCCCAAATTGCTGATTATCGTAAACAAAACCGTGGCGGCAAGGGCAAGAGGGGTATGACCACAAGAGAAGAAGACGTTATCGAGCACGTTGTTAATGCTAGTACCCATGACTTCTTATTATTCTTCACCAACAAGGGTAGAGTATTTAGACTAAAGACTTACGAAGTGCCAGCAGTTGGCCTAAATGCCAAGGGTATTGCTTTGGTTAACTTGCTACAACTACAGCCAGAAGAAACGGTTAGCTCAGTTATTAATGTTAGCAAGAAGTCTGATGCTAAGAATCTATTGATGTGTACAGTCCGAGGAGTGGTTAAGAAGACACCTTTTGAACAGTATCAGAACGTACGACAGACAGGTTTGATTGCCATCAACTTAGACGACGGTGATGAGCTCAAGTGGATTCGCCAGACAACTGGGGAAGACGAAGTTGTAATCTCTACCTCTCAGGGGCAGGCAATTCGTTTCCACGAGAGCGATGCTAGACCAATGGGGCGTGTTTCTAGAGGGGTTCGCGGTATCCGTCTGCGAACTGGTGATAAGGTGATTGGCATGGATATTGTCGAAGAAAACTCCAATATATTTGTTATCAGCGAGTCTGGTTACGGAAAGCGTACTAAAATTGCCCAGTTTACAGCACATAAGCGCGGTGGTGTTGGTATTCGCTCCGCTGTAGTAAATAGCAAGACCGGTGATCTAATAGGTGTAAAGAGTCTTGACGGAACTGGCACGCAGGAAGTAATTATTATTTCTCAGCAAGGTCAAACTATACGGCTCGGGTTGAAAGATATACCAAGTCTTGGTAGAGCAACCCAAGGTGTGCGTATTATGCGCCTCAATGACGGCGACAGAGTCGTTTCATTGGCTCTTGTAGACAAAGTCGAAGAATCAGACGAAGAAGAACCAGAAAAGCCAACAAAAGCCCCTAAATAGCTAACTGTTTATGCTTGCAAGATAAAGATGAGTAAGTATTCTTTAGGTTAGTTATGGATAATGCGCGTATTGCTCATTTTGAAGACAATGAATCACTCAGACAGCTATTAAGTGAGATGTTTCAGTATTATGGTCATGCAATAGTTGGTGTGGCATCTACTATGGAGGAAGCGGGTCAATTAGTTGAACATATAGAACCAGGTGAAGTAGACATTGCGATTGTCGACGGCAATCTTACTCGTAATGGACCTGGTCAGGTTGGTGAAAATAGAGATGGGGCAGAGATTGCCAACTTACTTCGTTCAAAATTTGGTAACAGTGTAACTATTATTGGCTACCCAGGTTACGGTGTTATTGAAGGGGCTGATGTAAATCTTCAAAAAGGTAAACCACAACTATTAATAGATAAAATCGCCGAAATTTAAAAAATTGCTCATGCTTGCAAGTAGTGATTTGGGGTGATTAACTCAACTTATGAGTGAGAAACTACCAGAGCTAATGGCTTACGATGCAACGGACAATTCGTATTTAAGTATTGTCCGACAAGCCAGCGATGATGCTGGGTGGCGATTGATGCCATACGATAATGAAGGTTACGCTATTGATGATTTGGATTCGGTCAAACCGAGTGCAGTTGTTGCGATACTTGGTAGGAATAGTTTTGCTTATGCGAGTTTTGAGGGAAGACACTTAATAGATGACTCAATTACTCAATCTGTTCCTCTTTCGGTCATTGCAGATTCAAACATGGAATCAAAGCTCATACTACCCAAAAAAGACCTGTTTATTCCAAAGAGTTCGAGAGAGGTCGTAAATACCCTGACTAATTGGTTGATTAGTCTAGGCAGTAAGGCAGAGTAACAGATTCATCCGACCACAAACGTTGTAAAAAAGGTTATGCTTAAAAAACTTCTTGACACCAATCTTTTAACAGAGTAAGATTGTCAGAGTCTTTTGGAGCCTGTATTTAAGTGTCTCCGAAAAGGACGTTAAAAACTTAGATAGTGCAACTTATAGCTTTGACTTTTAGTCATAGCGTAAGTGGGTTCGCCTTCCACGGCGAACCAATCAACGTCAATTTCAGTACCGGACTTTATCGGTACAAGAATTGTTTTTAAATAGTAATTAGTCAGTTTCTGACTGATGCTAAGTGAGCAAATTCTACTTTTTTGAAGAGTTTGATCCTGGCTCAGGATGAACGCTGGCGGCGTGCCTAATACATGCAAGTCGAGCGGTAACACTTCGGGTGACGAGCGGCGGACGGCAGAGTAACGCGTGGGAACGTACCCCAAACTGAGGGATAAGCACCAGAAATGGTGTCTAATACCGCATGTGATCTTCGGATTAAAGCTTCGGCGGTTTGGGAATGGCCTGCGTCCGATTAGCTTGTTGGTGAGGTAAAAGCTCACCAAGGCGACGATCGGTAGCTGGTCTGAGAGGATGATCAGCCTGACTGGAACTGA
>JAGQNP010000030.1 GCA_020428005.1 Candidatus Saccharimonadota bacterium
GTAGATACTTTGGAAATGTAGTCACGATAGTAAGTACAGATATTGCACTAAACAGTAACGGTATACCTAATATAGACAATCAGGCTATTTTGAATCTCGCGGAAGAATTACGTATGAATATAGTAACTATTACTCAAGAAAAACTAACCCAAACAGAGACATACTAAATACATTAGCACTCTTGACATGTGAGTGCTAACCATATAAACTGGCACTAGGATATCCTAAGTGCCATGGCAGAACTAACGAAAAGACAACAGAAAATTTTGTCAGCTATTGTTGAACAATATGCTGAGGTGGCTAGTCCTGTGGGATCAAGTTTATTGGCTAAGGTTTTTGAAGTATCATCGGCGACTATAAGATCAGAAATGGCAGAGTTAGAAAAAAACGGTTATATAACTCAGCCACATACTAGTGCTGGACGTGTTCCTACCGATAAAGGATATCGATATTATGTTAACAATCTAGAGAATCTTGAAAAAGACCCATCTGAGCAACGCGGTGAAAGGGCACTTACTGCTAGGGTCGGGGATGCAGGTACACAAGAGAGAATGATCAGGAATGCTGTAGACACTCTTGTTGAGCTAACTCATAATTTGGGATTAGCGACGATAGGAGACCAGTTATATATGAGTGGTCTAAGTAATTTATTTGGCCAGCCAGAGTTCATAAATAATGTTCAGGTCCAGCAAGTTGCGAGGTTGCTGGACAATCTAGAGCCCTGGGTTCGAGAAGCTGCACCAAACGAACCACTTAGTGTCTACATTGGTAGGGAAAATCCAATAGGTAGAAGTGCAGGGTGTTCATTAATAATTAGCAAGTTTAAGAGCCCGTACTCTGATCGTAGCTACATAGGTATATTGGGCCCGACAAGACAAAGCTATAAAGACGTAATGGGTTTGGTAGAACATGCCGGAATAGCCCTTCAGGAGGCGTTATATGACTAAAGCAAAAGAATCTGTAAGCAAAAAAGCAGCAAGTATTGCGATTATTGAAGATTTGCAATCACAAATTAACCAGTTAACCGAAGCTTTGCAGCGTGAGAGAGCCGATTCAGACAATATTCGTCGAAGGCATGAAGAACAAATTAATAGTGTTCGTGAACATGTCAAAGTTCAAGTCATTATAGAATTACTTCCAGTTATTGACAATTTTGAGAGAGCATTAAAACATATACCTAAAGACTTAGAGGGAAATGACTATGTTAGAGGTGTCCAAGGGGTTGTTAAACAGTTTGAGGATACTCTGGGTCAAATGGGGGTTGAGCGAATTAAGGCTGTGGGTGAAAAATTTGATCCACAACTACACGAAGCTGTCCAAACTGAGGAAGGTGATGGTAAAGATGAAGTTGTCAGCGAAGAACTTCAGTCTGGCTATAGGCTTGGCAATAATGTAATTCGTCATGCGATGGTTAAGGTTAGGCAATAAAGTGAACATAAATTCTCCAATAAGGAAAACATTTACTCCGTGTGGCACTTGTGAGGCGAGAGAAGCTTTATGTGATTCAGGTACTGTAATTAATGCAGATTTCGGAATAGCACTTGATGAACTAAAAAGACGTAGTGATGGATTTGATGATAGTGGTAGACCAGTTGCAGTAGATAATAATGATATTGATGATGTTGCTTTAATGTGTGACCTAGAGGGCTACAGTGCATTGTTGGGTGCTTGTTACGAAAGAAAAGCATCTGGTCAATGTACTGCTGGTGAGATACAAAATTTAGATGTAAAAGAAGGATTATTATAAGAAAGGATATAATATGGGAAAAATTATTGGAATTGATTTAGGAACAACAAATAGCGCGATGGCAGTTATGCAGGCTGGTAAGCCTGAAATTATCGCCAATAGTGAGGGCGCAAGAACAACACCAAGCGTGGTTGCAGTTAATAAAAACAACGAACGACTAGTTGGTCAGGTGGCGCGACGTCAGCAAGTTACCAATCCTAAGAACACAGTCTACGAAGTTAAACGATTGATTGGACGTCGTTTCGAAGACAAAGAGGTCCAGCGTGATCTTAAACTAATGGGATATGAAATAACCAAGAGCAAAGCCGGTGTCAAGGTTAAAATGGGCGACAAGGAATACAGCCCAGAAGAAATTAGCGCCATGATACTCGGTAAGTTAAAGACTGATGCCGAAGCTTTTCTTGGCGAGTCTGTTAACGAAGCTGTTATAACGGTGCCGGCTTACTTTGACGACTCCCAAAGACAGGCTACTAAAGATGCTGGAAAGATTGCAGGTCTAGAAGTAAAGCGTATTATAAATGAACCGACTGCAGCAGCGCTTGCATATGGTCTTGATAAGGCCGATAAAAGCGACGAAAAAATTGCTGTCTATGACCTTGGTGGTGGTACATTTGATATATCTATACTTGAGCTTGGTGATGGTGTTTTTGAAGTCAAATCAACCAACGGTGATACTCATCTTGGCGGTGCAGACTTTGATCGTGTTTTAGTAAACCACTTTGCGGAGGAGTTTAAAAAAGAAAGCGGTATCGACGTTACTGATGATAATGCAGCCATGCAGCGACTTCGTGACGAGGCAGAGAAGGCTAAAATCGAACTGTCTACAACAAATGAGGTTACTGTAAATCTGCCATTCCTGACTGCAGATGCAGAGGGCCCAAAACACTTCGAGTACAAGTTAACTCGTGCAAAACTAGAACAACTAGTCGGTGAGCTTATCGATAAAACGGCTGAACCATGTGAAAAAGCTCTTAAGGATGCCGGCATGAAAGCTAGTGATATTAACTCAATTGTATTGGTTGGTGGTATGACACGCATGCCAGCTGTGCAAGAAAAAGTGAAGAAGATATTTGGCAAAAATCCAATGAAGGGTGTAAATCCTGATGAAGTAGTTGCTGTTGGTGCTGCAATTCAGGGCGGTGTACTACAAGGGGATGTTAAGGATGTTTTGTTGCTTGATGTAACACCATTGAGCCTAGGGATAGAAACTCTTGGTGGTGTCGCAACCAAGTTGATTGAACGAAACACGACTATTCCAACAAGTAAAAGCGAGACCTTTAGCACTGCTGCGGATAATCAACCACAAGTCGAAATTCATGTTGTGCAAGGTGAGCGCGAGATGGTTGCTGACAATAAATCACTTGGACGATTTGTGCTTGATGGTATTCCCCCGGCTCCACGTGGTATACCTCAAATTGAAGTTACTTTCAATCTTGATGCAAATGGAATTTTGAATGTAACTGCAAAGGATAAGGGTTCTGGTAAGGAACAGAGCATTACTATCCAGAACAGTGGTAATTTAGATAAGGATGAAGTTGAAAAGATGGCTAAAGAGGCCGAGAGCAATGCTGAAGAAGACAAGAAAAAACGGGAAGCTGTCGACTTACGTAATAATTTAGATAATGCAGTTTATCAAGCTGAAAAAATGAAAACTGACTACAAAGATAAGATTAGCGAAGAAGATGTAAAGTCTATTGATGAAGGTATAGAAGAAGCGAAGAAAGTATTGTCTGACGAAAAGTCTGATAAAGAAAGCTTAGAAGCAGCAACAAAGGCTCTAAACGATAAACTTATGCCAATAGGTGCCAAAATGTATGAGTCAGCAAATCAATCAACAGATTCTGAAGCAAAATCAAAAGATGACAAGTCAGATGATAAAAAATCTGATAAGTCTGCTGACAGCGGAGAACCCGTAGAAGGTGAAGTTGTGGATGAAGATAAAAAAGAGGAAAAATAATGCCTTGGCGTACAGGGCTTGATACATTTATTGATGGACCAATCGATAAAATTTGGAAAATATTAGTAACTCCAGAACTGTGGATAGAAGTAGACCCAACTCATTACAAAGAGGTTATATATCCAACACAGACTCTAGAGGTTGATGTTAAAGGCAAAATGAAGACGGAAGAATCTCCAATGACCTTCGTATTCAAGCCAACGGTGTTAGATAGCGATAAATATGAGGTTGTTACTGAGTCGAATATACCGATGGGAAAATTAATGATATCTAAGAAACTAGTTTCTGAAAGATCAAGTATTAAACTTCTAGAAGACGTGGTGGCAACAGGTCCTTTCGCCAGTTTGTTCGCTAGATTGTTTTTCAATAAACAGATTAAGGAAACTTTACCAGCACAACATGCTGCAATAAGATCCTATATTGAGGTTCATAAATGAGTAGTTACTGCCATCTTTGGTTAAGTTGCAGGGATACAGTAGAAGCCGACACAGTAAGCAAGACCTTGCTTAATAAAAAATTAGTTGCATGTGTTAAGCAGTTTCCGATAAGCTCTGATTTTCGATGGCAAAGCGGTATAGAACACAATAATGAAGTAATGTTAGTTATGGATAGTCGAGTTGATTTGTTCGATGAAGTAGAGAATGAGATTTCCAAACTTCACAGTTATGAAGTTTATGTTTTACAAGCAGTTCCTGTTGTGCGAGTATCAAAGGAAGCAGAAAAGTGGTTGGGAAAAGAATTAAAAAATGAGTAAGCGTGATTATTACGAAGTACTAGGAGTGTCCAAAGGCGCTTCCCCTGATGAAATAAAGAAGGCGTTTCGTAAATTAGCTATTCAATATCATCCTGATAGAGGAGGTGATGAAGCTAAATTTAAAGAAGTTAACGAGGCCTATGAAGTATTAAAGGATGACAAAAAACGACAACGTTACGATCAATTTGGGCACGCTGGTGTCGGTGGTGCTTCAGGTGGAGGACCGGGTGGCAATCCGTTTGAGGGGTTTGGTGGTTTTGGTCAAGGACAAGAAGTACACTTTGATTTCGGTGATCTAGGATTGGGCGATATTTTTAGTAGTTTTTTTGGCGGAAATATGGGTGGCCGTGGTCAGCAAAGGACTGCACGTGGCCGCGATGTTGAAGCTCAAGTTGAAGTCGGTTTTGAGGAGGCGATATTTGGTACTGAAGTAGATCTTAACCTAACATTAGAGGATAACTGTGATCATTGTAAGGGTTCCACAGTAGAGCCTGGCTATGAATTAAAAACTTGTGATACTTGCAAAGGGTCTGGACAAACAGTCAGAGTAACCCAGACAGTTTTCGGAAATATACAGCAAGCAACAGTTTGTTCTGCTTGCCAAGGCAAAGGTAAGATTCCGGAGAAGTTATGCTCTGTCTGTAATGGAAAGGGTACTCAGTCAAAGAAACAACAAGTTACACTTAAAATTCCATCAGGTGTTGATGATGGCGCGATAATCCGATTAAGGGAGCACGGTGAAGCAATAGCTAATGGACCTAAGGGTGATCTTTATGTGAATATAAGAGTAAAGCCACACAAAAAGTTTACTCGTGAGGGAGAATTAGTTCTAAGTGAAGAACATATTGATATGGTTAGCGCAGCGCTAGGTACTGAGATAAATGTTGATACAGTTGATGGTCCTATAAAAATGAAAGTTCCTGGCGGCACACAAAGTGGCACTGATTTTAAATTATCAGGACATGGAGTCCCTGATCTTAAGGGTAATTCCAGAGGTGCACACATTGTTACCTTAGTTGTCGATACCCCTACTAAATTAACAAAAGAACAAAAAGATTTGCTTGAGAAGTTCCAAGGATCAAACAAAAAGCATTTCTGGTAAATTGCAAAATAAGCAAAATAATGTTAATTTAGGCATTGTATTTTATTATGTTAGGTGAAGCAGTGATTGAGCAGTTAAATAAAGAATTCATTGTTGGTCGAAGACGTATTTTAAAGTCGGCAAAAAAAATTGGCGGCTTTGTAGTTGATGGGATGCAAAATGTCCTTGATGTTTTGCATGAAGGACTTGGTAATCCTGGATATGGTATTCTCCATGATGTTGCAAGAATAAGTGAAGTTAGTGAATGTAAATCACGATATGGTTTGCTAGTTGAAATGGACAAAAAAATGCGTGACGATGAGGCACCTCTAAAAGCAGCTTTACTAACATATGTTGATATAAAAGACTTCAAAATCCCGAATGATAAATATGGAGAGAGTTTTGGCGACGTATTACTTACCGTAACTGGCTGGGGATTACGAGAAATATTTAGGGACCCTGAGCAATTGAATAAAGATGCAATGGTCGCGAGGTGGGGTGGCGATGAATTTATGAGTGTTCAACCAGCGGATGCCCACATGAATGAAGCACTATTCGGTGGATCATTAAGATTCTTTGGTCTCAGTGGCCATTCGGGCTTAGTAACTTGGCATTTTGATCAGTACATTAAGTATCTACACGCTAATAACCTACATCAAGATTCAGAGATCTATGATGCTTTGAGTTACGTCGTTGGTCATGGAGTAGATCAGCTCACCTATCGCTATACATTTGACACAATGGATATATCTCCATTCGAAAATGCCTCTGATGCGATCGATTCATTTGCGCTAACTAATACCATAAAAGCTACTCACTTACGACGGCCTACTTCTTAATCTGTACAAATAAGCCGTAGTGCTTAATAATTACTAATATGAACAAACTGCAAAAAGAACAAAGCGGTTTTATCACGATGATTGTAGTTATTGTTATTATCTTGGTTGCGCTAATTTGGTTTGCCTTTAACAGAGTAAAAAACGCGAGCTAACAATTGACTAAATCAAATAAAAATGATAAAATAAGCATCTTATTATGAAAAAAATTGCTGTAACTGGTACTAAAGGCAAAACTACCGTTGTTAATGTGGTTGCTACTGCATTGCAGAGTTTTGATCAGAATGTTTTAAAAGTAGACACAACTGGCCACTTTATAAACAGTCAACGAAAGAGTACTCTCGATGATTCAAAAATGACTTGGCGATTAGTTCCAAGTGTTTGCCCTGGAAGATATTTATGGGAATTTCACAAAAATCCTAATCTTGAAAAAAACGGTGTTGCAGTTCTTGAGTGTTCGCTTGGTTGTAGTGGCCCTTCTGGTTTGGGTTACAGAGTCCACGAAATAGGAATCTTTTTGAATGTTTTTGAAGACCATCTCGGTTCTTCTGATCGAATAAAATCAAAAAACGACATTGCAGAAGCAAAGGGTTTTGTATTTAGTCGAATAGCTGAATCAGGCTACGCTGTTTTTAATGCCGATGACGAATTAGTCTGCAAAAGTCTTGGAAAAATAAAGTCCGAGTACAAAATAAACAAAATTGCTTGCGGTATCGACCTAAATTTTATTGATAAAAACAAACATTTAAAGGACGGTGGAGTATTAGTAACCTGTCATGGTAATAAGGTTACTATTGTCACAAATGATTCCACGAATGAAATAATTGATATCAATAATATACCTTGGGCATTCAAGGGAGACTACCTACCTTCTACAATGAATATATTGCATTCCATAGGGGCTTTGTATGGCTATTTTAATGGTAATTTGCCGGATAATTTTTCTGAAATATTCGAATCCGTCAGGCTTGATCCAAATGGTGGACGATTAACTTTACTTAAAGCACGAAATGGTGCAATTATATTAGCTGACTACGCTCATGAAAAAAAATCTCTAAAAGAGATCTCAAAATTAGCAAAAACTCTAGTTCAAAAAAACGGTAAACTTGTTGGCGTTGTTCGTCTAGCACATGATCGCACAGATCAACTTATACAAGAAACAGGTCGGGAAATTGCCGATAGCTTCGATAATTTTATTGTTTATGACAAAATCGATGGCCTTATACGCAAACCAAGCAATCAACATAGTATACGATTTCCTCA
This sequence comes from Candidatus Saccharimonadota bacterium, assembly GCA_020428005.1. Classification (GTDB taxonomy): domain Bacteria; phylum Patescibacteriota; class Saccharimonadia; order Saccharimonadales; family JACQNP01; genus JAGQNP01. The sequence continues at coordinate 7,639 of JAGQNP010000030.1, forward strand.
AATTGTGGGTAGAACTTCACGGATATTTGCTGACGCAATTTGCGAGTTAAATCCCAAAGTAGAAAGAATTATTCAAGAAGATAAGGCAATTTACAGAGCAGCAAAAATAGCAAATCCTGGAGACGTGGTAGTTATAATTGTGAATGATAACATAGAACAATCACTGAGTTTTATCAAAAAATCATTTGAGGCGGATTTTATATGAAAGACTTTCAAATAATAGGCAGGGCGGAAAGAGTAAATCTACCGGAGCTTGGTCTTAAAGGAGTTCCTGCAAAGGTCGATACAGGTGCTGACGCAAGCTCAATATGGGCAACTGGCTTAGAAGTTAGCGACAATGGTTTAGAAGTCGTATTTTTTGGTCCAGATAGCCCATATTACTCTGGCGAGAAAGTTCAATTTCCTCCTGGTACTTACACTTTTACACGAGTGGCAAGTTCTTTTGGTCAAAGAGAGGTAAGATACAAAGTGAAACTTCGAGTAAAGGTTGCCGGCAGAGTTATTTATGCTACATTTACATTGGCCAATCGCTCGTCAAAGACCTACCCAATATTGATAGGAAGAAAGCTACTACATGGTAAATTTATTGTTGATGTCAGTAAGGGGAATCCTTTAATAGGTGAAGAGCGTAAAAAGCGTGCAATAATGAAAAAAGAATTAGGTCTTAGTTAGGTTTAGGAGATGTAATGAACATAGTAATCTTATCAAAGGGTGGCGCAAATTATTCGACGCAGAGGTTAAAAGAAGAAGCGTTAAAACGAGGTCACGATGTTCGGGTAATAAGTCATGCTAAGTGCTACGTTGCCTTAGAAAAATCTAATCCAGTTGTTCACTATAAAGGTTCAACACTAAAAGATATCGATGCGATTATCCCTAGGATTGGACAGAGTATAACCAAATATGGCTCAGCAATGGTACGACAATTTGAAATGCAGGGTGTCTTCACTACTACTAGCTCAATAGCAATTACTAGGTCAAGAGATAAGCTTAGAACAATGCAGCTTCTTGCGAGGGCTGGTGTTGATATACCAAAGACAGTTTTTGCCCGTGAAACCGCAGATCTTAGTGACGTTATTGAAAGAGCTGGAGGGGTTCCGCTAATTATTAAGGTTGCTCGTGGTACTCACGGTAATGGTGTTGTGCTTGCTGAGACTCGTAAGGCAGCAGAAGCTGTAATGCAAGCATTCTATGTTGAGGGTGTAAACTTCTTAGTTCAGGAATTCATTGAAGAATCAGCTGGTACTGATATTCGTGCTTTGGTTGTTGGTGGTAAGGTTATAGCAAGTATGAAGCGACAGAGTCTTGATGATGACTTTCGTTCCAATATTCATCAGGGAGGTCAAGGATCCCCCGTAAAACTAACAGACGAGGAAAGAAAAGTTGCCCAAAAAGCTGCAAAGGCAATGGGATTACCATTTTGCGGTGTTGACATGATGAGGTCAAGTAGGGGTCCATTAGTACTTGAAGTAAATCCTAGCCCTGGCTTTAACATAGAAAAAGTTACTGGTCGTAACGTTGCTGAAAAAGTAATTGAATATATTGAACAAAACGCAAAAGGTAAGCGTCGTCGTGATAGGGTCGGAGCCTAGTTGGCTCGATAGATTAAAAACATTAGCAGTAGCAATATTTTCTCTGTTAGTTATTTCGGCTGCAGGATACTATATTTACGGACTATATCAATCGAAAACAGATGACTGCGCGCTTAGAACCAAGAGCGCAAATCCAGTTACAAATTGTGTAAGTTTAGAAAAAGTTGATTCCAAAGAATCTAGAGCTAAAGGCTTATCGGGTCGACCAACAATGAATGCAAATCAAGCAATGTTGTTTGTTTTTGATTCTCCAGGAAAACAATGCATGTGGATGAAGGACATGAATTTCAACATCGATATTATCTGGCTCGATAGTGACAAAAAAATTACATCCGTTAAAAGAAATGTATCCCCAAAAACATATCCTAATAATTTTTGTGGCGGCAATAAGGACAAATATGTTATTGAGACTGCAGCAGGCGCAATTGATGACGATCAAATTTCTGTTGGTAAACAGTTAAATTTTTAAAGCTTATGCTATCATGAGCCTATGCCACCGTTGGTATATCTGATAATAATTGCAGGTGCACCCGTTTTACTAGGAATTCTTCTAAGGGTTAATTCGCTGTATTTGTACACAAGTGTAATTGTTGGAGAGTTGTTAGTTCGGGTAGTTGGTGACGATGCATCGTTAGCGATAAGTGGATTTATAAGAGGACAGTATTCACAAATGATGGCATCATTATTCTTGCTACTGCTACCACTAGTTGTAACAATTTTATTGTTAAGAAAAACCTTACCAAGAACACAGATACTGATTCAATTGCCAGCTCTCATAGCTACTGGAGCATCTTTGTATATTTTTACAGTTCCCTTACTTACTGGTGGCGTCATTGGAGCAATCCTGTTGAGCCCTATAGGTAAATCGGTCAATTCCGCACAAGATGTTATTATTGCAGCTTCGGGGATAGTTGCCGTAAGTACTATGTGGGTTACGAATAGGCACCATAACCACAAACATGGCAAGCACCACAAATAACACCTTTGGAATAGTTGACTTTTTGCACGAAATAAGCATAATGTAAGAAGTTATTTTCTGGGGCTGTAGCTCAGCTGGTTAGAGCACCTGCCTTTTAAGCAGGGTGTCGAGGGTTCGAGCCCCTCCAGCCCCTCCATATACGTAACTCCCCTAAGGGGAGTTTTGTTTTTGCTCATGCTTGCATCTGTAAACACAGTGTTCTAAAACCTAATTAATGAAGCAAAAATTTCGATTCAGAAGAACAACCATGCTTATGATTGCTTGCACTGGGTTCTTGATAGGACTTGGTTTCTCAAGAACAGGTATTAAGTTATCAGTAGAATGGCTACTTATTCTATTGCCATTGACGGTTGCTCTATTCAGGAAAAGATCATTAATTTCAGCACTGACAGTCCTATTGACGTTATTTGTTTTAGGGACTTTTAGGGGGCAATCTTTTATTATTAGAACTAATAAGTATGACCAGCTTAATCAACGAAAGGTTACGATTATTGCGTATGTTGAAAATGATGCTGAATACAATGATAAAAAGCAACTTTCATTCGATGTATCTAAAATTGACGTAAAAGAACCCATAGAAGCACAGTTAGTTGGAAGGATAAAAGTCTCAGGTTTTGGTGAAAACGCTGTATTTAAAGGCGACAAACTTGTTATTAAGGGCAAACTATATGAAACTCGCGGATCACGACAGGCTAGCATAGGTTATGCCGAACTCAATACAATATCTAGGTCAGATAATACAATCGATATTGTAAGACGTAATTTTGCTGCAGGTATAAGTAATGTTTTACCTGATCCGCAGGCTCCATTTGGTCTTGGGTTATTAATAGGTCAACGCACTACACTTGATGAAAATACAACCAAGATCTTAGGATTAGTCGGACTTACTCATATTATTGCAGTTTCAGGGTATAACTTAACAATAATTATACGGTTTGTTCACAGATTATTCTCCAAAAGATCCAGATATCAAACGGTATTGTTTTCGTCATTAATAATTGGTTTATTCTTAATGATGACAGGTTTTAGTGCTTCGATTGTTAGAGCAGCAATTGTTTGTGGTTTTAGTCTACTAGCTTGGTATTATGGCCGGAAATTTCGCCCATTGCTTTTGCTACTGCTTACCGCATGCATAACTGCAGGTTGGTACCCAATATATATTTGGTCAGACATAGGTTGGTACTTATCCTTTTTGGCATTTTTTGGAGTTCTTATACTGGCACCTTTAATTAGTAATAAGTTATTCAAAAAAGAGCCAAAAGCGATTACCTCCGTATTTATTGAAACTTTTTCCGCACAACTCATGACATTACCGTTAATACTATATATTTTTCATCAAACTTCTTTGATATCACTATTTAGTAATGTGCTTACTGTTCCGTTTGTTCCCTTTGCGATGATATTTACACTAATCGCTGGTATTGCTGGGATGATCAATGCAGCATGGCTTTACATTTTTGCATTGCCGGCTAAATTTTTGTTGACATATATTTTGGATATTTCTGGATTACTTTCACGAATACCCAATACATTAATATCTCAAAATATTTCTGCAGGAATTTTAATGTGGTCTTATGGGCTAATCTGTATATTAACACTTGTACTTTGGCATAGGTTAAGGGGTAAACGTGATATAATAACAGAGAAGAATATTTTTAGTTAGGAGAAGTTTCGATCAAATGTCAGGGCATTCTAAATGGGAGACAATCAAGCGGCAAAAAGGTGCTAATGATGCAAAACGTGGCGCAATTTTTACCAAGCTAGGCAATGCAATTGCAATTGCTGCTCGTGGTGGTGCTGATCCAGAAATGAACTTTGCACTTAGGATGGCTATAGATAAGGCTAAAGCTGCAAATATGCCGAA
>JAGQNP010000031.1 GCA_020428005.1 Candidatus Saccharimonadota bacterium
CGTATCGTGGTAATAAGTCAGCAACATGACTAGCAGTAAATAGTTGTTCTGCCTGTAATTTTGGTGTTAGACGCCAACCAATGCCCCATACATCTTTTATGGGTGTCTCATCTAAAAATGGTCGCCGTTCCTTCTTGTTTAGGCTGTATAAATCTAAAACACCTCGGTGTTTGTTGTCCTTCTTGGCTCTCTCGCTAGCAAGTTTTGCAAGGGTTTTACTGCCAGCTATACCGATCGATACAGGTATACCAGTCCACTGCATGATACGTTTTTTAACCTCTTGACCCCAAGTAGTCAGGTTGGAAATATTGAGTTCCGAGAGGTCTAAAAATGACTCATCTACTGAGTACACCTCTGTATGTGGTGTTATTGATGTGCAGATACCGACAATACGTCTTGACATATCACCGTATAACTCAAAGTTACCACTAAATTGCATGACATTATTACTCTTAAAAAACTGACGCCACTTAAAAACTGGCGCACCCATGGGGATACCTAGGGCTTTTGCTTCGTTGCTGCGTGCCACTACACAACCATCATTACTGGAGAGGGCCACTACTGGCCTATCCTTTAGATCAGGACGAAACACTCTCATACAGCTGACAAAAAAGTTATTGCAATCTATAAGGGCAAAAACTGGCTGCTTCATACCCTATACCTATGTATAACTGCCGTTACGACACCCCATACAACCATGTCCATTGGAGCATTTTGTAGTAAAGATAGCTGAAACGACTCACCCTCCCACCATACAATTAGGTCATTATTTTTACCCTTTAGAGATCGGTCGATAATTACTAGGTCGTTATTGAATACTCCTCTTTCTTCCCATAGATTACCTTCGATACGCATCATAAATGTACTAACGGCATGTTTTACCAGTAGCTTATCGAGACTAAGCGAGGCAATGTGCCTATCAGTCGCAGGGTTTGGGAATCCCGTATGGATTGATACGTTTTGTTCCTCTTGCATATTACTTAGTACCTACCAGTGTCCATTGATTATTTTCAAGGCGAAGACGGTATGTTTTATCGCCATCGGACATCTCAAAAATTCTTATAATACGTTCGCCAATTCTTACTAAATATTGTAGTCCATCACTGAAAATATATCTCTGGTTATTGAAATTTATAATTTTAGGAAAAGATTTTAGATCACCCAGGCAACTTAAAAAATAAAATGATTCAACCTGAACATCTTGATTAATGTAAGACATCTCAAACTCCTTATTTAGGCGCAGCAAAAAGCCGCTGATAATAATTCTCAGCAGAACGGGTTTTGATAAGGAGTTGCCTGATAGAATAATGTGACCGCTCTATCACGTTCTTCGTGACAGGAAACTAGTTTGAGGTGTAGCGCACAGGGACCAAAGTTTGATTGCTATTTATAGAGCTTGTAAGTGAAAATTTAGCGCACACCGTATGAGGCTAAAAGTACTCACATAACTACAGCAGCTATTATAATACTTATGATTTAACAATCAATATATTTCACTTAAGTTTCTAGTTGGTTTACGAATTCAACTAGTTGTCGGGGCGTTATCTCAGCTTTAATAACGTAACCATCAGCTTGTTTTTCTATCTCTTCGCGTCCACCTATTCCCTGTTCCAGATTAGTAGTAATTATAATCTTAGCGCGTATCTGATTCTGATTGTTAGGATCTCTGAGACGTTTTAGTATTTCTATACCCGTTATAGTAGGTATCATAATATCAAGAAGTATGATGTCGAAATTATCAGTCAAAGCTTGTTTAAGCCCATCTTCACCATCAACAGCGACCGCCACATTATAACCAGCTTTTGATAATGCTCGTACGTAGAGCTCACTTATAAAGTGTTCATCCTCTATGCACAAAATTTTCTTTCCAGATGAAGAAGTTTGGTCCATTGATTATCTCCTGTAAAGTGAATGGTTTTTGATCCAGCCGTGTGCAGTACGTGTCACCTCAGTATTATTACTGTTTTTCTGTTCATCGGCAAGTTTAGAGTACGGCTTAAGGGTGAATGCAAAGGTGCTGCCCTCTCGCTCCTTCGACTTAGCCCATATCTGACCGCCATGAGCATCGACTATTGACTTACACAAGAACAAACCGAGCCCTGTACCGCCAACTTCAGTTTTCGTACGGTGGTTTCGGTAAAATTTATCAAAAAGATACGGCAGAACATTACTAGGAATTCCTAAACCGAAATCCTGTACTGAAGTCTCGACCATTCCCTGATCATCAATCCTAGTGCTAACTACGATTTTTTTGCTGTTCGGGCTATACTTAATGGCATTTTCAATTAAGTTATTAATTACTTCAAACATACTTATTCTATCAACAGCGACAGTAGGTAATTTTTCAGGAATATGATATTCAATTTCAATACCGTGTGCCCGGGCACGCATATCTGCGTCTTCACAAGCATTTTTCAGTGTTGCAACCCAGTCCTCCTCATGAAGCTCCATAGACATCTGATTAGATTCAATCCTAGATACATTTAGGATATTGTTAACAAATGCGGTCAATTGACTAGCAGAGGCCTGCATCTTTGACATAAAACTTTTTAACTCGTCGTCAAGTTTATCGGAAAGTTCGTCCTGAAATACTTCAATGTAGCCACGCAGCATTGTAAGTGGAGTTCGAAGTTCATGGACTGCAAGTGCGACAAAACTCATTGCCTCATCATCCTGATTATATTGTGCTGTTCTATCAAAGAATGTGACTATAAACTCGGTTCCACTTGGATTATCACGATTATAATATGCGGCAATATCACACTGTCGTATGCTTTTATCTTCGGGTAAACGTAGCCTTACGCGCTCCCAATAGGCCGTATCTGTGACCTTGTTACTTTGACAGTCTAGTAGCCACTTTTCTAATGTGTGCTCGCTTGAGAATTCTAAATTAACACTCTCATATAGAGGTTTCCCGAATAGCTTTGAACTTTCCGTTTGGCAATATTCCATTGCTGAATCGCTGGCATTAGTAACAATTTGTGAACTATTGAATACAAATAATGGTAAAGGTAAGTGGCTTACTACATTGGCGGCTTGAACAACAGCCTTGCGATGCTCATCAAGGTCCTTGTCATCATCTTTTTGCTGACTGGCAAACTGGTAAACTTGCATAATTAGTGTGGTGATAAGTTCTTTGCCTAGTCTTGCATCCTCTAGGTTCGGTGCTGCAACTCCACTATTTCCTGGTGAAACATGAATAATAGCTTGCCAAATGAAGTACAGTGGTTTGAGCGCATAGGTGCTAAGCTTTACCGCAGCAATCATTGAGATAGTTACAGTCATCAAAATAATAATTCCTAAAATCAAGGGAGTTGCCAGTTCTTTATCTGTAAACACAAACCAGCAAAAAGAAATTGTAAGTAAGTTAATAACTACGAATACAATACTAATAGTTATGGTTACTGAATTTTGAAGTCGTTTAAAATTATCCACCTTATTTTACCTAGGGAGCGTATGTTACTGAGCCCTCAAGCTCAACGGCACTAATCCAAGTATTGCCCCTGTTAAGTTTTAGGCTACCGCCATCTGTTGATTTGAAAACCATTTCACTTTTTCTATCTTTTTTCTCCCAAGTACCAACTGTTACTATTCCGTCCTGGAAAATAAATGCTTTTCCACTTCCACTTGTTCCATATACTGTGTGTACGCCATCTGGGTGTATGCTTTTCGGAATGATGATTGCGATAACAACTTTAGGAGAAATCTGTTTGCCTGATTTCTCATCAACGTGGGGTTTACCTGCCTGGCTGCGAAGGTAGGCATTAGTATTTGGGTCATAATCAAAGTGTGGATTATAAAGGAAACCGGAAATATTAAAGTCTATGCTTTTGGCCGAGATAGTTGGTGATTTTTCTTCATCTTTGCGTTCCCAACCTGTGAAATTGCTAGTATTCCAGCTTTTAGTATTTTGAAGCTGTAACATTTCAGCACGACTAGTGTAAACATTGTGAGGCGCATATCTACTGCTAATGCGGTGATAATAATTAGAATTGAAACCATAATCTAAGTCTTTGATACCTTCATTTCTAATTTGTGCTAGTGCTTCTGGGCTACCACCAACATGGGCAACTGGAGCATCGAATGGTACTAGCCAGTCTAGGTAATATGGTCTAACACTCCTAATTGGTCCAATATAGTCTGGCTGTGCCTCCTGAAATAGCGTGAGAAATCTAGTTATTCCCCCTTCAGCGACTGCTTCATAGACTACGCCTGCATCATTTAGCCCCGCCTGGGGTCGTGCATCTGGACTATTTTCTATCATTATAGCCGTAACTGGTAATTGTGAGTCAGCCTCTGATACTTTTGCTCCAGTTAGCTTTGAGATATATTCCTTAGGTTTAGGCGGTTCTTCAACTTTTACAACTTCTTGAACGGGTTCTGGCGGTTTTGGCTTATGAGTAAATCGCCAAGCTAATCCAACCGTGCTTCCTAGCAGTAAAATTGAAATAAGAACAGCAATAGCCCATTGTTTTTTCGTCCAATTTGGTAGTTTAATCCTGAATCGCCTTTTTTTATCTTTTGGGGTGAAGTCCTTTTTTATAGGGGGCTCATAATCATCGCTATCTTCGTTATTCTCTTCTTTTTTGGAGAACTGACTAACAGAATAGGATTTATCAATGTCTTCCGGAGGCGTAAACTCTGGCTCGTTTTCATTGATGTATTCGTTATTTTCTTCTACTTGTGAATCAGGCTTTCCTTTCGGAGCCATGAAATCATCAATCATGATCTTTATTGTAACAAAAGCTTATGCTTAATAACAGTTTATTTAAGATGATGCTTTTATTGCTTCAATTGATGAATCAATTCTGGCCAAACTTTTTTCTTTACCAATAATACCAAGGGTATCAGCCAGTCCAGGGCTCGAAGGCGCCCATGTAGTACAGATTCGTATCAGGCTGAAAAGCACGGCAGGCTTTTGGGAGGTTTTTTCCAAGAGCGTGTTAAGTTTGTCTGTGAGGTCATCCACTGTAAAGTTGCTAGATGACAATGTTCCCCTTGATTTTTCCAAAAGCGAAACCAATTCACTAATAGGTAATTTATTCAATTGTTTATTGGAGTTAATTAGATTCAGGTCGACTGGTAGTTCCTCAAAGAAAAAATTGGTAAGCTTTGGTAATTCTCCAAGATACTTCAGTCTTTCTTGAACGACATCTAAGACTTTCTTTTTGTAACTGTCGTCGTAATTGTTTGCAGTTTTTGGCCAGTAAGTATCGCTAGATAAATACAGCTTATCAAGCTCCATATTTCTTATGAACGACCCATTTACCCATTTTAGTCTTTGCTCATCAAAACGTGCTCCACTTCTTTGTACGCGCTTAATATCAAACTTATTTATAAGCTCATCTCTAGTAAATATCTCATGTTTTGTCCCATCGTTCCAACCAAGCGTGGCAATGAAACTTACCAATGCTTCAGCGTTATATCCATCGTTAATGTAGTCCAGAACATCCTTAGCGCCATCTCGCTTTGACAGTTTCTTATTGCCTATTTCGTTAAGTATGTGTGGCACAGTAGCCATTACTGGTGGCTTAATTCCCAGTGCTTCGTACAAGTTCAGATAGTTTGGAATGGAAGCTAAGAATTCCTGACCACGAATGATGTGACTAATTTTCATTTCAGCATCATCAATAATATGTGCAAAATTGTAGGTTGGATATCCATCTGACTTAATCAGTATAAAGTCGTCTATAACCTCAGGGCTAGTCGATAGATCTCCCATAACTTCATCGTGCCACTGGTATAGCTTAGGATCGGATTTGAATCTGAGTGGTTGGCTACCGTCCCATTTCGGAGGATTTTCAGGTCGATGATTGCGATATAAAAAAGGTTTTTTATAATTTTTGGCTTGTTCGCGAAACTGTTGCACTTCATCAGGACTATATGGGTCTGCATAAGCCCTGCCAATATCGATAAGTTTTTGAGCCCACAACTTATAACTATCCAAGCGCTGGCTTTGTTTGTACGGCCCAAATTTACCGTCACTATCTGGACCCTCATCATAGTCAATACCCAAAGCATGTAGACTGTCGAATATGTGTTGATCCGCGCCTATTACCTCTCGCTTCTTATCAGTGTCCTCCAGCCTAAGCACGAATCTGCCCTTTGCTTGTCTTGCAATTAGCCAAGCAAATAAGGCCGTTCTAATACCGCCGACATGTAAATAACCAGTAGGGCTTGGAGCAAATCTCGTTCTGACCATAATCTTAAATAATTGTAGGCCAATTTACTGTTTATAGCCAATAGTCTTCAATATTATAAGCTACTTGCTATTCTAAGTACTTGGTCTGTACTCAACGATGAGTTTCCGCTAATTTCATACCAAATACCGTTATCGACCCAACTTGCGCTATCACCATCGTATATGTAAATTGTTTTGCCTTTGTCTTGAAAAGTCTGGTAAGGTCGCCTATTAGCTGCAACATGATTTTGCAACAGTGTATCACTATTCCACTCTGAGTTTCTTTCTGTAACTTTATAGCTTCTGTCATCCGAATTAGATTTGAAGCTTATAACAATTTGCCCTGCTTGATATTTCAGGGGTCCATCTAGGGCGAAGCCGTTAGGCTGGTAGTCTGGCATTGTACCTGAAATGCCAGATCGTGTTGACGCTAACTTCATTGCTAAGTTAGGCACATTATTATATGCAAAATAACCTCCAAGTATTAGTAAGGAAAAGGCGATCAAGCTTATGTTAAGAACTCTGGGACTTACTCTGAGTTTTTTTGCTATCTTATGACTTTTGAAAGTTTTCTTTTTTTTATTTGCACGATGACTTGTGGACGATAATATATTTTCCTTAAAATTTGATTTGCTGTGTAAGACATTATCGCTAATTTTAGATAGATTATTAGGATTAGCTTCATTTTCACTGCCTTGACTATCAGTTTTTATATTTGGAGGTTCCACAATGCTAATAGGAGAATATTTTGTTATCTTTTTTACCTCGTTGCCAAACTTAGAGATAAGTTTACTTTGGCTTATTCTCATTGCCCTTGATTCTCGAAGTTTGCTACCGGTTAGATTATTTTTTGTAATTGGTTGAACAGAACTGGTTTTGACATCAGAGCTAACAGAAGGTTTTGGCAGCCCTTTTCTCATTAGTGTTTTTGATTTTATAGTTGGTCGTGATATTTGTTGTGCTTTTTTTCTAGAATAAGTTTTCGTAGGCTTAACAATACCATCAATATTCGATGACTTTTTAGTTGTTTTTGATGACGAATCAGAATCTACCGTAAGAAGCTCTCCGGTAGTCGCATCGTAACGATTGCCATTAAGCATAATTATATTTCTTCGAGTTCCCACTAAATTTTAATCTCGACTTTCTTATGTTATATCGATAGTATTAATCTTAAACCGACTTTGTTCGGGCTGCAAGCGGAATAAGCATATAAACAATATATTATCAATCAATGGAATTCTTAGACCCTAGACAAAAAAGAAAGCACAATGTAAAGCTTCTGATCGGTTATGGTCTTATGACAACGCTGGTTATTATGGGTACATTGTTGATGTCCTTTTTATCCTTGGGCTTTAATTTTGATACAAAAACTGGTTCAGTGATTCAAAATGGACTACTTTTTATCGATTCTCACCCCGAAAGTGCTAGTGCGATCATAAATGGTCAAGATAAGGGGAAAACTAATGTTAGACTTGTTATGCCTTCAGGACGTTATGGTATCGTGCTAAAACAGGATGGCTACAGGGACTGGAATCACGATATCAACTTAGAGGGTGGTAGTATAGAAAGACTCTTATATCCGTTTCTATTCCCTGCAGAGTTAAAGTCAGAAGATTCAGACATATTCTCAGAAAAGCCAATTATGGCATCGCAAAGCCCTGATCGAAGATGGTTGGTCCTAAAACAACCAGGAAGCCCTACAGAATTTAAACTCATTGACTTAAATGAAAAAACAATTGAAACATCACCAATATTGCTTGATAAATCACTATTAAATTCTAATGGAACCACACACAATTATGATGAAGTTGAGTGGTCTAATGACAACAAGCATCTTCTGCTGAAACACACCTTTGAGGGAGGAAGCGAGTTTTTAGTTATTGATAGGACTGATGCAGGTAAATCTGTAAACCTAAACACTAAATACAACTGGCCTATAACGGATGTTAGACTTAGGGACAAAAAATATGACAAATACTATTTTCATAACATTACAAATGGTGAATTAGTCTCTGCGGAACTTTCCAGTGAGACGGTTATAGCTGTAGCTAACGGGGTGTTAAAGTTTCAGCCACATGGTAGTGAGCAAATACTTTATGTTCACGAAAACAAGGACAATAAAGAATCTGTAGAGGTAATACTAAGGGATCAGGGTAAAAATTATGAGATACGTCAAATACCAGTGAGCAACAAATACCTGATTGATTTAGCGCAATTTGATGGTAAGTGGTACATTGCACTAGGATCATCAACCGACCAAAAAGTATACATATATATTGACCCGCTAAAGGATCTAACACGTACAAACAAGAGGTCTCCTCTTCCGTCTGCGTTGCTTAGACTGAATAAGAATATAGAATTTCTTTCTTTCTCTGCTAACGCTAGGTTTATTTCAATTCAATCAGGTTCAAATTTCGCAGTTTACGATGCAGAAACAGTGCGACAGTTTAGGTATGACGTGGATTTAGATATAGACCAAAAATACAAGGCGAAATGGATGGATGGTCATAGATTTTTTGTTGTCACTCAAGGTAAAATGCATGTTTTTGATTTTGATGGTACTAACAGCCAGGAATTGCTAAATGCCTACAACGAGTTCTATCCATTTTTTGACAGAGACTACAACAATTTATTCACTCTTAGTCCATCCACAACTGTAAAGGATAAACCAGCATTAGTGTTTACTCCTATGCGATTTGACTCAAAGCAAAACTAACCAGTTATCCAGTCTTTGATTCTTTGCCACAAGCTCGGTGCATTCCCAGGAATAATAGTTGGTTCGGCTTGAGAGTCTTTAATAGCTGTACTTGCAATGTTGTTTGAAGGATCAGGAGATATTTGTTCACCTATAACCAGCAAGCGATTCAAAGAAGTGCCAGGAGGGTCACAAGTAATTAATGTAAAAGTTGATTGGTTGGTCTGCACATTTAAAATTGATACATCAGTTGGCTTCACGATCTTCTTTTCACCAACTTTATATACATACCTCTTGCCATCTTTTTGTAGATAAAATGTATCACCTATCTCCAATTCTTTTAAGAGTACAAACGCAAATTTATACTTTCCTTTATTTAGGATATTATTGCTAGAGTGACCAAATATAACACCATTTCCCATTTCACCTGGATTTGGTGTGGAACTATAGTGAACAACTCCCTCCTCGAGTGATTTCTGTATATCTTTTTCACTCAATGACCGTTGGTCGTATATGACAGGTAACTCGACATTTATTTTCGGTATTATTACTTTGGATTCTGGTCCTACTGCTGCAGAAGCAGGGTCAATTACAATGGGTGTGTTTGTGATGCTCTTGCTGGGACTTATAAAGGGGGCAATGAATCTTTCGTTAAAAAATCCGAACAACAAGAAGATAATCATTAAACCACCAATACTAAAACCAAATAGTAATGAACGGAAATGCGTACTTCTCGATGCTTTAGATCTCAAGCGTACTTTTTGTCGAATCTTGTTTTTAACATTTGATGAACTACTTTCTGCCGAATGGTTTATGTGGCTTATTTCTGCTGAGTGTTTTTTCTGCTGGTCAGATTTATTGATAGTTTTGTGTGATAAATAGAATTCTTGCCATACCTCATGTTTTTCATTGTCCGGCAGATTAACATAGTAGTTATGCCACTCAGTTTGAATTTGGGCTAGTGATTTACCCGAAGAACTGAGTTCATGCATAAATTTCTGGTGTTTGCTTGATTTGGTTTTCGGGCTTTCAGCGATTTCTACGATTTCTTCTTTTGCATTGGGCTCGTCTACATATAGGCCTGATATTTTTTGACGTAACATTTCAACTGCCCTAGTGGAATCACTAGTAACTGTATGTTTATTTTGGCTGTGGCCGTTGTTATTATTAGTAGATGATTGCATATTGCTAGTGCTAGCTATAACAGATGTAATTATAGTACAATAGCTGCTGTTCACCTAACAACGTATGTGCCGGGGTGGCGGAACTGGTAGACGCGCACGACTCAAAATCGTGTGGGGCAACCCGTGAGAGTTCGAGTCTCTCCCTCGGCACCAAGTTAATTGTTTTTTGCATAAATTGCAGTTGTCATTGATTCAAACGGTTTTTTAGGGTTTTGTATCCACCATACTGCCGTCCAAGTGGCATAAGATACACGCCAACTGCCATTGTTCTCATAGGTTGTAGTACTTATCTTCCCGTCACATGATACAAAGGTCAGTTCATTGTGAACTGTAATAATATTACACGTATATGACTTTGATAATTCATAAAGTTGTTCAACCAACTGGAAGGAGCTCATGTTGAAAGTAATAGCAGTTTTCCATTTGATATTTTTAGCTAACTTTTGTAATTGAGCAATTGAAACCACAATTGTTGTATTTGGTCTTTGCAAAACTCTTTCGGGGTTACTGTGAAAGTAATCAACACAATCTTTAGTGATTGTTAGAAGTCCTGTAAATTTTGTCAAATAACTTTCCAGCAATATTGCAGTTTCACTACTCCGA
The DNA here is from genome assembly GCA_020428005.1 of Candidatus Saccharimonadota bacterium. Classification (GTDB taxonomy): domain Bacteria; phylum Patescibacteriota; class Saccharimonadia; order Saccharimonadales; family JACQNP01; genus JAGQNP01. Next base: position 10,664 of record JAGQNP010000031.1, read on the forward strand.
CCCAGGTCACCGACAACTATTACTCCATCTGCCCAGGCACTCATATCTATCCATTCTGAAAGTGCTTTGCGTGAGAAGCTTCCAGAGTTATTACTTGGTGCAAAATCACAATTATCCAAAACTCTTCCGATATTTTTTTGTAGTGAGGCTGGCAATAGCGTCTTGGAGTTACCTACGCCTGCGCTGAGTGATTCATTGTAAGACTCGGCAACCGACAAGAATCCACTAACACTGCCACCAACTATTAATAATTTTCCTGATTGATTTTTGTTCTCTGGCCTACTCCATATCAAATCTGGGAATAGGGGTTCTGTGGATTGTTTATACCAATGAGTATTTT
>JAGQNP010000032.1 GCA_020428005.1 Candidatus Saccharimonadota bacterium
GATGTTATTCAAGGTGAAGTTGATCAACTTGTTGAGACTGCTGAATCAAGAGGACTTGAGCTGAAATTTGAAAAATCTAAAGATTTCCCAGAGTTACTGCTTGATGAGACAAAAATTCGTCAGGTTATTATGAATTTCATTGACAATGCTATTTATTACACCCCAAGTGGCGGCCACATAAAGGTTTCGTTAGAAGACAAGGGCAAAACTATTGAATACAGGGTTACAGATGATGGAATGGGGGTTCCGAAAGCCGAACAACACCATCTGTTTAATAAGTTCTACAGGGCAGGGAATGCCAAAAAAGCTCGTCCAGATGGTACTGGACTAGGATTGTTTATGGCCAAAAAAGTTATCGTTGCATCTGGTGGAAGTATTATATTTAAGAGCCAAGAGGGCAAGGGTAGTACCTTCGGCTTTAGTTTTAGTAAAGACAAGATACTAGTACCAGACGACTATGAAGAACCAGAACCACTCAACGGCATAAAAGTCGGCCCAGGTGCCAGCACGGAATAACTTCCCTGTCGCTCCCCTGCTCTTCAATTGTTTAAAATTTGATCAACCCAATGACTTAATTTAAGGTGTAGTACAGGCTCGGTATTCTTTATCAGAATATTGACAAAAAGAAGAGCTTATGGTAAACTGTTACTGTTAAATTAACTGAGGTGCGAGGTTAGATAATAAGATGTCAGTTACAGCTGAAAGGCAATTGAGTCCCGAAGTTCAAGAGATTGTTAATCTTATTTCTACTAATATTGGTCAAGCCGAATCACATCCCATAGATGATTCGTTACAATTTACTGAATTAGAAGTAGGAGCAACCTCTACTCAGTTAGGTCCTAATACTGGAGTAGGTACAGACAAATATTCTGATCAGGTGCGTGACATTGTTCGCTTAATCTCTTCAGTAGAGGGTGACTCTGGTGAATATAAGGCTGATCAGCGCAATTTACTTAAAGATTCTGGGTTAAGGGTCGCAAAACGTCTTGGGGTAGCTGCTATGGTTATCGTTGGTGCGGTGCCGGGTGCCATGGTTGTCGACAACATAATTAACAGCGATGATGTTGCTAGGTCAGATAATGAAGTATCCGCTGAAGTCACGCCGACAACACTAACCACTCCAACTACCGATGAGGTTGTTCCTGAAACTACTGTTACACCACCAACAACAGAGATAATTGAACAAATACCGGAGTTTAAAGTTGGACTTAATCAGCACGTAGGCACACTTAAAATTCCTTCATTATGTATTGAAGTTGATATAACTTCATTCAGTGAGGAAGAAGACTACACAGAAAATCAGGGAACTGGAACAGGTAGCGGAAGTGGTACCATGGATGAACTCGAATTAGACGTACATCCAATAGATAATTGTGAAATCGCCGATGAAAGAGAAGCACAACTAGAGGCGATATGGGGCAGAAACTTTATTGACAGAAACGAACGTGTGCGCGATCAGTATAGTGGTGGCGATGTCAGTCAATGGGACCCAAAGGCGGGTTACGTTATGTCTGCCGAAGGCGAGTATCTATCAAGTTTACCCGGTTATAGCGGAAACTTTGTTGTTGCGGGTCATGGTTCAACGTTTAGTGCACCTTTTGCCAACTTCTTACTATTAGAGCCAGGTGACACTGCTCAGTTCGTACGCGCGGATGGAGAAGTATTCAACTACGTTATGTTAGAACGAAAAGTAGTTGATGATCAGGACTACAACGAGATATTTGATTACCAAAACGCAGACTACCCAAATGGTACGATGACAACCTTTTACTGCACCGGAGTACAATCTGGTGAGCCAGGTACAGGTGCCAGCATGCGAACAGTAGTTCGTTGGGCAATGGTCCCCGAAGCTTAAGCGTTTAACAATAAGATTTACAAACTTACAAAAAAACACAATAAAAGTATTGACAAGCTTAAGCTTGTGTGATAGAATAGTTACATCGAGTGTGGGGATATTCTAGATTACTTAGGATAGTCGCTTGCAACGAGGTATTACTAAACTAGATAAAGGGAGAGATCTATGTTTTCTAGAAGGAACAAAATGGAAGTTGTCGAAGATAGCCGAGATGCGGTTACTAGGACATTGGATAAGTTAACATGGCGACAACGTATAGCAAGTGTAGGGATTGGATTTGCCGCGTTAGCACTTACAGCATTCTTAGCAATGGGAGCAAACGCTGACCCAGGTGAAGTTAATCCTGAGGACACAACTACCACTACTTATGATAATACTTGCGATACAGTTATAAGCCCTGAGTGTACTCCTGGTTCAACAGAACCACCAAAGGGTCCAACTACTACTGAGGCTACAACTACAACAACAGAAGCTACAACTACAACAACAGAAGCTACAACTACGACTACTGCGCCATCGACTACAACAACTGTAACATCAACTATCCCCCCAACAACCCTACCCCCAGTGATTACTGTTCCCCCAGAACGGCCTGAACAACCAGCAACACCAACCCACTAAGCAAAGAAGGCGAAGAGGAGAAATATTATGAGCATAAAGAAATTAATAACCGGATCACTTATAGCCTTAGCTATAGTTGCCGGTGTAACAGTTGGAGTAAAAAAGGTTCAGGCAGCCCAAATTCCTTGGACTGGGGATAACCTTCCTTCAATCAAGACTCCAGCATTTAACATCTACACAGACCTACCTTATGGTGATGGTGACGAATCAGACTTTGTTCGCTTGCGAACAAGTACTGGTGATCCAACAGTTCCAGCTGTAAACGGACCTTTTACAGATCCACTAAATGCAGCATGTAATGTTGGTGATAAGTATGACATCCGTACTTATATCCATAATGGTGCTGATGACGACTATAACGACAATGGTAACGGTACAGCTATTGCTAGTAACGTTACAGTTAGAATGACAGCCCCACTTGAGACAACAAGCAACAAGTTTGTCTTTAGGAGTGTTATAAGCGGTACTGGTCACGATGAACAAGGTAACCCTGTTCCTGTAACAACAGTTCGTGATAGAGGTACATTAAACTGTGGTTCTAACGTTCAATTGAAGTTAGTCCCTCACACAGTACATGTATATTCTCGATCATATGGTTGGATAAGTGCTGATGATAGCGCTGTCAATGGTTCACTACTTGTTGGTAGCCGAACTCCTGGTAGTGGTGTTCAATGGGGATGTTTCTTTGACCGAATATTGGTTGTATACACAGTAGAAGTTACGCCTGTTCCTGTAGTGCCTGCTTACACTTGTGATGTGCTGACTGCAGAAAGTCTAGGCAACAGACGATTCCGATACACCCTTAGATACACTGCAACTAACGGTGCAACATTCAAGGATGTAACATACGAATTCGGCGACGGAGCCAAAGAAACCACAACTGCTACAACAGTAGAACACGTTTACGGACAAGATGGTAACTATACTACAAAAGCAACAGTTACATTCATGGTTAATGGTCAGATGGTAACTGCGCCAGTAAACCCTGCTTGTTCGACTCAAGTTTCTGCAAATACACCTAAAGACAACTGTCCTATACCTGGCAAAGAAAACTTGCCAAAAGATAGCCCAGAATGTCGATTACCCGACACAGGTATTGGCGAATTATTCGGTCTGTTCACTGCTACAACAGTAGCCGGTGCAGCTGCTCACCACGTATACTCAACACGCAAATTTACAGATAGCTTGTAAGAACAATTACTAGCTAACTGTGGATAAACACTAGCGTCATTGTCAAAAATATGCTAGGGTAGAGTAGAACCTGAGCACTGACTGACCGCTCTAACATCAAACATCAAAAGCTAATAAAATCCCCTCATCTGTTATTGGGTGAGGGGATTTACGTATCGCCCCTGTTATGGTAGAATTACCCGGTATTTCCGACGAGGCCTCATCGTCTAACGTGAGAAATGCCAGTGGCATTTTGCAAGGAAACCTTCACTTGAAAACTCGTTTTCAAAGTCGAAGTTTCGGGGTCGCGGAACGTGACTAGGACATCTTAACCAGTAGCAATAAGATAAATGAGTCACAAAAAGAACATTAACAAAACACATCACCATTCTGGCCTCATCGTCTAACGGTTAGGACACCAGGTTTTCATCCTGGCAATAGGGGTTCGATTCCCCTTGAGGTCACCATGAAAAGCGCCCCTCCTTGTGAGGGGTGTTTTTCATGACCACGGTAATTGAAATTCTGTTGCTGCAATAGGGTGAGAAATGCCAGTGGCATTTTGCAAGGAAACATTCACTTGAAAACTCGTTTTCAAAGTCGAAGTTTCGGGGTCGCGGAACGTGACTAGATTCCCCTTGAGGTCACCAATCTAAAAACCCAGCATTTAGCTGGGTTTTTAGATTATTCGATACGGAATATTACTTTGACGGTTTCCAGGAAATTTCTACATTCCTAAAGGTTGATGCAATTAGTGCAAGTGGAAGAAGCATCTCTATCTCTACTGATTTTTTGTGTCGCAGCAGTTATCGGGCAAATGTATGTTACTTACTACTTCTACTCTAAGCTCAATCAGCATATTGCTAGCCCGAGTAATAGAAAGAAATAATTGTTATGTTTGAATCTACTTGAAACAGATAACCATAAGCAAGTAAAATATTATGGATAATGAGTAGCACATCGAAGATACCGAATGTGTCGGTGGGGAAGTTCAAAAGAACAAAAATAATTGCCACCATCGGCCCTGCAACAGATTCATATGAAATGGTATTAGCAATGGCGAAAGCCGGGGTTAATGGTTTCAGGTTGAACTGTAGCCATGGAACAGATGAACAGCGTACTAGACACATAGAATGGATAAGAAAAGCATCGAACGAATATGGCAAACCAGTAGCAATAATTCTTGATCTACAAGGTCCAAAAATTAGACTTGGTGAATTTGATGGCATTATCAATGTTAGAAAAGGACAGTCACTAGCTCTTAAGCATAAAGCTGACTATGAGAGATCTGGCTATATTCCAACTCAATACGACTTAGCTAAGAAGGTTAAGAGGGGCGAAAGACTTCTAATCGCTGATGGTTCGATCACAACAATTGTCACCAGTATTTCGGGCGGTATTGTTAATGTACGATCTGAAAACGAAGGAGTAATTATACGAAATAAGGGTATAAATTTGCCTGATACTGACTTCGAAGGAGATATTATAACTGCAAAAGACAAGCGCGATCTTGCTTTTGGTTCTATGCATGATATTGATTTTGTTGCCCAGAGTTTTGTGCAGACCGGTAAAGATGTAGAAAAGCTAAGAAAGATTTTACGAAACTTGAGTTTTAAGGCAAAGATAATAGCCAAGGTAGAGACTAAATCTGCCGTAGAGAACATCGAAGACATTGTGGTAGAGGCAGATTCCATTATGGTCGCTCGGGGCGATCTTGCAAGCGAAACTCCAGCCGAATCAGTACCCGTAGTACAGAGAAATATAGTTGGTCTTGGTATGCGTCATTCAAAACCAACTATTATTGCCACGCAGATGTTGTTAAGCATGACCGACAACCCGGAGCCTACTAGAGCTGAAGTTTCTGATATCGCATCATCTGTAATAATCGGTGCTGACTCTGTGATGTTGAGCGAAGAAACTGCATCTGGAAAATATCCAATACGGTCAATTGAAGTTATGAAAAAGGTAATTAAATACACCCAAGACAACCTACCGTTAAAAGTGCAATATCCAGAGTATTCCCTTGTGCCAAGTATGCGAGATGCTATTTGCGATGCAGTAATAAGCTTATCAGACAGTATAAAAGCTAAGGCAATTGTTGCCGAAACTGCTACCGGACAAACAGCAATAAATTTATCAGCACGTCGTCCAAATAGTTCAATTATTGCTGTTACTTCTGATCAACAAGTTGCAAATCAACTGTCAATTGTGTTTGGAATTAAGTCTTATGTTCGTCCAGTTGATGCGAAGGCGGCAACAAAGCTTGCAAATTGGTTACGCAAAAACAAGATATTTAGCACTGGCGATATAATTGTTACAGCTTCTGGTAAGCACCCCGGAGTTGTTGGTGCTACAGATACTATTAAAGTAAGAATGCTGGATTAGATACCGAGGGTGGGATGAGTTTTACTAAGAAAACGATAAAAGACATTAATATAGAAGGAAAAAAAGTCTTAGTCAGAGTTGACTATAATGTTCCGATAGAAGACGGAAAGATCACTGACGATTACCGTATAAAGAAATCACTGCCAACGATAGAATATTTGTTATCACAGAATTGCAGTATAGTTTTATGTTCTCATTTGGGTAGGCCTGACGGCAAAGTTAATAATAAGATGAGCTTAAAACCTGTCGCAAAACGGCTATCAGAAATACTTAAAAGCGAAGTTCAGTTTGTTGAAGATTGTGTTGGTGAAAAAGTAATAGATTCTGTAAAAAGTCTTGGTAAAAAGCAGATTTTGGTTCTTGAAAACCTGAGGTTTCATGCAGAAGAAGAAAAAAATGACGCCAAGTTTGCTGAAGAACTTTCCAAATTATGCGATGTGTTTGTTCAGGATGCTTTTGGTGTTGTTCATCGTGCGCACGCTAGCACTGATGGAGTAACTAAATTTATACCCAGTGTGGCGGGTCTATTGTTAGAAAACGAAGTAGACACCATTACTGAAGTAATGGAAAGTCCAAAACGCCCACTTATGGCAATTATTGGCGGAGCTAAAATTTCTGACAAGATAGAAATATTAAACAGATTCATAGATATGGCTGATGTTGTCGTAGTTGGTGGCGGGATGGCGAATACATTTTTACTCGCAGAAGGCATAAATATTGGCAAAAGCTTGGCAGAAAAAGATGAAGTACCGATCGCAAAAGAGGTAATTGAGAAAGCTAAATTGAAAAGTAGGAAACAGAGATTCATCTTTTACATACCCCAAGATGGTGTTGTGGCAAAGAACTTACAGAAGACAGCGAGAACTAGAATAGTTGACTGGGATGCTCATGTTATTGCCGAAGTCGAGAACTATCCAAATAGACCGCCAAGGAGCACGCAGGAAGTTAGTAAAGACGAGCTGATTTTAGATATTGGTCCATTTTCTGGTGCTTTTATTGCTGGAAGTATGCAACTTGCCGAAACCGTAGTGTGGAACGGAGCTATGGGGGTTACAGAAACTGATAGTATTAATGGTCCAATTGGACCATTTGCACATGGAACAGACTTAATAGTTGATGCTTTGTTAGGCGAGTATGGTCATAAACCATTTTCAGTTATAGGTGGTGGCGATACGGTTGGATATATAGAACAAAGAGGTCTTGTCGATAACTTTAATCACGTATCAACTGGTGGTGGCGCAAGCATGGAACTGATGAGTGGCCAAAAATTACCTGGAGTAGAGGCATTATTAGACAAAGAAGGTGATACAATAAAGGATAATAAGCATAAGTAATATGAGTAAAAAGACCCTTATTGTTGGTAACTGGAAAATGAACCTGAATACTGCAGGTGCTAGTTTGTTGATGCATAGATTGCATGAAAGAATAAAAATCCACAGAGACATTGAAGTTGTTCTTGCCCCAAATCTGTTGGTACTTCAACCAATATCTGTACAAATTGATCGCCGTAAATTCAGGTTAGCTGCCCAGAATGCCTATCAAAAGGACGAGGGGCCATATACTGGTGAGGTTAGCTTTACGATGCTACAGGATCTGGTCCACTATGTTATTATTGGTCATTCTGAAAGAAGGATCCACTTCAATGAAAGCTTGGATGAAGTAAGAGATAAGGTCGCTGCTTGTGTACGCAATGATTTAACACCCATTTTGTGTGTTGGCGAAACTCACAATGATAGAAAGGCTGGAGAATCAAAGCAAGTGTTACACGATCAAGTAACAACGGCATTGTCGAATCTAACATCGCAAGAAGTTGAAAACATGGTAATTGCTTATGAGCCAGTTTGGGCTATAAGTACTTTTGGCGGAGAACTCGCCAAGCCAGATTTAGTGAAAAGTGAGATGGATTTTATTCGTAAACAAGTTGCTGATTTGTATGGTCAGAAGGTAAGTGAAAGAGTCAGAATTTTATATGGCGGCAGTGTTGATAATAATGTTGTTAGTGGCTTTTTGGCAATTGAAGGTTGTGACGGAGTGCTAGTGGGCGGTGCAAGTCTAAATTATCATAAGTTTTCTGGGATAGTCGATGTTGCTTATAAGCTCGGGCACAATGGGGACAGTGATGGCTAAAGACAAGGACAAGGAAGAAAAAAAGGCTGTATTTGATGTTTCAAAGCCAGGTAGTACTCCTGCAAGTAGTTCGGGTAAACCCGTAATTGTGTCACATAAACCTATGATTAAAGACCCTATGGTCAATGACGATAGAAAAGATGTGTCAGATCCAGAGATGGAATCATCGGATGTTGCAGCAGAAGAAGAAATGAAAGCTCCTAGCGAAAAACAAGGAGGCAAAGTCCTAGAACCAATCAGTAATGATATGGTTGGAGATAATTCAAAAGTATCAAAAACTGACGAGGAGGAATCAGAGGACTCAGAGCAAGAAGAAACATCTGATGATAAAGAAGCCGCAGACGTCAAGGTCACAGATTCCGACAGTAACGAGGAAGCACTGGTTGGCGCGGTTGTGTCTCAAGCAGAAGATAAAAAAAAGAAAGTAAAAGATGCTGAAGATGCTGAAGCACGGCAAGCTAAGATCAAGAAGCTTATTGATGAAAAGAAATATTTTGTAAAGGTTAGACAGCCTAAGGCAAAGCGTAACAAACGTACATTAGTAGTTGGCCTAATTGTCATATTGCTAGCTGTTGCTGGCGTTGGATTGGCGGCTGATGCAGAACTAATTGATTTGCCAGTTCCTTTTGATTTTATAAAAAATTCACAGCCTGCAGACGATCAGTCATCTTCAGAAAATGAACAATCTGTAATCGCTTCAGAACAAAACAAGGATTCTAGCAAAGAAGAATATGTTATCCCCGAAGGATTTGTGGTTTATGAGAACCCTGACTATGGTTTTAAGTTTGCGTACCCAAAAGAATGGGGCGAAGTTAGTTTTATTGATGAATACAAGAATAATTACCAGTACACACTTTTATTTAGTTCCAATGATGAAGTCTATGGACTTTTTGAAAAAGGGCCAACTACAGAAATTCAACAAGGTAAACCAGTGCCTATTTATACAACTCCTGAAGCATTTCAGAAAAATGTTATCGATAATCCTACAATTTTGCCAGATGGATCTTTAGCTAAATACGAACTAATAAATGTTATGACCGATAAGTATACTTATGGTTTCTGTTACTATGATCTCGGAATATCCTTGGTTGCAAAAGTGGGTTCTAACGAAAATTCACTTAAGATTACTAAGAGTCCTAACGGTAAAAAATCGATTGATACGCAGACAGCAGTAATTCCAGCGTGTGTAAGTGATGAATCCTTGCTAAAAGATCAGATTGACAAAAACGGTAATGACACAGAAGTATTTGATAAAATTTTAGATACAATAAAAGCAACCTAGTACTGATAAAATAAACAAGTGCAAGACTTATTTGAGGAGCTAAATCCTGAGCAAAGACGGGCCGTTGAAACAACGGATGGTCCACTTTTAATTCTAGCTGGAGCAGGCAGCGGCAAGACAAAGACACTTACCCATCGCATCGCCCACATTATTAGCACAAATCGAGCAACAGAATTCAACATTTTGGCAGTTACATTTACTAATAAAGCTGCGAAAGAGATGCGTGAACGTGTAGCTAGATTGTTAAACAAAGATGCCAGCAATCGTAGTTTTATGCCTTTTATGGGTACATTTCATAGTATTTGCGTTAGAATTCTCAGGCAAGACGGAGATTTTATAAATATACCAAACAATTTTGTAATATTTGATGATAATGATCGTTTGACAGCCATAAAACAAGCATGTAAAACAGCTCATGTTGATGAAAAATCGTTTCCACCTCGTACCATCGCAACGATAATAAGCAGTGCAAAAAATGAGCTGATAGGTCCTAATAATTATTCTGGTATTGCTAGCGGTCCACTACAAAAATCTGCCGCTACCATATATCCACTATATGAGAAAATGCTTCGTGACAGTGGGGCGCTTGATTTTGACGATCTAATAAATAAAACTGTCGCAATGCTAGATAACAACAAGGAAATACGACAAAAGTGGCAGCAGCAATTTAAATACGTACTTATTGATGAATATCAAGACACTAATGCAGCACAATATAAATTAGTGAAGCTACTTACCAGTACAGAAAACAATATTGCAGTTGTAGGTGATGATTGGCAGAGCATATATTCATGGCGAGGTGCAGATTACCG
>JAGQNP010000033.1 GCA_020428005.1 Candidatus Saccharimonadota bacterium
ACTATTGCCATTTTGAACAAAAGCATTGCCGCCGCCAGCATAACCACAGTTGTTTGAAATGTCACAAATTATGTTGCCGTTTTGTGTTCCTGGCGTAGCAAGGGTAATTGTCTGGAAAGTTGGGCTACTAGAGGTAGCGATGCTTTGTGGTGTTGTAAGTGTTATAACATTACTTGAGGTGGCAACATTTACTTGATTAGATGTTCCCTGAATACTTATTTGTCCAATAAGACTGTTAATTGATGTTGTTATGCCCGCTTCTCCGATTGCCGATATAAGCGTATTGCCTTGTATAGATAACCCTCCGCCTAATGCCAAAATACCGTTTACTCCACCGATACTGTTTACTACGTTATTGACATCTGCAAAATTACAGTTATTGCTATCAAGACAAAAGACTCCTGATGAGTTTGGTAGCGTGTAGTTTTGATTATTGTCAATCTGACCAAGAGAGATCTTACCTTGATTGCCATTTTGATAAAGGCTAACACTACCTGTACTAATAACATCTCCGTTTAGGATTACCGTTTTAGCATTCTGACTTGGTTTTATAGTACTTAGTTCATCTGTTGTTTGCACAATTTCGCCAAGATCCACAGCTTGTTCTGGAACTTCTATATCTGGAGATTTGACCACTGAGTTGCCTGCTTTGTTAAATACCAAGAACCCGCCACCAATCAAAAGTATGAAGGCAATCAATGCAAATCCAACAATATACATAAATTTATTGCCGATATCCCGTCCCGATGTATGAAAATCTGGCATTGAATAGCTCTGACTAGGTATAGGATTTGAAATAGATGGAGCAGGCTGAGCTTTCTGCTGTGCAATGTAGTCAGATTCTAATACTCCATCATCTGGAACCTCTTGGATAATTGATTGATTCAAGTTTTGAGCTTGTGGACTAACAGCAGAGCCCGGTGATAATGGTTCGTAGGCAACCATGTCTTCACCAGTGTTATATGACCCAGAAAATGGGTTATTTTGGGGTGGTGTGTTTTGATTTTGCATTTTTATTTTTGTAATAACTACAACGTGTAGTTATTTTACCCCAGTTAGAGTGTACTACTTTTTGTGTTCAGAAAACAATAGTTTTATGTCCAAATTACAACATATATGCCAGAAATACCAACAATCAGTATTAGTAATGCGAGAAATGATGTGTGAACTAATTGTTTATATATAGCTGCTTTGGACAGCGGGTTTCTACCAAGAGCAGTTATACTACTGGATACTGCACCATAAAGAATCGAACCCTCGATAATTAAAACTAGTAATAGTATTATGCAAGCGACAAGTACACGGATTTCACTTACTGGCTTACCAGTTAAGGATTCTCCAAATACAGAGAAAAACTGTTTCTTTTCATCCTTAATAACTGTGCCGCTGCTAAGTTCGGCATTAATTCTACTAATCTTAACTGTTCTGCTACCCTCTGCTGATGTTTGGACCGTTTGAGTTTGTATGTCCTGAGAGTCGTTAAAATCACTAAGAGCAATGGCAACCTTTGTTTGACCATTGCCATCATCACCTAATCGCATAAGCACACCCTTTATTGGTGAAGTTACTAGCACGTCGCCTTGGCTAACATCGCCGTTCAGATCGCTCACGTACACTTGATATTGTCCGCTATCTGAGACGTACACTGTAGATTCTTCACTCCTTATTGTTACAACGCTCTGGTCGATAGTAGTTACAACACCTATATATTTAGACCTATTCGAAGTGGCAGTTCTTTCCACGTACTGCTGTTCATTACTACTTTCATCACTGAGTGACACAGCCATTCCCGATCTTAAATCTTTATCTTTAGATAAATATCCTTTTGAAACTGAGGTTTCCGCCGATACAAAAGAAGACATAAAACTAGCACCTATAACAATAATGTATAACAGCAAGAAAGACTTAATAATTAAACTCTTCATCTTATTAGTTCCTATTATACTGCTTATCATTAAAAAAGCCCCTTTGATTGGGGGCTCTTATTTAGGCAATTTTTTTGATCTTAATCACCGTGTAGCGTTGTCGGTGACCACGTACCTTACGTACGCGCTTCTTCGCCTTATAGCGAATAGCTGTTACCTTGTCTGCTTGTACGTCAGCTTCGACGATATCAGCGGTAACCTTAGCATCCTTTACCTCAGGAGTTCCAACCGTAGTCTTATCTCCGTCGATGACAAGAAGGGGCGTAAAACTGGCAGTTTTGCCTTCTGTCTTCAGAAGCTCCACCTCAAGGGTTTCCCCTTCTGCAACTAGGTACTGCTTGCCACCTGTTGCGATAACTGCTTTTTTCATTGCTTCTTTACCTTTAAGTTATTTAAGTTACCGATAGAGATTAACAGATTAGAGTAACTTTGTCAAAGGTGTTAACTCGATTTCTTCAGACTAATTGTTAGTTCTGATTTTTCAACTTTAACGTTTGTTTCGTAGCCCTTTACATCTTCCATTAGTTCTTTAGTAAGTGTTTCGGCTTTGATAGTTTCCAGATGTTCATCTATGGCTTTCTGGAGTTCTTTGTCATCTGTTGTTAAGCTAAGACTTATTCTGTCATCCACTTGCAAATCCGCAGTCTTACGTGCGCTCTGTATGTGCCTGACAATTTCCCTCATTATACCCTCTCGTTTCAGTTCTGGGGTTATCTTGGTGTCCAAAATAACTGTTAATTTGGTTAGTGTAGGATTTGTGTCAACTTCAACATTCTTAATGTTAACTTCTTCCTTGATTATGTCTGTAAACTCTTTTGATAAATTACTGTTAACTGTGGTAATTTTCAGACCACTCAAAGGCTGTCGAACCTTCAAACTATTTTTTGCCCTTTCGGATAGAGCTTCATTAACCGCAACTCTTGTAACGTCCATATCTCTTTCAAGATCTGTGAATACTAGCTCTGGACGATGTTCCGGGAATAACTGGAGATGTACCGACTCCTTATTGCCCAAGGTTTGATAAATATCCTCAGCCATAAACGGAACAAACGGTGCGAGTACTTTACTAAGCTCCATCAATAAGAAGTAAAGTGTGTGGTAAGCCTGTGTCTTGTCATTATCGTTCTCACTCTTCCAGAAACGCTTTCTGCTGCGACGAATATACCAATTACTAAGTGCATCTAGATATTCCAAAATTGGTCTACTAGCACGCATTAGATCGTAGCTGTCCATATGCTCGGATGTTTCCTTGATTAATACCTGGAGCTTACTCAATATCCATTTATCGAGTGGGTGTTCTGGCTTTGGCACAGAATTGTCTGCCTTCCAGCCATCAACCTCGGCGTACATTAAGAAGAAATCAAGTACGTTATAGAGCATCGTCAGTTTACGCTCGGTTGTGACGACATCTTTATCATCAAGGTTCATATCCTCACCAACAACCACCGGAGAAGTAATCATTGTATAACGTAGCGCATCCGCACTTACATCATTCATAAGTATCATGGGGTCGGTATAATTCTTGAGCTTTTTACTTATTTTCTTACCATCGGCTGCATAAATGAAACCAGTACATACCAGGTTTTTAAAGGGTGATTTACCAAAAAGCCCAACATTAACTGCCGTCAGGGAATAGAACCAACCCCTAGTCTGATCAATTGCCTCAATAATAAAGTCGGCAGGGAAACTAGATTCAAACTTTTCCCTGTTCTCAAACGGATAATGGAACTGAGCAAAGGGCATTGAGCCACTTTCAAACCAACAATCCAACACCTTACCGATATGCTTGAGCATCACTCCATCTACCTCGAACTCCACATCCATAACGTTTGGTAGATGGAAATCATCAAGCTTCTTACCCGTTAATTCTTCAAATTCCTTGTATGAGCCGATAACCTTTAAAACTTCTGTGCCATCTGGTCGTTGCCCCTTCCAGACCGGAATTGGCGTTGCCCAATAGCGATCCCTTGATAGGTTCCAATCTGGTGCTGATTCTAAGATATTCTTAAATCTGCCTTCTTTGAGTGCTTTTGGTACCCAACTCGTCTCACCGCTTGCTTCGATCATGTCTTGCTTTTGACCTTGTATATCCATAAACCAGCTTGGATGTGCCCGATACATGAGCTTCGTACCACAACGATGACAATGTGGATATTCGTGTTTTATGTACTCAACTTTTAGCGCCTTATTTTCAGCGACTAAAGTCTTGGCAATTTCTTTGTTCACATCCCAAATGTTGTGTTCTTGCCAACGTCCCTCTGTATAGTTGCCATTTTCATCTACTATTGATACTACTGATATATTGTGTTTCTTACATAATTCATAGTCTTCTTCACCATATGCAGGCGCTTCGTGAACAATACCAGTACCATCATCTGCCGTTACAAAATCAGCATCCAAAATTACATGAGATTCGGGACCTTGATTCTCAAATAATGGATGATATTTTCGGCCGACAAATTCTTTACCTGAAACCTCTTTTAAAACTTTGTAGTTAAGCGGCTGGTGTTTTTCGTCAGTGAATACACTTTCTAGTCTATCGGTAGCAACGTAAACCTTCCTGCCATCATATTCAACCAGAGAGTATTTGAGCTTAGAATTAACTGCCACAGCGACATTCGCCGGTAGAGTCCACGGAGTGGTTGTCCATGCCAGCATATACTCATCGCTGTCTTCTAACTTAAAGTACACATACACGCTCGGATCAGTATCTTCCTGATAACTATTTTCCATAGCTACCTCAGACTTACTGATAGGTGTGGCGTCTTTTGTGCAGTAGACCAGTATTTTCTCGCCTTCGTAGATTTTGCCATCTTCGTATAACTTCTTAAATGCCCACCAAACCGACTCCATGAACTCTGGATCCATCGTCTTATAGGCACCCTTAAACTCTACCCAACGACCTACTCGCTCAATAGTGTCTTCCCATTCGTTTCCAGTCTTTATCATCGAAGCACGACAAGCATTTACATATTCACTTATGGAAATTTTTTCACCAATCTCCTTCTTATTCTTGATGCCGAGCTGTTTCTCTACATAAACTTCAGCCGGAAGGCCATGACAATCCCAACCCCAGCGTCGTTCAACTCTTTTACCCTTCATGGTTTGATAACGCGCAACAACGTCCTTAACAGTAGATATTAACAATGTGCCATGGTGAGGCGTGCCGGTTATAAATGGCGGTCCATCGTAGAAAACAAAGGCATTGTCTTCTGGACGCGCATCAACAGATTGCTGAAAGGTCTTTTCCTTTGCCCACCTCTCAATAACCTTCTTTTCTATCTCTGAATGTTTTTGCTTTTCCCTTGCCTTAAACGTCATTTTTACTCCTTAAAATACTAAAAGCCTTCTATTTCGGTGCAGGAGTCCTGATTGGACGGTGCCATCCTGCTTCCTTAGTAGAAGGCTCTTTCTTTCGCCGGTAACGTCGGTTCGACACGTCGGGGTCTAATAAGCTTTTAAACCTTTCTTCCCGCTCCTCGTGGTTGATAGCCACTCCAATGGATTTGTCTAAATTGTCGATTGAAACTATAGCAATAATAGATAATTTTAGCAACTACATCATACTGTATGATGCTACTTCGCTCATTAGTGGCAGCTGATCACCTTCCCAATTTTTCTGCAGTTCGCCGCCCTCTCGGATAGCTAAAATTGCTGGATATGCAACTATGTCATACAGCTCTGCCATGGCAGCACCATCCTTACTTTCTAGGCTAATAAGTTCAAAGCTGCCGTAACCTCTGGACTCAAACTCTTTAGCATAACTCTCAACTTGTCTAGCATGATCAGATTCTGGATGATATAAGAAAACAAATCTCATAAGGCTAGTTTAGCATAAGCTATGGTCTTAATCAGAAACTTGATCAGCCTCAAATACTACCTGGTCTGGTTGCGGTAGATCCAACCCATACCATTCAGCAGCTAATTCATCAGTGTCCCGTACGATAATTATTGCGGGTAGTTGTTCTTCCAGAATATTATAAAAGTCCGCTAACTGAGCACCATCCCTCTCACGCATAGAGAATACAATGACTTGCTTTCTGGTCAGTTTTTTAAGTTCTTCAGAGTATTCGGTCAAACGACGCTCCTGATAACCACCACCATCGTGTATCAGATAGATAGCGGCACCTTCTTCATCAACAATATCTTCCAAAAAGTCTAATCCCATATATAACAACCCCTAATTAACATTAACAGTTTATCAAATTGATTAATATCTAGCTACAGCCAGTGGTGCTGCCACATGAGGTACACACATAGCAACTACCTGATCGCTGAGTTTGATTGCCACAGTTGTAACACATAGGTGCTGTGTCGTCAGTTTTAATAGATGTAGAAGTTGGTTTTTCTAGAATTATGGTAGGTTTTTCTTCTGCTGAGCTACCTTGACTTGGTTCTGGCTCAATCCTTATATCAGCTACTTCTGGAACATCCAACAAAGTAGCTTGTTCATCTGGCATATCATCGATACTCGCAAGTCCTAGTTCCAAACGATCATCAAATGACAAGTAATCTAATGCCAATCTTCTAAAGATATAATCAACCAATGATGAAGCTGTTTTTATATCCTGATCATCTGTAATACCAGCTGGTGCAAAAGCCATATGCGATAGACCATTAACATATATCTTTAATGGCACTCCATACTGGAGACCGTAACTAATAGAGCGTCCAAAACTATCCATTAGGCCAGATAGTGTCGATCCAACCTTAGCGATACTGATAAATAGCTCGCCAGGTGCGCCATCGTCAAACTCTCCAACAATGAAGTAACCATGTAGACCTGCAACAGTAAATGAATAGGTTTTAGAATTACGCTTCTTCGGCAAAGGCCTACGAACAGCACCCTTAACTACAATACGGTCATTCACCTCATCAACAGTTTGGGCCTTTTCTTCCTCTTCCGCCCCATCTTTCTTGGCCATCGAAAGCGGTTGAGCAACCTTACAATTATCTCTATAAATTGCTACTGCTTTTAGCCCAAGCCTCCAGGCATCAATGTGTAATTTTTCTACATCTTCAACTGTTACGTCTTCTGGCATATTTACAGTCTTACTGATTGCGCCAGATATAAATGGCTGCACTGAACCCATCATCTTAACATGGCCTAGGTAATGAATTGCATTGTCTCCCATGGAACAAGCAAAGACTGGTTCATGCTCTTTCTTCAAGCTAGGGGCGCCTAGTATTGTTTTTTCCACATCAATATAGTTCACTATATCGTCTATCTGCTTCTTAGTGTATCCCAGGGCTTTTAGAGCACGTGGAACTGTCTGATTAACAATACTCATCGTGCCACCACCAACAAGTTTCTTGACCTTGACAAGTCCTAGGTCTGGTTCGATACCAGTAGTATCACAATCCATCATAAGTCCAATCGTGCCTGTTGGGGCTAGAACACTAGCCTGTGAGTTTCGTACACCGTAGCGTTGCCCTAACTCAACAGCTTCGTCCCAAGAGGTTGCAGCTGCATTCAATAGTTCTTCTGAAACAAGACTTGGATTGATCTGAGAAACAGCCTCACGATGCTGTTTAAGCACTCTTATCATACCTTCACTATCTTTATGAAAACCTGCGAACGGACCAACCCTGTTAGCCATTCGTGCGCTCGTAGCATAAGCATGGCCAGTCAAAAGGGCAGTTATAGCCGCTGCCTGGGCACGACCTTCATCGGAGTCATATGGCAAACCTTGAGCCATTAATAACGCTCCGAGATTTGCATAGCCAATACCGAGCTCTCGATAGGCCTTAGCATTCTTGGTGATGCCTTCTGTTGGATATTCGCTATAGCCAACCAATATTTCTTGAGCCGTAAATATAAGCTCCACGGTGTGTTTGAATGCTTCAATATCAAATGTTGTATCTTCGCGCAAAAACTTTAATAAATTCAGGCTGGCGAGGTTACAAGCAGAATTATCCAGGTGCATATACTCACTGCATGGGTTGCTTGCATTAATACGACCAGCATTAGGTGTGGTGTGCCATTTATTAATGGTTGTATCGAACTGCATACCTGGATCAGCACATTCCCACGCAGCTTTATTTATCTGATGAAAAAGGTCTCGGGCTTTTATTGTCCGAACTGTCTTACCAGTTTTGACAGCCTTTAGGTCCCAGTCTTCGTCATTAATTACTGCTTCCATAAAATCGTCAGTAACCCGGACTGAGTTATTGGCATTCTGATATTGAACCGAGAAGATATCTCTACCATCAAGACTCATGTCATAGCCAGCTTCTTGTAATACGCGGGCTTTTTGTTCCTCACGAGCCTTGCACCAAATAAATTCTTCAACATCTGGGTGACTAGCATTAAGAATAACCATCTTAGCTGCTCTTCGAGTCTTGCCACCACTCTTAATAGCGCCCGCGCTAGCATCAGCACCGCGCATAAAACTAAGTGGACCAGAGGCTGTACCGGCACTTTTACCAAGTTTTTCAACTGAAGAACGTATAGCACTGAGGTTAATGCCCGAGCCTGAACCTCCCTTAAATATCATTCCTTCTTCTTTATACCAGTTTAATATTGAGGGCATGGTATCTTCTACTGCCAGAATAAAGCAGGCACTGGCCTGTTGAGAACGTTCTGGAGCACCAATATTAAACCAAACTGGCGAATTAAATGCAGCTCTCTGGGTCGCTAACACAAATTTTAACTCCTCGCGAAAATCTTCAGCCTCAGCGTCAGTTTCAAAATAACCTTCCTTGAGTCCTTGCTTAGTAATAGTATCAACGACTCGATCAATAAGATGGCGAAGTGATGCTTCTCTCTCATCGGTGCCAGGAGTCCCAGTAAAGTATTTTTGCGCGACAATGTTTATAGCATTTAATGACCAGCCTTCTGGAAACTCAACGTTTCTCTGTTCAAAAACCGGCTCGTTAGTCATAGGATTCATAATTAGTGAATCTCGATCGGTCCATTTAATCTGATCGTAAGCTTTGCTTTTTGCAGGTGTAAAGAATCGCCTGCGCCCCAATATTGTTGATTGTCCCATAGTACCCTCACTTGTATTTAGTCTTGTTGATGGATTTAAGGCGGCTCTCAAAACGCCTTGAACCCCACTCCAAGATCTAATTTAAATTATTAATTTTTAAAGTTTTTGTTAGAGTTGCCCATTTAGACTCTTCAGTCTAAACATTGCCAGCTCTCTTAGGGTTTATTTTCGTAAACCCTCTGGAGAACTGACATCTATACCTTTACGGTAGTTGTTTTTCGCTCTTTAATTTGCATTAGTTCACGTTCGAACCCAGCAATATCCTTAAAACGTCTGTAGACGCTAGCGAAACGCACATAAGCAACCTCGTTAAGCTTGGCAAGACGATCCATTACCATATCACCAACTTTATTTGATAAAACTTCTTGATCTCCACAGGCATAAATCTCCTGCTCAATACTTGATACCAAATGTTCAAGTTGCATACTGGTAACGGGTGTCTTCTCACAAGCTCGATACAAACCGGCAAGTAGTTTATCTCGGTTAAAAAGTTCACGATTGCCATTATTCTTGACTACTATTATTTGTGGATGTTCGAGTCGTTCATAAGTAGTAAAACGATATTGGCAATTTGTGCACTCACGTC
>JAGQNP010000034.1 GCA_020428005.1 Candidatus Saccharimonadota bacterium
TATGCAAAAAGAATCCTATGGAAGCATCTGGTTTTTTGTCTCTAAGAAGTTTAGGCAATAGCATCAAATGGTAATCATGCACCCAGATGTTTGTATTGTTATCAATATTTTTTAGCACCTCTTTGGTATAAAGCTCATTGACTTCCTTATATGCCGACCAGTAATCCGAATTATGTTGGGTGTAACTTTGGAAATAATGAAATAATGGCCAAATGGTGTCATTTGCGTATCCTGAATAAAATTTCTTAACCTGTTTTTCAGTTAAAAATACAGGGTAGCAACCCATCTCCCAAAGCTTTGACGATATTTCCTTTTTTTCAGATGCAGTGAGTTCGTCCGAATTAATACCAGGCCACCCAACCCAAAGTTTTTTTGTGTACTCATCCTCAATGGATGACATTGCTACTGCCAGACCACCTGAGCTAGAGTTAAAAATAAGCTCGCCATTCTCCTTTTTAATGGAAACTGGTAGCCTATTGGATACTATTATAAGATTTGAACGATTAGGACTTTTCCTAAACAATAATTCTCGAGACATAAATATACAATGTACCTCTTAGATACTAAATACATTATACATCATATGACTGAAGTTGTGTAAATACCGACTAGTTTAGGTTCTGTTTTTTGTAGGTTTGTCCGTCATCAAGAATTGCAGTCAAAGTATATTGCTCACAATCACTCGTAACGTTGTCACAAGTTGTATTTGAACTGCTATAAACTTCATACGAGTATGATCCATCTTTAGGAGTTGAAATAATTTCCTTGCTATTATTTTTTGGATCTACGAGAGCCTCATCATCAAGACCCTTCATATTTATACCCCTCCAACCTGGGTCGTTGATGTTCTCCAGGGTAGGATATTTTCCATTCTGTGCATAATATGCCTCAATCTGAGCATGCATAGCTTTAATATCGGTCTGCCTTTCAGTGTCTCTAGCTTTTGTCTGAACCCCAACCATAGTCGAAAGTAATAATGATATGAATAAGAGAAATAGCGATTCCATGATTCTATTCTACAACCATTATTATATTAATTATCAAACTTGCTATCAAAATTACTGCAGTGCTGAGGTCAAACGAGAAATACTGTCTCTAAAGTCTTGCCACAAACTACGTTTCTTCCAACTATTCAAGCTGATCTGCCGAGATCTCCCTAAATTCTGTTTTTGCACCTTTTCTAAATCTTTTACGACACCTTTATCAAAGGCAATCATAAGACATTCCAAATCTAACTCGAATGAACGAATATCCATGTTACTAGAACCAACAACTGCAATATCGTTATCTATTGTCATATGCTTTGAGTGAAGTAAAATTGGCTTTTTGTATAAAAATATCTTTACTCCAGCAGTTAATAATTCTTCATAAAACGAACGTTGTGCATGGCCAACCATCCACTGATCCATAGATTCTGAATTTATTAATATTACTTCAACACCTCGCAGTGCTGCTGATGTAACTGCATCCAAAATTGCCTCGTTTGGTACAAAGTAAGGATTTGTAATCACGATCTTTTTTTCAGCTGAATGAATTAGATTTGCGAATAATCGGGCATTATTGGCATGATCGAAGTTTGGTCCACTAGGTAACATTTGTATAACAGTTTTGCCGGTTTTTTCTGCTAATTTTGTAATGTTAACTTCTTTGGAAATATTTTCTCCAGTTTCAGTGAACCAATCACCTGCAAATATAGCATTACAAGCGTTTATTGCTGGACCAGAAATCTTTGCTACTAATTCATCGTAATAAATATCGTCTTTGCGATGATAGCTACGGTCAACCATATTCTGAGAACCGATATATGCAAATTTGTCATCAATAACTACAATTTTTCTATGATTTCTTAAATCTGGTCTGTTGTAGCCTCTTCTACTAAGTTTTATCGGTAGCATTGTGTGCCAGTCAACACCTATTCGTGTTAATTCCTGTTTCATTTCTTTTCTGCGTGGATATGCACGATATCCCATGGCATCAAACATTAGCCTCACACTGACGCCTCGCTTGACTGCCCTTTCCATGGCATCAAAAAATGCTTGAGTTGTATTATCTAAAGCTATAATAAAGTACTCAATGTGGACGAAATCTTCCGCTTTATCAATTTCTTTTACTATGTCTTCAATTGCCTTATCATATTCGGGCAATATTTTTACCTTGTTTCCTTCTAATGAATGAAATCTGCCTAGTTCATATACAAGCTCAGTAATAGGTCTGATTTTATTTATATAATTAGTGTCTATAGATCCGAATTGATTTGATTTAACTGGGGAGTTTTTGTCTATTAAACTATGGATATATCTCTGCTTGTTTCGTCGATTCTTTGAAAGTTTTGGACTTCCTATAAGCAAAAACAGGATTATACCTACATAAGGTAATATAAATAAAACCATTAACCACGCTATGGCGGAACTAGGATTACGTTTACGTGGTATGTAAATAATGAAGGCGATCTTTATTAACCAGTCAATTAGGAAAAAGATAATTGCAGTTATAATTGTTGTGGGCTCCGTCATTTAGAAAATTATACCTTATTGTAATAGTATATTTAGAATTAGTTACTTATATTTTCTTCTAAATTAGATATTGGATTATACCAACCCTTGTCCAAAACATAGGATTGTATATCTTTATCAAACCCTAAAATTATCGCCAAAGCTACAACCACAAATAGAACTCCTATTGTTTTCCTAAACCAACCATTTGGATTACTTAACCAGTTCATCTTGTCTGTTAGCGACTTTCCCAATATCGATATTAATAACAGGATAGAAGCTAGACCAACACCATATGCTAGAAGGTTAAAAAAACCACTTGCAAATGAAGCCGGAAGTATTACCGCTATTATCAAGGCATATGTTGGACTACAACTACTAAATACTGGTCCGAGCGATGCTCCTAGTAAAATATTCCTTATAAATCCAGACTTTTTATACGATTTACCCATTAATTCGTTTGCAGCCAGATTCAATCTGGTTTTGGCCATAAATAACTCCCATGCTTTTGGAAAAAGCATAGTAATTCCAAAAAGCAATACGATACCGCCAGAAATCAGTTGCCACACAACTTGGGGCACACCCAACAGAGCCGTTGATGCCTTTAATATAAGACCGAATAATACGACTGATGCAGCTAAACTAAGAGCGATTGTTATCGGGCCTAGATATCTGTGTTTTTTGTCATCATCGGTTAACGAACCACCAATAATAACTGGCAAAAGTGGCAATATGCACGGAGCGGCTACAGTCAGCACGCCAGCTACAAATGATACAAAAATCAGGTCCATTTTATAAGTTTAACAAAACGTTATCTATAGTAGGATTATCATAAACAACTAATTTTATTAGGGTGTCTCCATTGTCATCAATCTTTACGACTGTTGTCTGTATAGTAACGCCATGTTTTTTGCGTAATTCTTGATTGGAATCATAGTCAACCTTAAACACCGTAACGTTTTCTGGTAGTCCTTGTTCTTTTATGTCCTTGTCAAGAGCCCGACACTTTGGACACCATTCAGCATGAAAGAATAATATTTTTTCACCTTTTGTATCTGCAACTGCCTGTTCGGAGTAGTCTATATAATTTGCGCTATTTTCTTTGCTTTCTGCTTCTGTTTCAATAACATCATCGTGTGGTATGGTTGTTGAGTTATTATTTGTTGCTACATCATTTTTAGAACTTCTGCTGACAATGAATATTATACCTAGAGAAATTGATAGTACTGAAGCTACTATAATAATTAGTCTTTTCATTATTATGCTCCTAATAGATGTTCTAATTTTGGTCTGTCAAAACCAATTGTAATGTCTCCGTCAATATCAATAACAGGCACACCCATTTGGCCTGACTTTTCCACCATTTCTTTCGCATCATCAATATTTACACTTACGTCCTTCTCAGTATATTTAACACCCTTTTGGGTCATCCAGTTTTTTGCCATATGGCAAAAACCACAGGTTGGTGTGGTATATATAGTAACTTTTTTCATTTGTCTCCTCCTTGTATTAAGTTTACTAATCGCTTAACTAAATGCTCTTCAGAATTAATCTGATAACATATCCTTTGGCCTTTTCTTTCTCGCTTTAATATCCCTGATAATTCCATTAGTTTACATTGTTGCGAAACTGCTGAAACCGACAAATCCAATTCATCTGCCAAAGCACTTACACAAATACCTGGATATTGCGTTAAAGTGTTAAGGATCTCAAGCCTGGTAGGATCGCCCAGTGAATTAAAAAACTTAGAAAGCTTTTCTTGTCTCTTGGTCATAGTTAACATAGTTTAAAGTTTAAGCAATTACTTAAACTTTGTAAAGTGATTTTTCTTGATTTTTAATATGTTTAGGTTTAGTATCATCTTCGAACGAGTATTTCTTAAGGAGAAAAAATGTTTAAAAAATCACTGGTTATTTCTTTGTTTTTTGTTGCCTTTCCTAGCGTAGCTTTTGCGTCTAGTTCGGGTGAGTCATCAGAGCATCATATTATTCATTTTGGTATTGTCTTTGCAATGCTGGCTATTGTACTAATGGCCGGAAAAGTTGGTAATGTAATCGAGAGAATTGGCATTCCAGCTGTGCTTGGTGAATTGTTAGCTGGAATAGTATTAGCCGCGTTGGGTTATTTTGGTCTGAATATTGTGGGCGAGATTCAGGCAAGTAGCTTTATTGCTTTTGTTGCGAGCTTTGGAGCCTTACTACTTCTGTTTTCAATCGGGCTTGAATCAAAATTAAATGAAATAACAAAGGTCGGATTTAATGCCCTGATTGTAGCCCTGATTGGTGTTGCGCTTCCCTTTATTGCCGGAGCATTTTTATTAGCTCCTATTTTCTACGCACATGAATCAACAAATGCTCATCTCTTCCTTGGAGCTTCACTTGTAGCTACAAGTGTCGGCATAACAGCGTCAGTTTTTAAGTCCATGAACATACTAAAAACACGTGCAGCTCAAACAGTGCTAGGAGCTGCCGTAATAGATGATGTGCTTGGTCTAGTTGTGCTAGCGATTGTATCTGCCTTGGCATCAGGAAGCGAAGTCAGTAGTGGACTTATTATAGGGTTACTAGTAAAATCAATTGCCTTCTTGGCTGGTTCGGTGATACTCGGTTCAGTATTTGCAAAGCCAATTTCTAAAATGTTCCGGAAAATACACACTGGCTTAGGTATGAAGGTTGCATTAGCTATTTCGTTCGCACTTGTATTTGGATATCTAGCTGAATTGTTTGGACTAGAACCAATAATTGGTGCTTTCGCTGCCGGTCTACTACTGGAAGAAGTACATTTCCGTGACTTTGATGAATCAGAAGTAGTAAAAGATCTCAAGTCATTGGAATTTAAGGCCCCTAAAGACCGTGAAAAAACTTTACGAATTATCAATAAACACCAGGAATCACATGTTGAAGATCTGATAAACAATATTGGTTTGATATTTATACCAGTATTTTTTGTATATACTGGGCTGCAGATTGATTTTGGCTCTCTTTTGAATCCAAGTTTGTATGTTACAGCCGTAATAATTTCGATATTCGCAGTAATTGGTAAGGTTGTTGCGGGTATTGCTGCAAAGGGTTCATGGAACGAAAAACTTCTTGTTGGAATGTCTATGGTACCGAGAGGTGAGGTAGGTTTACTATTTGCAGCTGTGGGCAAAAGTCTGGGAGTTTTAAGCACTGAAATGTTCTCGGTAATTATACTAGTGGTAATTATAACTACCTTTCTAGCCCCACCTCTAATAAAGAAAATAGCCCAGAGAACTTACCCAGAAAAAGTTTAGATTTTGCTCCAAACTTGAAAAGTAAAAGTAATGCCGTTTTCTGTTATCGGTTTTGACTCAGTTGTAAGTTTATATTCGGATTTAAACTCTGGAAAAAATTTAGTGCATCCAAAATCACCTTGAAGTTGTGTTATATATAATTCATCATTCAGGTCAAATGTGCTTGCAAATAATCCGGCTCCACCCATGTTCCATATGTCACTACTATAGTTTTTAATAAAATCGTAGGCATTACTGATAGCGACAAATCCATCTCTAAGTCCTTCGTTTTTTGAGGTAGCTACATAATTGACGCAATCTGGATATGGCTTCTTCATTTCGAGATACATTCCGTAACCCATAATTATGTCAGTTTTGCTAATCTTTTCCCGATAATATTTATAATCACTTGGAATTTTCCCTAGCCAAGGGATACCTGCCTCATTTGCAATGCCATTGTTACTATCTATTGCAGCTATTGAACGTATCATATAACTATAATTGTATAATATCGCCGAGCGAACTTACTAAATAGAAAGATCCTATGACCACTCTTATATCAACTGTTTCGTCGTCGCTTATTAGTAATTCAAATGCTAATTCCCTATCTCTTTCAGACAAAATTTCACTAAATCCTACTGCCTTTGCCGCTACCTCTAGATCACTAACTGGCACCGCTTTGTGAGGTAAATCCATTGTCATTTCAAATTCGGTAATAATTATCTTGTCGGAAATAGTTTTTAATATCTTCAGATTTT
Organism: Candidatus Saccharimonadota bacterium; assembly: GCA_020428005.1. Taxonomy (GTDB): domain Bacteria; phylum Patescibacteriota; class Saccharimonadia; order Saccharimonadales; family JACQNP01; genus JAGQNP01. The sequence continues at coordinate 6,504 of JAGQNP010000034.1, forward strand.
CCTCTAAGGCACTGCGTTTTGCTTCTGAAAAAGCGACTAGCAATTTCGAAGTCTTTTCTGGAAATAGCAACCTGTAGCTATCCACGAACGCTTGGAGTTTTTGTGGATTATGGGCTCCGTCGATTACTAACTCTTTTCCGTTGTAATCAACCTGCTGCATCCGGCCAGGTATAGAAATATTCTGTGTTTCAAGATAATAATTATTGCTTGGCAGTTCTAGATTATCTCTATCAATTATGTATTTCACGACTTGATATGCCAGCAACCAGTTCCGTTGTTGATAAAGAGGCAGATCATTTTTGCGAATCAGTTGCTTACTATAGGCACCAGTCTGCGTGAAAGAGTGTAAAATTGCATGATTTTCAGCACATTTTTGCTGGATAACATCCATTGCGTCTTCTGGTTGGTAATAAGTAAAAACGTGATTATGGGTTTTAATAATACCTGCTTTTTGAGTAGCTATCTTCTGTATGGTATCGCCTAGTATTCTGGTGTGATCTAATCCAATATCAGTGATAACGGAGATTTTTTGAGGATTATCTATAACATTTGTGCCATCAATCAAGCCACCTAGACCAACTTCCATAACCGCGTAGTCGCAATTCAATTTTGCAAACACCCAAAATGCAAAACTAACCAATATTTCAAAATATGTTGGCTTTAGTTCAATTATGCCCGGAATATTAACAAAATCTTTGAATAACTTACAAAACTCCTGTTCTTCAAGTGGCTGGTTATTAATTTGTACACGCTCGTTAACCTGGAATATATGTGGCGAAACAGATAACCCAACCTTACTTCCAGAAGCATCCAAAAGCGCTGATGTATAGTAACAGGTGGATGTTTTACCAGAGGTGCCTGCTATGTGTACCACTTTTAATTTTTCCTGTGGCGAATCTAACAGAGGCATTATTTGATTCATCCTATCTAGTGTATAAACACCGCCACTAGCGATGGCGCCCGGAACAAAATTTTTTAGATAGTTATTTATATCTGCAAAGTTTTCTAACTTCATATAAGTAGTTTATCTACAGATAGTAACCTTTTGCATGATATGGTAGTAATTCTGCGACTGCTGCCATAAGTAAAGAATTGAAGTCACCATCCAAATTATTGGCATTTATTGGTTCACCCACTGTCAAATCAACAAAAGTTTCTAATAATTCTCCATCGCATACAGTACGTACTGCAAGTTCACCAGGACCGTTAGTTTCTGGTTGGTATATATTATATGAACCGTCTATACCAACCGGTACAAACAAAACGTCACGATTCTTATATCTCTTTTGGAAAATACTGTGATAACCCCTTAGGTCATCACGTTTTAATTGCTGAATACCCCTAATACCACCATCTTGAGTTTTAATACCCCCCTCTGGTGAAGCTTCGGGGAAAACTGCCAGACCAAAACCCTCCGATGGCCCCTTCAGCAATGACAGTGCAGCCTTTCTGTTAATTCTCTGTTCATCTGGTCCAAGCGTCTCAAGTTCCTCGTCAGTATAAACACCAACTGGAAACAAGCCACGATCATGATAAATAGGCAATAGTGCACTGTGTAGTGGTTGGGATTCTCCAGTTGCAGATGCAGGAATTTTGAAACCTTCGAGTTCGGTTCTTTCCATTAATTGTCTCGTTACCCTACTAAGCACCAATCCATCAGCAAAACTTTGATGATTCGCATATATTATTGGTATGGCACCCTCAAGTATTTCGTTTGCTAATGTATCAAGATTGCTTGAATCCTCCTCAAAGTTAATAATTCCATCAATTCTTTCGACTGCTTGTTCAGGATTAGATAGAAATGTTTCAAAAAATTCTTCAGTCCTTGGATGAGTTTGCAACATATAACAATAGTTTATTTCTTTAGTAAAAATTAAACAAAAGCATATTTATAGTTATGCGTAGTATTGATACACTATATAGCAATGGTAAAAAAAGTTAGAGTGGGCAAACGTACATCTGCCGAGTATCAAGCAATCGGTAAACTCATTGAAGATATGTACTTAGTTAATTCACCAGGGCAACCAAAGGTATTGTGGTTTAGTTTCTTGCGTGGTCTAGCCTATGGTTTAGGAATATTTCTTGCTGGAACATTAGTGATTGCTCTGCTGGCCTGGATATTAAGCTTTTTTGATCAGATACCAATTATTGGTCCAATTTTTGAAAATATTGTTAACAATCTTGATAAATAGTTTTTAGTTTTTGGGAAATGAGATTCTAAAAGTAGACCCCTTGGAA
>JAGQNP010000035.1 GCA_020428005.1 Candidatus Saccharimonadota bacterium
GAGCGTACAGCTCCAGGTGTTCTTGATAGAAAGAGTGTACATGAACCATTAATGACAGGACTTGTTTCGATTGATGCTATGGTGCCAATAGGACGTGGTCAGCGTGAGCTTATTATTGGTGACAGACAAACCGGAAAAACCGCAGTAGCAGTCGATACTATGATTAACCAGCATCGACAGAATACAGGTGTTGTTAATATTTATGTTGCCGTCGGACAGAAATTGAGCAAAATTGCACGTTTAGTTGAGCGGTTAAAACGTGAAGGTGTTATGGATCAGACTATTGTAGTTGCAACTTCAGCTGCCGACCCAGCTAGTATGCAATACTTAGCACCATATGCTGGTTGTGCTATGGGAGAGTACTTCCGTGATAATAAACAACACGCATTGATAATTTATGACGATCTTTCTAAACATGCTGCTGCCTATCGACAGATGTCCCTATTACTTCGTCGTCCGCCAGGACGTGAAGCATATCCAGGTGACGTTTTCTATCTTCATTCACGGTTGCTGGAGCGAGCGGCTAAGCTTGATGATAAAAAGGGTGCCGGCTCTCTAACGGCTCTACCAATTATTGAAACACAGGCCGGAGATATCAGTGCATATATTCCAACAAACGTGATTTCGATTACTGATGGCCAGATTTTTATGGATACTTCCCTGTTTTATCAGGGTATTCGCCCTGCAATTTCAGTTGGTCTTTCTGTATCACGTGTCGGTGGTGCAGCCCAAACAAAGGCAGTTAAGAGTGTTGCCAAAAGTTTGAGGATTGATCTTGCACAGTTTCGTGAGCTAGCAGCGTTTAGTCAGTTCTCGACCGATCTTGACCCAGAAACTAGACAAAGAATTGAACGTGGTCAACGGTTAACTGAGTTGCTAAAACAGCATCAGTATTCTCCATACGCTGTTTGGCAGATGTATGCTATGCTATTGGCCGCTACTGAAGGCTGTTTTGACAAAGTGCCAATAGATAAGATTAAGACTGCTGAAGCTAACTTACTTCGCGAACTTAAGCATGAACAGCCAAAGCTGGTTGAAAAGATTAATAGTGGAGATGAGCCAGAAGACAAGGATAAGGATAGGATAGTATCTATAGCCAATAAGATTGCTGAGAGCTATCATGATGTGCCAGAAACTGCCAAGGAAAGTAAGTAGTAGGTTATAGTTGTGGCGAGCAAAATAGCACTAAAGCGCAGGATAACTTCCGTAAAGAATACGCGACAGATTACCAAAGCTATGGAACTGGTTGCCGCAAGTAAAATGAAAAAAGCACAGGAGTTCGCTCGTCATGGTCGGGCTTATAGGTCAGCGGCACATTCCCTACTGAGTCGTATTAATCAAATGACGGAAGTCGAAGAACATCCGCTTTTTAAAAAGCGCGAAATAAAGCGTCGTTTGTATATAGTTCTTAGTAGTAACAGAGGGTTGGCTGGGGCATACAATGCTAACGTAATGCGTCTTTTGTCAAGATCAATAATTAATGATACAAAAAACGATATTAAGAGCTCAGTTATTGCAGTCGGTAAACAAGCAGCCCAGTTTACACGCAGACTTCAGGAGGTTGAGTTAGTGGCAGCTTATCCAATGTTTGGTGATCAGCCAACTGCTAACGACATCCGGCCAATCTTGAACACCATTGTTGAACAATATTCACAAGAAATGACAGACAACGTTGTTTTAATTTACACCGACCTAAAATCAAATATTTTACAGGTTGCAACGTCGATTTCACTATTGCCTGCTCAATTCGACGAAGAAGCTGGAGATAGCGACCAATCTCTTATGAGTGTAACATTTGAACCATCAGTTCAAGTTGTCCTAGATAATGTTGCCGAGCGTTTACTTGAAATTCAAATATGGCAAGCTATGCTTGAAAGTATCGCGTCAGAACATTCCATGCGTATGATGGCTATGAAAAGTGCTACTGACAACGCATCAGATTTGATTGACGACCTTACTTTAGCTTTTAACACAGCTCGACAAGCAGCAATTACGCAAGAACTTGCTGAAATAACCGGTGGAGCAGAGGCAATAAAGTAGATGACAAAAATAACACTTATTAGGATATAATTAGGAGATTTTATGGCAACAGCAACAAAAGTAAAAGTTAATTCAGAGGGGCAAATTAGTCAAATTGTTGGTGTAGTTGTTGACGTTGAGTTTAGCGATGGACATCTACCAGCAATCTATAATGCTTTAAAAGTTGATATTCAAGGACAGGAATTAATACTTGAGGTTGCCCAGCATCTTAGTGAGTCTAGTGTGCGTGCTGTTGCGCTAAGTTCTACTGATGGACTTGAGCGTGGCGCCAAGGTTACTGATACTGGCAGTGCAATCAGTGTACCTATAGGTGAAAAAACTTTGGGTAGAATGTTTAATGTTACAGGTGATCCAATTGATGGTAAGGATGGTAAATTTACAGAAACTGCCCCTATCCACCGAGAACCGCCTGCCCTAGTTGATCAGTCGGGAAATGTTGAGATTCTCGAAACAGGAATTAAGGTAATTGACCTGATTTGCCCAATAACCCGTGGTGGAAAAGTTGGGCTATTCGGTGGCGCCGGTGTCGGTAAGACCGTTCTTATTCAAGAGCTTATAAATAATATTGCTAAATTCCACAGTGGTTATTCAGTTTTTGCTGGTGTTGGTGAGCGTACTCGTGAAGGAAACGATTTGTATTACGAGATGGCAGAATCTGGTGTTCTCGATAAGACTTCCTTGGTATTCGGACAAATGAATGAACCACCAGGCGCTCGCCTTCGAGTGGCACTATCAGGACTTACTATTGCGGAAGGTTTTCGTGATAAAGGTAACGACGTTCTGTTGTTTGTTGACAATATTTTCCGATTTACTCAAGCCGGGGCCGAGGTGTCTGCTCTGCTCGGGCGGTTGCCTTCAGCTGTAGGCTATCAGCCAAATCTTGCCGAAGAAATGGGCGCCCTACAGGAGCGCATTACCTCGACCAGAAAAGGTTCAATTACATCTGTACAAGCAGTGTATGTCCCAGCTGACGACCTTACAGATCCCGCACCAGCAACAACCTTTGCTCACCTTGATTCAACTATTGTGCTTAACCGTGCGCTTACGGAGCTTGGCTTATACCCAGCTGTTGATCCACTAGATAGTAGTTCTACAATTCTGGATCCAGAAATTGTTGGCGACGATCACTATAATGTAGCTCGAGAGGTACAGCGTATATTACAGCGCTATAAGGATCTCCAGGACATAATTGCAATTTTGGGTATGGAAGAGCTCTCAGATGAAGATAAGCTTACTGTCGCTCGTGCAAGACGAATACAAAGATTTCTGACTCAACCATTCTTTGTTGGTGAAACGTTCACCGGTAAGCCTGGTAAATATGTTTCACTATCAGATACTATAGCTGGTTTTAAGGAAATTCTTGATGGCAAACACGATGATATGCCAGAGAGTGCTTTCTATATGAAGGGTGATATATCTGAAGTTAAGGAAGATAAGTAGCCATGGACGGTATTGATCGAGGCTACACTCCTAAACCTGGTGATTTGATGCAACCTACGCCAGAAGAGCTTGAAGTTATGGATAGTGGGATGGTTAACATTGATCCCTCAGAACTAACCACTATTGCCAAGGCTGACGGATTGGGTGATACGGCAATAAGTGGAGCTGCAGTTGAGGACGGAAGTGATAAAGTTTAAACTTGTAACTCTTGGTGGTGTTAAGTTTGATGAAGACGTTTCAGAAGTTATATTGCCTACATTGGATGGATATATTGGTGTTCTAACAAATCATATGCCGCTTGTAAGTGTAGCGACAACAGGTATTATTAGTGTGCGTAAAAATTCTAATGATCCCGATGACTTCATGGAACACTTTGCTTCCAACGGTGGTGTCATTGAAGTTTCCAACAATGTACTGAGTGTATTGGTAGACGAAGCAGACCATGCTGATGATATAAGTGAACAAGAAGCCCAAGCGGCATTGGAGCGTGCTAAGAAACTAAAGTCCGAAGCTAAGGATGAAATTTCACTAGAAAAGGCTCAAAGCTTAATTGATCGCAGTGCTGTTCGTATTCAGGTTGCTGGTCTTAAGCGCCGGAAACAACGACGTTAATTGGCAGCTTCTGGCGGAATATCTAGCCTAAATTGCTCACGCAATTGGCTAATTTCGTGTGCTGTAGTACCAGCATCGAACAATGCCTGAGCGGCACCAACATTAAGAGCTAGGTTTACAATTCCTCGCAGAATATCTTCGCCAACTATTACTTCACTTTCGTGGTCTATCCCCAGTTGTGACTCAACATGTTCAAGTATGACATCAGCTTGTTCTCGAAGCTCATCGCTAAGGTGTGGCAGTTTCTCTCTAGCACGACTCAAAAGAGCCAATACATCCTTATTCGAAAGAGTCGTCCCATCAGCAAATACAGGTAGTGATTCAACGGCCAACTCTATTTTTTGAGATTCTAAGTCGCTCATAGTGCCTCCTATAAAATTATAATACTATATATAGCGTCGTTGAAATGTGATATATATTACATTAAAATATACTTTCGTTAATTGTGACAAAATAAAGGAAACGATAGTTATAATGGAAAGAGATAAAATGCTAGATAGTGAAGTAGTAATTGGAGGAGAGATGAAGCCAGACTTAGATATTGTGAAGTTGACAGATGGATTAGGTTTTGGTGATAAAAACGGAATTTCACATAATCGTCGTATTAGTGAAGATGCAACAGCCGAAGATCTACCTGTTTTACTAGAAACAGTAAATGTTATTGAGGATCACATAGCCTCTAGTGAAGTTTTAGTACCTGTCGATACGGATAAAGATGGAAAAATGCTTGATGATGACGGTTGTGGTGACGGTCGTGGCTGGAAAAAGATAGTAGTTAAGGTTGGCGATACTATAAAAGAAAAGATGAAGTCACTAAACCGTGCTAAGCAGTTTGGCGGTGGTATTACTATGGCGATGGCTGGTTTAGTAGCTAACGGAAAAGTTCAGGGTCAAACCTTACGAAGTAGTTTTTCAGATTCAATTAAATTACTAGAACAGAGGCGACTTGGTTTTGGTGCACACACCGACGATCATGCACATGGACCTAATTGTGGTTGCGGTGCAATTGATAGGGCCCCAGAGATTCTTAACAACGCTATCGTGTTTGAAAGCCAAATTCGTGAGGTTTCCATTAATGTGCTTGGGCTAGACGAACAAGATGTTGATGTTGCGTATCAAAATATCAAATCGTTTTTGCCAAGCATGGAAAGTGAATCGTACAAAGGTTCTGATGTTGCTGATGAAGTTATTAACGAAGGTAAAGTTGTTAAGGAATTAACGGGACCTCACCTTGAGATGTATATATTATTAAATGAAGTTGACGGATTTACCGTTGATCAAGCAAAAATACGTGAGTTGAGTGATGAACGAGTTCAGGCTTTTAGTGTTGATGTTTGGAGAATGCGACAACAAGCTAACGATAGCTATGATAATCCAGAAGAAGCCAATGTCGCCTTTGCTGGTGCAGTTATATACACTCTTGCAACTGCCGGCACATTAACTGCAGGTGATCTTCCAGTATACCTAATAAAAAAAGCAGCATAGAATATTTGCAATAAAATTTCCCTGTTGTATGCTAAATCTATAATTAATGGAGGGAAAAATGTTAAGTAAAGATAAAACAGCTATGTTGTTAGCTGAGTTTTTTGGTACTTTTGTACTGACTGCCGCAGTACTTGGGATGATAACCAAAATTGGTATTCCATTTTTTGCAGCAGCAACTGCGGGAATAACACTCGCACTTATGGTGCTACTCATTGGAAAAATATCAGGCTCACACGTTAACCCAGCGGTAACATTTGGTCTTTGGAGTGTAAAAAAAATTCAAACAAATCAAGCAATAGTATATATTGCGGTTCAATTTTTAGGCGCACTATCTGCACTGCGTCTTGGCGAATATTTTCTAGATAAGCAACTTGTAGCTTTAGCTGGTACGACGGTGGATTGGCGTGTATTTATTGCTGAGAGTGTAGGTACTTTTATATTTACTTTTGGGATTGCGGCAGCAATTTCACAAGGTGCTCAAGATGGAAAGTTGGCAGCAGCAATAGGTATGTCGTTATTTGTTGGTATAGTTATTGCCTCAATGGCATCAAATGGGATCTTAAATCCTGCGGTTGCAGTCGGCTTGAGATCGGTTAATGTAAGTTATCTTGTCGGTCCTTTAGTTGGCTCACTGCTGGGAATGAATATCTACGAGTATGTCTTTGCGACAAAACCTGCTAAGAAGAAGATAACTAAAAAGAAAAAGTAGTTATCTAAACTTTATTATTTAGTAAATCTTCCTCAAACTTTTTGATGCCGTAAATATCATGTGAATAGTTAGAAATGTCAGGAAATCTTAACTCATGTATATGTACCCACACTACATTAATAAGCTTTTTTAGTCGTATTAGTTCTTCGTTGTTGTATTTAATTTCCAGTTGGACTATGTTACCTTCATTATCTGGTTCTACAAACTCTAGCAATGCTGAATCAACTGAGTAATCAGCAAATTGATAAGAGCCCTCAACCAGTAGCTTATACATATAAAGTTGTTGTTTGTACTTGTGTAACTTGATATTTGTAGATGACCACTTATCATAGCTGTCACCAGTCTTGTAATCAACAATAGTTATTTTGCGCTTCTTTTTGTCAATTATCATCTTATCGATTTTACCCGTTAGGTGAGCTTCACCGACAATAACACCTTGATTTTTAAAGTTGTATTCGTGAACATCGTTTTGGCTGAAGTCCGAGGCTTTTTTATCGATGTATCTGTCGATTACTGTTAAACCATGTTCCAATAGTAGCTGATAGTTTGTCTTGTTTAGTGTCTGAGAAATTAGTTGATCACGATAGTATTTATGGATCATTTTAGGAGATGGTAGTTTGTGAGTTTTAACTTGCTCAATATGTATCCACTCTAATACATTATGTATGACAGTTCCAAAAATTGCCTTATTAGTCGGTGCTTTTGGAAAGCGTAATATTGTATTGATAAAGAAACTCTCAGGTCCGCCATAAACGGTATCTATAAAAGCGTTGAGGTGAGTTGGAGACATCTGATAACGGTCTAATCTAGTTCTTAGTAAGTTTTTGAGAGTTGTTATTCCCTCTATGTTTGTATGCTTTTTTTGCCAATATAATCTGAAATCATCTAGTTCAGGAGCAGAACTATCGACACTTATAATATTTTGATATTTTTTAGGCAATATCGTGCTAACAATCTTATCTTCTATTTCGACTTCATTAAAGTATTTAAGTCTAGTTGTTGGCCTGTCTGCAAAATTTTTAATATAGCTACTTAAAAATAATCCGTGTTTTGCTCTTGTTATTGCAACAAACAATAATCTAAGTCTTTCATCGTCGTTAGCACCACCGTAACGGATGTGACTTATATTTGGTGGTAAGCCTATGCTTGAGTATTTACTTTTTGACCTACTGCCCCAAACCTCATCAGTACACGCCAGTACAAAAACGTATTCGAACTCCAACCCTTTTGCCTTATAGGCAGTCATCACCTGTACTGCACTAACTGACTCATGATAGGGGCTAGTATTAAGTATCTTAATATTCGCAATCTTATGACTTTCGATAAAGTTGAGAAAACCATCAATTTTTAGAGGTTGCTCGTCGTTGCTTTGTGCGTAATCTCGCATGTGTTGTCGTAGTACGGTAAGGTTCGATAGCAGACTCCAAAAACCAACAACGTTATTATTTTGTTGATCTTTACTAAAGTAATAGTCATAAAAGGGTGACAGATACCAGGATCTATCAATTGCAATTTTATTAACTCCTATCAGATAGTCGAGCATAGTCTCTAGCGTTTCGTGCTTAGATAGATTGCCCATACGCACAAAGAACAGTCCAATTTTGTTTCCCCATGAACTATCGATGATTAATTTTGTCCACGGGTCTTTAGACCTATACGAATCCCAGGATAGTTTCCATATGGCTTCTGTTGGAACTTTCCAAAAGTCATAACTCAGGATCTCCGGCCACAAGCTGTTCGCCAAATCATTATCGTTATTCCCTAACGCCCATATAAGCTTAGTCATATTCACAATCTTGATAATATGATTATCTTCCAGAATATTCTCTCGTTTCTCATAGCGAACTGGTACGTTTAGATTGCCTAGATATGGTATAACAGGTTCAAGATATCTGTGTCTTGGTGCCAAAATCGCAATTTGTTCAGGACTGACTCCTTTACTAATTAGTTCGGCTATCTTCTTAGCTACCCACCCGAATTGGGCAACATCACTTTTAAATTCATGACGTTCAATCGTTGCATTCTCAGGTAACTCACTATTTTCAGCCTTTATAAGCTTATCGACATTACTAATATTGTGATGTAATCTTTGTTCAATTTGTCCTGATATATTGTGTGCAACATGTAGGATATCGGAATGTGATCGATAATTCCTAGTCAGAGATATCACCCTTACGTCTCTGTACTGATTAATAAAGGTTAACATGTGTGAATGGTTGGCTCCTTGAAAGGCGTAAATCGCTTGATCATCATCACCGACTGCCAAA
>JAGQNP010000036.1 GCA_020428005.1 Candidatus Saccharimonadota bacterium
CTACCAATTACAAGGCTAGTAGTGTACGGAGCTCACCATTTAGAAAGTCGAAGCTATCTATTTCGGTCTCCAACTCATCTATGAACGCCTGCCAATTTTATATTGTTTAGTCTGATAAAACACCCTATAATGCTTATGTAAATTAACAGGGTGTTTTTAATAAAAATGAAGGTTTTAATGTTGGGTTGGGAAATACCTCCACATAACAGTGGTGGATTGGGCGTTGCCTGTTATCAGCTATGTCAATCTCTCTCTGCAAACAACGTTGATATTGAATTTATCTTGCCATATGAGGCTAATCACAATATTGACTTCATGAAGTTAACTGCTGCAGTAGCACGTCCAATTAATGAAGTAGACCTATCTCAACAAGCCTACGATAGTTCGCGATACTCAGTAACTAGAGAAGGATTGAATTCTCAATCTTTTGATTACTTCGATGAATATACGATGGGTGTTCAATCAGTCGTGTCGTCAACTGAGTTTGACATTATCCACGCGCATGATTGGCTCACATTTCGTGCAGCAATTGCCGCTAAGCAACAATCAGGTAAACCCTTGATCGTGCATGTGCATGCAACTGAATTTGATAGGTCGGGTGGTAATCATGGTAACTCGGTTGTCGAAGAAATTGAATATTTTGGCATGATGATTGCAGATAGAATAATCGCCGTCAGCCAGCTTACCAAAGAAGTTATTATGAAGCACTACAATATTCCAGCTGACAAAATAGATGTTATTCATAACAGCATTGATCCCGAATATTATCAATCAGTAAGCCCTGGCAATGATTACCATTACATCCAAAAATTGAAAGAAAACGGTTATAGCGTAGTAACGAATGCAGGCAGGCATACCATACAAAAGGGTTTGCATAATTTTCTTCTCGCCGCAAAAGAAGTTATTTTTCGAGCGCCTAAAACCATATTTTTACTAGTCGGAGCTGGTGACCAGTATTACGAACTCATCGAACATGCTGCGGGTCTTGGTATTTCAAAAAATGTTATTTTTGCTGATTTTCAACGTGGCAAACGATTACATGACGCTTTTGAAATTTCTGATCTTTTTGTTATGCCATCGGTCTCTGAACCATTCGGGCTTGTGCCTTTAGAAGCAATCCATTTCGGCACTCCTACACTTGTTACTAAACAAAGTGGTGTTGCCGAAATACTTCATAATGCTCTAAAAGTTGATTACTGGGATGTTGGTAATATGGCGAATCAGATTACTGCTGTTATTCAGAGTAATAATCTAGGATCAACATTACTTTCAGCTCAGCAAGAAGATATGCGTCGAAGTAGCTGGTCAAGTGCGGCTAAAAACATTGTTGGTATATACGAAAGCTCAGTGAGGTCTGTATGAGCTCAATAGTTCTGTATTTACACGTCCATCAACCATACAGAATACGAAACTATACCATTTTTGATGTCGGTGTTGATCATAACTACTTCGATAGCGAATATGACGATAATGCAAATAATGAGAGAATTATCCATAAAGTTGCTGAAAAGTCGTATATCCCTACTAATAAATCACTGCTCAATCTACTGAAAAAGCATCCAGAATTTAAAATATCGCTTTCTATAACAGGCACCGTAATCGAGCAATTCGAACACTATGCTCCACATGTCCTTGCCTCATTTCAGGAGCTTGTTGCTACTGGACGAGTTGAGATTGTTGGTGAGACATACCACCATAGTCTTGCATTTTTCTATGATAAACAAGAGTTTGAACAACAGGTACAAATGCACAAAGAAAAAATTAGATCACTATTTGACCAAACACCAAAAGTATTTAGAAATACCGAATTATCATATAACAATGATCTGGCCTACTGGGCAGATAAGGCCGGATATACCGCTGTCCTCGCTGAGGGCTGGGATACTGTTCTTGGCTGGAGAAGCCCTAACTTTGTGTATCGTCCATCATACACTGAAAATATAAAGCTACTACTCAAAAACTATAGGCTCAGTGATGATATTGCCTTTCGGTTTGGTAATAGAGGCTGGCAAGAGTGGCCGCTAACTGTTGATAAATTTTGTCACTGGATCAATGAGAGTGGCGATAGTGATGTGATTAACCTTTTCATGGATTACGAAACTTTTGGTGAACATCAATGGGATGATAGTGGTATTTTTGACTTTCTTGACGCACTGCCAGCTGAGTGGCTAAAAACGGATGGTAATTATTTCTTAACCGTTTCTGAAGCTGCAGAAATATATCAGGTACGAGATATTGTTGATACTCCTGACATAGTAACCTGGGCAGATACTGAGCGTGATTTGAGTGCTTGGAATGGAAACGCTATCCAACAAGAATCACTCAAGGCTATCTATGGACTAAAAGACCGAATATATGAATCGAATGATCTAAAGCTTATTGAAGACTGGCGAAAACTTCAAACATCTGACCACTTCTACTATATGTGCACAAAGTGGTTCAATGATGGCGACATCCATGCCTATTTCAGTCCTTATGATTCACCGTATGAGGCTTTTATTTCATACATGAATACTTATCATGATCTTGTTTATAGGCTTCTGGGAAGGGGGCTATAAGTGGCACGGTCAGTAATACTTGGAAACGGAAGTCTTACAGTTGGACTCAATGAAACTGGCAATGTTCATGATTTCTACTACCCCTATGTAGGCCTTGATAATCTTACATCTTCACGATTACTTTGCCACAAGATTGGAGTTTCTATTGATAGTAACTTCTCTTGGACTGACGATGGGTCTTGGGATATTGAAGTTGACTTTGAATCTGAAGCTTTAGTTAGTCATATTCGCATGAAAAGTAATCAATATGGCATTGAACTGCATTTTCAGGATTTTGTAGACAGCGAACACAACGCTTTTATAAGAAGAATAAATGTAATTAATTCCACTGATAAAACAATACAATTAAAGTTATTTCTTCACCAGGCATTTCAAATTTCAAAAAATGGGCGTGGCGATACTGCACTTTTTGTTCCAGACGATAACTATATATTAGATTACAAGGGCAGATGTTGTCTGCTGATATCAGGTCTTGATCAAGACACTAAACCTTTTGATCAATTTGCTGTTGGAAATTATGAAGTTGAGGGTAAACAAGGAACCTATCTCGATGCCGAAGACGGTGAACTATCAAATAACCCCGTGGAACATGGTGGCGTAGATAGCGTGATTCGTTTCAGTTCACTTCTTAAACCAAAAGCCCATCACAGAATAGATTACTGGATAATTGCTGCAGATTCCCAGTTCACGGCAAATACAATTCACACTCAAATATTAGATGAAACAATAAATAAGCGCTTCGCAGCCACTCGACATTACTGGAGCACCTGGTTATCTCAAATAAATCCAAATGTAATGATTAATCCTGATTATAAAGTTCAGGTTAAGAAGTCTTTAATGCTTATAAAAGCACACACTGATAAGATGGGTGGAATTATTGCATCGTGTGACTCATCGATATATAACTACGGGAGAGATTATTACAGCTATGTTTGGCCCCGTGATGGCGCTTATGCGATGTGGCCACTAATACGGTTGGGATATACTAGTGAACCGAGAAAGTTTTTTGAATTTTGTCGTGACATACTAACCTCTGAGGGTTATTTAATGCACAAGTATCAGCCTGACAGAGCCATAGGAAGTACGTGGCACCCATTAATACATAATAATCACAAGGAACTAGCTATTCAGCAAGACGAGACCGCTATCATTCTATTTATGCTAGGCGAGTATTATGAATATACAAAAGACAGAGATTTTATTGAGCAGCTTTACTCGAGTCTTATACAACCAACTGCCAATTTCCTGTGTCGTTTTACTGATCAAGTTACAGAGCTACCGCATGCAAGTTATGATTTGTGGGAGGAAAAGTTCGCAACGCACACATACACAGTTTCTGTAGTCTATCAAGCGTTGCTAGTTGCAGCAGATTTTGCTGAACTACTAGATTACCATGATGATATTGTTAAGTGGGATGAGAAAGCTCAAGCTTTACTAGATAATAGAGGTATATTCTACGATAGCAACTCCGGAAACTTTCGCAAAAGCTTCTCGTTGAACAACCATAAATCATTATCATTTGATAACACTTGTGACATTTCGAGTATATATGGAGTCATAATGTTCGGGTATCATGAAAATGACGTTGATAAGATAAAAACATCCCTAAACAATACGGCCGACAAACTATTAAATACTTCTCCCTCGGGCGGAGTTGTAAGATACGAAGGTGATAACTATTTTGCATCGGATCCAAAATATAAAGGTAACCCGTGGATAGTCGCAACTTTGTGGCTTGCTCAGTTATATGTGCGAGCAAAGGACAACGATAGTGCGAAGCAATTACTTCAATGGTCAATTAATCATTGTCTTAAAAGTGGTATTCTACCCGAACAAGTGGACCCAACTACTGGGGAGGCAAAGTCAGTTACTCCTCTAGTATGGAGCCATGCAGAACTAATAAACACTATACTAGATATGTCTAGCTAGTTTACTGTCTTATTTTTTAGGTTTTACTTCGTTCCTGCCCAAGTTCTTTTTTGTCTCAACGTATAAAACATGTTTCCGAAGAACTGGATCATACTTACGGAGCGAAAGTTTATCAGGCGTATTCATAGTATTCTTAACAGTGTAATAGTGTCTGTGACCACTCTCCTCTGATACAAGTCCAATAACTTTACGTTTGTCGCCTTTTTTTGCCATATCTGAAAGATTTTAACAGATGTGATGTTTTATTTCAAGAACTAAAATTGACTGCTATAATATCTTAAAGTCACAAGGAGGAATTTTGACAACAATACTAGCAATCTTATTGCCAATAGTCGTAATATTTATAATCCTTAAAATAATGGAATTCCTTGAACCACACTTCCCTATCCTTGAGGAAAAATGGGTAGAAAAAGTGGCCTTTTTGCTACTACCTATTGTTTGGGCCATATTAGGATACGGGATCTATACTGTCCTGAATTAAAAATGGAGCCGTTGACGAGATTTGAACTCGTGACCCCTTCCTTACCATGGAAGTGCTCTACCACTGAGCTACAACGGCAATAACTGCTTAACAGAGGTTAGTCTAGCATTATGATTATCCGTAATCAACCACAACTAGGATGCTAAATCTAGATCTACGTACGACATGTCTTCGGGCTGACAAATCTCACTTTTATGATTACCAATTCCGATTGGATATACTCCGTTGAATGCTGATAAATTAAATCTCTCGGGTGGCTGGTTTGTTGCGGCTATCATTCGACTAAGTGAAAGAAAGCCTAAATACTCGGCGTAGATTTCCTGCCTCATTTGTTCCACTGTCATATTTGCTGCAGCAAGTTCCTTCTGACTAGGTGTATCTATGCCATAATAATCTGGGAATCGAATGGGTGGTGAGGCACTAAGGAACGTTACACTTTTAGCTCCAGCTGCAAGTGTCTTTTGAACGATTGCTCTAGCAGTATTCAATCTGACTATCGAGTCATCGGGGAGATACACATCCTTACCCTTTATAAACTCAGGTATGAGGCTATGTTTTATATCAAGAAATCTTTGTCTCAAAGCCTGTGTTTGTAACATAAAAGTTCTACCGACATAGCGATTCTTAACTATTGCGCTATTAATCACAGGTAAATCAAGTCGTTCTGCGAGACCTTCAGCAATAGGCACAGCAGTTTCAGGTACGGGGATTATTACAGCGTTAGGATTTTCGGCTAAATGTGGATGTTCTTCGGCAAGTTGTTCTCCCAACCTTCTTCTTACCATTGCTACATTCTCTCCATACAGATAACTGTCCGGGCGTGCAAAATACACAAATTCAAAAATATCGAGCTTCTCCGAACCTTCAGCAAATTGTTTTGTTTCAATTCCTTGGCTAGTGATAGTTACCATTTCACCTGGTTTAACGCTACGTATTGCAGTAGCACCCAGCATGTCGAGCGCACACGTTTCAGATGCTACAACATAACCCCCATCTATAGTACCTAGCTCTAATGGTCTAATGCCCTTCGGATCCCTAAAAGCAACCACCATCCCATCATGCATTGCTACACTGGAATACGCACCTCGAAAAAGCGGGTGTGCTAGTTCAATAGCATCAGGCAAATCATGGCCATTCCTAATATGTTGTGCAATAGCGTGAGCCTTTAGTTCGGAATCATTCATTTCATCTGTTCTTACATTATTTTTTTTCAAGAACGTTTCCAAATAATCAGTCACAGGAAGATTGCCATTTGTTGCCATAGCATAGCCAATGTTTCGATCATCGACAGGCTGCATATGTGCAAATTTTGAGCCATTGGTTGAATATCGATTGTGACCTATAGCAACATCAGATCTTAAACTTTCGAGGGTTTCCTCGTCAAATGCATCTTTCACAAAGGCAGGCTCTCTGTGAATTTTAAGATTTCCTGATGGTGTCTGGCTGGCAATACCACTGGCTTCAACACCTCTATGTTGTAATGCATAAAGCATCATAAAATTTAGTAAAGCAGAGACCTGCTCACCGTCATTCATAACGGCAGCAGTAACTGCACACTTTTCATGCAATTTTTCAGCACCAATCTCAAAAGGTATGTCTATCATTTCCTCGTAAATTCATCAAACTTATTGTTGTTTATTACATCATACAGAATATTTCGTAAACATGTAAGGTATTTATATCAATTTTACAATTTTCTCATAAAATGTTGTCGACTCATATGCATTAACATTTTTAGCACATAAGATCAGTATTCATAAGAAATATGTGTGTGGATGGCTCCATCTGATAATAGAGATTTAAATAATTACAAATTTAACAATCAGCAATGTCATGATATTTATAATCTATGAATGCGTTGCCACAACTTACACATCCAATATCTATGGCAGTATCTATTTTTCCTCTCCTTGGACATTTCTGTGGCACCCAATCTTCTAGTGTATCAGCGGCTAGTATAGGAAACATTAACTCGCCATCTTCTACAATAATTTCATCGGGAGATGCATTACATTTGATACGCTTAATTTCCCCCAGTTCACCATAATATGCCATATATACTCTCCTTAGCGTGTATTATCGCAATTTATCCTTATAGAGTGCAAGTACTAACAAAAAAGGACGCTAGAAAAGTTCTAACGTCTCAATGGCACTAATTTGTGGTGCAGGGTGTAGGATTCGAACCTACGAAGGCGAATGCCAGCAGATTTACAGTCTGCCGTGTTTGACCGCTTCACTAACCCTGCAAATTAATGGAGCCACCTGTCGGATTCGAACCGACGACCTACGGTTTACAAAACCGTCGCTCTAACCAACTGAGCTAAGGTGGCTTATCGAGAAAAGTTTACCAGAACAGAGGTTAAATGACAACTCGTTTTGGTCTCGAGACTCGCTTTGGCTTATTCTTTAGAGCACTGTTTGCTCGATTAAGTTTACTATTGATTACATCGGCTTCAGCCTGCATACCCTGAGATTCATAACCTTTTTGTAAAAGTGTATAACTTTCCTTAATAGGCTCCAGTTCAACAGCTCTTTCTAATTCTTGAATCATTAACTTGCCATTGCCAAGTTTTTCCTGAACTTTTGCATATGCAATATGACGAGCTGCCAAATCATCCTCAATTTTTATTGCTTGCTCGAATGCTGTAGCCGCCTTTGGATAGTTCTCTGTTTCGTAATATATCAAGCCCAAGTTATGTAGACTTGATGCTGTTGGGTCAATACTAGAGGCAATTTCAAAACAATCAATGGCATCCTTATATTCCTTCTGCTTTGCATACAATATTCCAAGCCTATTGTATGCAGCAGCGTTTTTGCTATCGATCTTAAGAATTGTCAACAGCGCCTTTTCCGCTCTTAATAGGCGATTATCACGCATGCCTTGATGAGCAATATCCCATAGTCCACCTAGTTTGTCAGTAACCTTTCTAGGAATATCGTCCATTTCCTCAGAATTGCCTAAAGCAATACCTCTAAAGGCCAAAATACCAAAGAAGAATACGAGTATAAGACTTAACATATTAATAGTTGAATTATACTACAGGTTGCAAAGTAAATTGGTAATTGCAAGCTTTTTATTAATAGAAGAATTATTTATTGCTTGTTCGATTTCTAAAATTATTCTTAACGTGTTTGTGTACTTATTGATCTGATTATTGCTTTTCGAGCTACGAAGAAGACTTATATATATTCGCTTCAAGGAAAAAATTAATGTTTCAAGGTAATCATTTTTGATTAATGTGTCACACTGACAAAGTCGTTGAAAGTCCTCCATTCCTACAATTGATTTTGCCAAATCAATGCCTTTCAAGACAGTTGATGTTTCTGGTTCATATATTACTTCTTTCATGTAACGACTCAAACCATCAGTTATTAGGTAAGCCTTG
>JAGQNP010000037.1 GCA_020428005.1 Candidatus Saccharimonadota bacterium
TGTTTGAAGGGTTAAAACAGGTTATTCGTTATTCGCATGATGAAGAGAACAGATCATATTTAGCTGAGTTAGAACATAGATTTACAGAAGCAATTCCGAATATCAGAGAAATAGTTGACATGGCATATGATGAAAACGGAGATAGGTTAGCACAGATTAATCCTAGTCTACCATTGCTAAAACCAGCACCTATTTATGACCCAATTGTTTATAGATATATATGTCATAGCAGGCTTGAAAAAATTACTACAGAAAGATTGCTAGACGGTTTTAATCCTTCTCCATTTTTTGGTAATTTGTTTCAAAATAGAACTTTGAATTCACTTTCACCAAAGTTACGTAGTGTTCCAAAAATTGCCTAAACCTTTTTGTTCAAAGTAAAAAGCCTCAAGAGCCGCTTTACTTTGGCGAATAATCGGTCCCTAATTTTTTTCTCTTTAAGAATGTGAATCAGTGAGCTAAGGATACTGATAAGTACCACTCCTAGGATCACATAGTGTACATATTCTTCTAGATGCGGTATTTTGCTCCCAAACCAATAACCAATCAAAGTTACACCCGCACCCCAAAGCAAAGCTCCAATTACATTGAATAACATGAATCTTTGCCTTTTCATTTTTCCTACTCCTGCAACAAGTGGAGCGAACGTTCTTACAATTGGGATAAACCTAGCAAGTATTATCGTTTTGCCACCATGGTCTTCATAAAATTTTTCTGCTCTAATAACGTGTTCTTTTTGAAAAAATATCCCGTCATCTTTTTTGAATATTTTATGGCCAGTGCGTCTACCTATGCTATATCCAACATTGTCACCCAGGATAGCTGCTGCCACGATAGCAAAAATTAACCAAAGCAGTGATATTTCTCCTTGGGCAGCAATAATTCCGGCGCCAAGTAGTAATGTATCGCCTGGTAGCCAAAATCCAATAAGTAGCCCAGACTCGGCAAATATAACGAAAGCCACAAACAATATTCCACCGCTCTGTATAATGCTATTAACGTCAAACATAGTCTATAGATTACCGTAATTTAAGTGTAATACACAATACATTTGCTATAATAAAACGACTGATTTGAGAAATGACAGGCAGGAGATAACATGTCACAAGATATAACGGTGGAATTAGAAAAACGAGAGATACTTGGAAAGGGGCTAAATAAATTACGTGCCGAAGGTAATGTTCCATGCGTAATTCATGATCATGGCAAAGATTCTATACACACCATAGGAAATTACCTAGCATTAACACGTGTTTATAAGCAGGCAGGAAAGCATCATGCGGTACAAATAAAATTAGACGGCAAGGATCACCTCGCAATAATTAAGCATGTTGATTTTGATCCTAAAAAGAATCAGATGCGACATGTGGTCTTCCAGGCAATAAAGCAAAATGAAAAGATACAAACAGAAGTTCCGATAGTCATGGAGGGTGATGTACCGGCAGAACTATCTGGCCTAATGGTTATTACTCATACAGACCATGTGTCAATCGAGGCATTTCCGAAAGACTTGCCAGACCAGATAACAGTTAATGCTAATAAGCTTGTAGAGATAGGTGACAAATTACATATATCTGATTTGAAAGTCCCTGAAGGCGTCACAATACTAGTTGACCCAGAAACAACTATTGCGGTTGTAGAAGAGACAAAAGCTCAAATGAGCGAAGAATCTGGCGAGGAAACAGTAGAAGATGGTGGCGAAGAGCCATCGGAAAACTCAGATACGTCTGAAGAATCTACGGAAGAAGATAAATAGTAGACACTATTCGTCTATGAACCCCCCAGATTGATGCGTCCACAACTTTGCATAGGCACCATTCTTGCGTATTAGCTCTTTGTGTGTACCTTGCTCAACAATCTTACCTTTGTCCATAACGATAATACGGTCCATTTTTTGGATTGTGCTTAGTCGGTGGGCAATTACAATTGCAGTGCGCCCATCCATAAGTATCCAAAGAGCATCTTGAATTAGTGTCTCGCTCTCACTATCTAATGCGCTGGTCGCCTCATCTAATAACAATATCGGAGCATTTTTAAGCATGGCACGAGCTATTGCAACTCGTTGTCTTTGACCTCCAGATAACTTGACCCCTCTTTCACCAACGAGGGTTTTATAGCCATCAGATAGATCTTTTATAAACTCATGAGCGTGCGCCATTTTAGCTACTGCCTCGATTTCTCTCTGTGATGCAGAGGGGTTGCCGTAGCCAATATTATCAGCAATAGTACGATGAAACATCAAAGATTCTTGAGGTACATACGCAATTGACTGCCTAACGCTAGCTTGGGTTGACTGGCTGATGTCCTGTTCGTCAATGGTGATTGTTCCGGATTGAATATCCATAAATCTAAGTAGTAAGTTTGACAAAGTAGTTTTTCCACTACCGGAATGGCCTACTAGTCCAACTTTTTCGCCAGGTTTAATGCGGAGATTTAATCTTGAAAATAATTTGCCACCTTGATCAGGATAGTAGAAATCAACGTTCTTAAACTCAATTGAACCACGTACAGAATGCAATGTTTTTGCACCAACTGCATCTTTAATGGCGGGCTCTATTTGTATTATCTCGGTCATATCACTAGCATCACCAAATCCTCTATTTAGGTTTCTTAGAACTCTAGAAAACTCCCACAGTCTTCTGGATAAGGCCATGGTGTATGTTATTGCTAGAAACAATGCACCTGCAGGTGCCTGATAATTAGTTATTGCAAATATTCCAACAACAAAAGCTAGTATGCTAATTAAAGCAGTGCCGCTATGACTCATAGTATCGTTTACAATGTGTTGTTTGAGTAGTTCTTTATACTTTGAATGAGTAGTGGCAGTTTGTTTTTCAAAAAGTATATTTTCGTATTCTTCGCCAGCGAAGGCTCTTACGGTTGCAACATTAGTTATCATGTCTGCGAGTTTTGCTGTTCTGTCGCTCTCGCTCGATGCCAATTGTCTATCGTATGGAAATTGCTTCTTCATACGCCAAAAAATCATGGACATATAGAGGATGCTAATTAGTAGTAGAACAAAAGCATAGAGCGTATTTGTAAAAGCCAATATTAAAATTGATGCAACATATGCCACAACACCCGTAGTTATGCTCCAAGTAAATTCATCCATTATACGTTCGTAAGATCCAACAAACTTATTCACCTGAGATACAAGTGATCCCCCGAAGCGATTAGCATGAAAGGCACTATCCTGGCGTTGTATATGGTTGAATAAAAACTCCATTATTCTTTTCATGGACCTAAGCTCGTAAATCCATACAAATATAACTTGTATTCGCCAAACAAATATTGCACATATCAAAAATGAAACATATGCCAACACATAACTTCTAAAATCACGATAAATGATCGGGTCATTTGTTATATATGCGGATTGTAGCTCGTCAAACGCTTTGCTTACAATAAGCGGGGGTATAACATCTTGAATCAATGTTCCTAGTCCTGCAAATGTTGTTCCCAATATAAAGAATTTCTTATCTGGACGTGTAAAACGCCAAAACGATGACAAAGTTTGCTTAATATTTACTTGAGTTTTCATAGCACACAGACCTCCTAATCTGTGCGTAATTTGTTAATAAATTTGAATAAAGTTTTATTTTAGGTGTGGCTAGCACGCCACTTGGGCGGTTTCGCCAATTACTGAATAATTTCCGAACATGATTTTGCCGCCCTTTCCCTTATGTTTATATAGTGCCGAAATATTAACAGATAAACAGTATTATTGCAAATGATATACATGATGACACTTTAATTGCAGGTAATTAATGGTTAAAATTAAACCATATGGAATATGCCTCTGACGACGATACTTCTGATAAAGATAAAAAAATGAAAGGATCTTTTGAATCATTTTCTGGTGATGACAAGGACAAGAAAAAAGATACTAAACGAAAACCCCCTGCGCTTTTCTCTGGAATAATAGAAACTGGAACTAAAGAAACACCTGAAAAACCCAAGGAACGCGATGAAGCGAAAAAGTCCTCGTTATTTGAAATGCTTCAGGCAGCTACCAAAGAACTTATAGAGAAAGATAATGACGATACCGAGAATGAACCTGATGAGTTAGATGATGGATTGGAAACAGAAGGCGCACATGAAGAAGTAGCTAGAGTTGAAACAGTAACAGACGATGAGCAATCAGAGATAGTCAAGTCTTACGTTAGTGCTGTTATACCTGAAGTTGCACAAGAGATAAATGATGCAGAGCCCGAGAGTGTTGAAGCTGCAGAAGCATCAGCAAATTTGGACTTTCTGCTTGATTTACAGGACAGGACTAAGGGGCAAGATGTTTTAGATGAAGAAAGCATTAAAAGTATAGCCGATCAAGTTATAAATAACATTGAAGAAGAAGTTCCTAGAGACACTGAATCGACCAATGAAATTATAAGTACTAAAGACAGTGAAGAAATTCCGGAATTACCAGTTCCAGAAGTTTCTATTGACGAACAGGTCGAAGCTACAACCGAAGATAATTCTGATTCTAGTGTCAGTACTACTTCTGAGATACCACCTAATATTCCAACAATTGGTGAAGGTAATCCTGATGTGAGTTCCGATCATGGCAACCATAGAGAAGAGGCGATATTGCCAAGCGTTGACACAAAATCAGAGCAAGATAGTGACGATGCGGAATTCCAGCTGAAGAGAAGAAGGGCAGGCGACTTGTTGCTTGGAGGAATTGTTGGCTACATGATTGGTAGACGAAGAGGACGAATCAATACAGAAAATAAATTAAAGCCAATTCAGGAAAAGTTAGAAAAACAAGTTAGCAGTTTGCAAGATACGATTGCCACAAAAGAACTTGAAATAAGGAAGGCCGCTAAGACCAGATTCGAAGTCAATAAACAGCCAAGGATAAAAAATGAAGAAGTACCAGAGAAGGTTGAGGAAGTTAGGGACTTCAGACCGGAAAAAAAGGAAGTTGGTCATGGACATAAAACAGAAGAAAATGAGCATTCTAAAG
Organism: Candidatus Saccharimonadota bacterium; assembly: GCA_020428005.1. Lineage (GTDB taxonomy): Bacteria > Patescibacteriota > Saccharimonadia > Saccharimonadales > JACQNP01 > JAGQNP01. Next base: position 4,967 of record JAGQNP010000037.1, read on the forward strand.
AACCCGATACAGGTAAGAAAAGAAATACAGAGCAATTGGAGCGTAACGAAGAAAAAAGGGTTGGCACCAAAACCGTTGAAATAATGTCTTTACCGTTATTGCTAGAAATGGCTGCTGAAATAAGATTGGAGAATATCAGTCTAAAATCAATTTATGATGAAGGTATTATTGACCAGAAACAGCTAAGAAAATTAGTTAAGAGATATATTGACGGAGAACAACTTCACAGAATTTGGCCTGATACGGTACGCACAAACCAGACAGACCCTGAAACAATTACCGAAATTGGCATGGAGCAAAAATTATCTGATACGCCACAGTTAAGTAACAAAAGGGATGGTCCAATGTATGGACCATCTGAGCTGAGTAATCCATTGATTAATTTAGCTGAGCCAGGACATTTTACAAACCAACATAATCAACAGGCTTATGATTATAGTAGTACAACCGAAGGTTATAAAACTAACCGAAAGACTGTCAAGGCTTCGAATATTTTAATAGTTTTTATAGCAATTATCGTAGGTATTATTCTTATAGCTATCTTTACCTAAATACTATCTGGTGTAGAATACATGTGATGGAAAAGGTGATTCTATACTATAAGTTTGTTCCTGTCGTTGATCCAGATATGACACGATTGTGGCAAATTGAGCTGTGTGAAAAATTGTCACTAAAAGGTCGAGTTATTATAAGTAAACACGGTATTAACGGTACCCTAGGTGGCGACCTAGACTCTCTTAGGGCCTATAAACGTGCCATGAACAAGACTGATATTTTCAAGGGCATCGATTACAAGTGGAGTGATGGTGGCTCCAATGATTTTCCAAGGCTAAGCATTAAAGTTAGACCAGAAATTGTGAGTTTTGGGGTTCCCGATGAGGTCATTGTTGATAAAAACGGTGTTGTGAACGGGGGCAAGCATCTTAAACCCGAACAGTTGCATAAGTTAATTGAAGATCGAAAAGATGATGTTGTTTTTTTCGATGGTCGAAATGCATACGAGGCAAAAATTGGCAAATTCAAAGATGCAATAATTCCTAATGTTGAGACAACGAAGGATTTTGTAAAGGAAATTGAGGACCCAAAGTATGAAAACATCAAAGACAAGCCAATTGTAACCTATTGCACTGGTGGTATACGCTGCGAGATTCTTAGTTCTCTGATGAAAAACAGAGGTTTTAAGGAAGTTTACCAAATTGATGGCGGCATTGTTAAGTATGGTGAGAGGTATGGAGATGACGGTGAATGGGAGGGAAAACTTTATATTTTCGACAAGCGGATGGTTACTTCATTCACAAATAATGCAAAAGACATTGGTGAGTGTGTTCACTGCGGTTTAAATACTAGTAATTTTGTAAACTGCGCCAACATGAACTGTAATAAGCTCGTATTAGTCTGTGAAAATTGTCAGAACAACGATTACTGCGAAAAGTGTTCTTCAACGAAACAACAGGTGGCAGCAGTTTAACTATCTGTTTATAATAGTTAGTATGAGGCATGTTATGGTTGATGAAGAATCTCCGCTGTTTGTCCCAAACTATGTAGCAGAATCGATAGAGGATATTGATTTTGGGGTTTTGAAAAAGAGTGGTATTAAGTTTATTGCATTTGATGCTGACAGTACTTTGGTTGGCTATCGTAAAAAGAAACTTGAAGAATCTACACGTTCATTCCTGCATAAAGAATTAGCGAAATTTAATAGTGTATGTATAGCAAGCAACAGAGTTACGAATGACCTAGATAACATAGCTCACGATATCAAAGCAACAGTTATACGGGCCTCATTAACGAAACGAAAACCATCAACTAGGTTTTTTGATAGAGTAGTGGACCACTTTAATGCACCACCTTCCCAGATTGCTATGATTGGTGATAAATTGATCGCAGACATTTTTGGTGGTAACAAGGCCGGGTTAACAACTATATGGGTTAACAAGCGTGGACGCGATAGTATCTTTGATAGGATTTTGCAAACGCGACGTTTTGAACGATATTTAACCAGGCGACATATTAAGAAAACAAACAATTAATGCAATCTGTAATTTCTGAAAAGTTAAAGAATTTGCCATCAAATCCTGGGATATACTTCTTCAAAGATAGAGAAAATAAGATTATTTATATTGGTAAAGCTGCTGTTATTAAAAACAGGGTTAGACAGTATTTTCAAAGAAGTCGTAGTAGAGATGCAAAAACAAATGCTCTAGTTGCTGAAATTGTTGATGTTGATTGGATGGAAGTTGAGAGTGAAATAGAAGCTTTATTTTTGGAATCTGAAATGATTCGACGCTACTTGCCACCCTACAACATTCTATTACGTGATGACAAATCTTTAACTTATATCAGAATTGACATAGATAGCAACTACCCCACTGTTAGTACTACAAGAAGACCCCTTGATGACGGAGCCAAATATTTTGGACCTTACCTTTCAAGTCACTCAATAAAGCAGGCGCTAAGATTATTACGTCGCATTTTTCCTTATGCTACCCAGCAGTCTAAGGGACAAAAACGTGCAAATCTTCATTATCATTTAGGTTTAGATCCAGGATTAGAGGAAGACAGAACGTCACTGAATGATTACAAAAATAATCTAAGAAGACTTATTGCTGTAATAGAAGGCAAAAGAAAGATTATTGAAAAAGATATCGAAAAATCCATGAAACTTGCATCAAAAAATCACAGATATGAAGAAGCCGCAGTATACAGAAACCAACTTAATAATCTCAGGAAGTTAGACCAACAGATAATTTTTAGCGATAGAGAGTTTCAAGATATATCTAAGGATCATGCACTTGATGAATTGTGTCGTGTTCTTGGCATATCATTTCCATTCCGCATAGAAGGTTATGACATTAGCCATATGCAAGGAACCGATGTTGTAGCAAGTATGGTTGTGTTTACTAACGGTGTAAGTAATAAAGGTGAATATAGAAAGTTCAAGACCAAGACCAATAAAAACGATGATTTTTACAATATGAACGAAACAATAAAACGAAGGTTCAGTCATAAAAATAAGTCATGGGTACTTCCAAACCTGGTTCTTATTGACGGTGGCAAGGGGCAGCTTGATGCTGCTCTAAAAGCCAGAGACGACTCAGGTATTGAAATACCATTCATTGGTCTAGCTAAACGTGATGAAGATATAGTTGTAAATAGAGAGCGATCAAATGTTAATGTTAACCGTGAGGAAATTAGTAAACTGGGTGGTTTTATTACGGAATCAAATAACTTTGTAGTTATTAATATTCCAAAATCTACTAATCTAGTTAAACTGTTACAGCGCGTCAGAGATGAATCGCACAGATTTGCCGTGAGTTACCACTCAGCGATAAAAACAAAGCGAGTTAAGAGCA
>JAGQNP010000038.1 GCA_020428005.1 Candidatus Saccharimonadota bacterium
TCGTTGCTCAAGCCCTATGAGCACTACATTATTCGACTAGACAAGTTACGTAAAGTTTTGGAACACAAAAGCTACAGACGAAGAAAAACATAACTTACTACTTGGACACATAAGGCGTAGGCTATTTTCTTCTCGTAGATTTACCTGTATGGGTTGAAGTGGCGTATGATCTCTGTATTAGTAGTGAAACAACTTTTGGATCACTCATTACTAGCCGACCTGATTTAACACCAGAATAAATTACATTTGGCGTTGGTATGGCGAACCGCGCAAAAATCTGTAGAATATCTCGGATGTCATCGTAAGCTTCTGTGCCATCTGGTTTAATAGCAGGTCGTAGCACTTCATCACTGTTGTTTCTAGCTGGTTGCACAACACTATGTATCATGAGTCTTTTGATATGTTGCATTGCTACACTACGTCCTATACCAAAGTCACTGGTCATATCTCGAACTTCTCGCCTGGTAAATGTGCCAGATACGGATTCATCAGATAGATACTGTATTGCTGCTAGTACACCTAATCTTGATTCGATTGAAGGCATTCTGTCTTCTTTGCGAACTTTTTCACCGATAATTGTTCTTAATGCACGATTATGTGCTAATGAGTACTGTAATAAATCACCGGCAAAACCAGTAAAGTAATCGCCAACTACTCCATCGGCTTTTTTTGCCCAAAGGCGAGTCTGGGGATTTGGGGCTGATACGTCTGGAGCAGGTGGATCACTTATAGTTGCGACCACAGAGTTTGGAAATTCTTTTAATATTCCGCCGACGTTAAATCGTGATTTATCTACAATATCAAAGGCTCCTTTTTGTTGGAGTCCATCACAGATATCTAATACTTGAGTAAATTCAGTAGGTGTGGAAGTCAAAGCTATACACCGTGCCTCAGTATTTAGCTCACCGATTACAGCTGCGATCGATGTGCTATCGAATATTGGTTCTTGCTCACGACTAACTCGCATATTTTGAATATCTTGAAGTGACATGAAGACCTATTATACCAGTTTAATTAAAATATTCAACCTACTATTAATTGCTTATGCTTAAGCTATAGCCTAAATATTTATCATTGATTAGTAATCTACCTGTTACAATTATTGCCGTATGAAGTATAAAGTTGCAATTTTTGATGCTGACGGAGTACTCACTATTCCCAAAGAACTATTCTCTGAGCAATATGTTAGAAATCATGGAGGTGACCTCAATCAGTTGTCTGGATTTTTTAAAAATGACTTTCAGAATGCAATTATTGGCAAGGCTGATCTTAAAGAACTTATTGCAGAATATCACGATGTCTGGCAGTGGAATGGTAGTCCTGATGAACTTTTATCCATGTGGTTTAGAAATGAAAACATACAGAACAAACCAATGCTCGAATTGGTTGCTACAGTTCGAAATGCGGGTGTTCCGTGTTATTTGGCAACGAACCAGGAAAAATACAGGGGTGAATATATGAGAGAAATTATGTTCCCGGGTATATTTGATTACTACTTTATCTCTTCAGAAATGGGCTGTAAAAAACCTGAACAAGAATATTTTGAAAAGTTATTATCAAAAGTTGCCGAAGATCATCCTAGGGTTAAGCCAAAAGAAATAATTTTCTTGGACGATACAGTATCACACGTCGAAGGTGCGAAAAAGTTAGGAATCAATGCTCACTTATTTGAATCCGTGTATCAAGCGGAGAGTTTACTTATATGAAAAGAGTGTGTATCGTAGGTTGCCCCGGAGCAGGGAAGACAACATTTGCAACCAAGTTAGCGCAGAAAATTGACCTACCGTTAGTTCATCTAGACTATTATTACCACCAGAAAAAATATGATTACTATAATGATAAAGTTGCTTGGAACAAAAAAGTTCAAGAACTTGTACAAAAAGAGAGCTGGATTATTGATGGAAACTATAGTTCAACATTCGATATTCGATTCAAACGTGCAGATACAATAATTTTTTTGGATTTCCCGCGAAGAGTGTCGTTTAGTCGTGTTTTGAAACGACGCATAAAGCTGCATGGCAAGAAGCGTAAAGACATGCCAGAAGAATGGAACGAAAAGATCGATTGGTATTTTATTAAATATGTTTGGAAGTTCAAAGGAGATTCACGTAGCCGAGTTATTACTGCAATTGAAAATAACAAGGGTAAACAAATAATAGTATTCAAGTCACCAAAAGAAACAAAGAAATACCTTAGTGACTTATAACAAATTCGATAAACCGCTGCTCGCTACCGAATACTTCTCTTATATCTTCGAGTCTTGGGGATAACCCTGCTTGATCAAGTATTTCAAGTTTTTGGAGACAACTTTGAACGTCCAAGTTTTTCTTACCAAAAGCATGTTCGCCAAAGTATAAAAAGTCGTCTTCATCCCACATAATTGTCATACGTGATCTATTGAACATGGATTGAAGTACACTAACAGGCACGTGATCAAATCGAAATAGTTTGACAAGCTTATGTGCAACTTCTGTTTGTTTTTCTGCGTAATCATCGGTCGGCACAAAGTCCCTTAATAGGTGCTCCGGTATAGATTTTGGCAGAGAGTTGATTATTGATAATTTTTCCAGCAATTCATAATAAATAACGAGGGCTTCTTCAACTGCAATCGTGTATTTTTCGTATTCCCCAAACTGACTAACTATACTATATTCGCTTGGTGAACTAGTTTTGCTTACATGTCGTAATTTTCTTAAGTCTGTTCGCCTTGGTGCTTCCATGGCATTGTTTGAAATTGACCACTGTACTCCAAAAGTAATCAATTGTTCAGGTGTCATGTCAGAGTAATCGGGTATATCAAGAAAACTATGGAAATTATCCAAAGTACCAAATCTTCTATAAATTTGCTTAACTGATAACCCAGCCTTTTTATAGTCCCTTGCGCGAGGAACTTCTCCATCTTTGGAGCGCATAATCTCTAATCCTGCCCTTAGTAGATCACGATTTGACTTAAACCTATTTGAATTTGGAGATTTAAATCCTAGTGCTTCCTGATAGGCTTGCATCGATCCAAACTTTTGCCTAACTTCAAGCTCTGAAGGAGAAATGTTCAACGCATTTCCACGTCTTAGGTCAGACCAAATTGGCATCTTTGGTTCCTCTGGCGAGCCAAGCATATGACTCAACCAAATTCCATTGTTGATCCAGTCCTGATCGCTCCATCTAGCGAGAGTTGCTTTTGTTACAAATCCCAGAGCATCCTGATATTTATCCAAAGATCGAAAGCGTTTTTTTATTGCATAGAATGGTGGACAGATTCCTTCTGCATTTCCAGTGTAAATATCATCAGTTACTGGCATCTTTGGTTCCTCTGGCGAACCAAGCATATGACTCAACCAGATACCGTTTTCTACATAGGTGACTTTTGGCCAGTCTTCATGGTCGAGCGGCTTTTCGTTTGGGCTAAACCCCAAAGCTTTTTGATATTCCACAAGAGAACCAAATTGTTTTCTAATTTCCTCAACTGATGGTGCGATATTTACACTTGAAGCAAGTCGCATATCTGTGTAACTCGGCATCTTTGGTTCCTCTGGCGAACCAAGCATATGACTCAACCAAACACCGTTTTCAATCCAGTCCTGGTCGTCCCATCGCTTAAGAGTTACTTTCGCGTTAACATAACCAAGTTTGTCCTGATAATTTTCGATTGAACCAAAGCGTTCTGCTGTAACAACCGGCGATGGGGCAAGATGCAACTTTGAGAAATCTTGTAAATCTTTGTAACAGGGCATAACAGGATTACTCGCGGATCCTAATATGTGGGAGATCCATATACCATTTTCTAGAAATGTTTCTGTTGACCATTCTGACACAGTTGCAGGCATCACGAACCCCAGCATTTCTTGCAAGCAAACGATGCTTCCCAAAGCTTTTTTAACCGTAAACTCTGAAACACCCCAGCCTTCTTTTGATGCTTGAGCAATGTGTCTAGCAGTTGGTGGAACTGGCGTGCCATCTGGCAAAGCATTAGCAACACTAAGAGCATAACCATAAGGTAGAAAATCACCCTCAGAACTATGTTTAGTCAGGTGATTAAAAGTAACAGGTATAGCTTGCCCATTTAACATGGGCTCCAATTCACCCGTAATTGTCATAGTACAATTTTACATTTAATATAATAAGATTGCAATATTTAAAAATAGTGGTATAAAGATTTTTATTTGATATAATTCAATTAAATATGAGCCAAGCAAATGAAGGTGGTGCGTTAATGTCGCCTAATCCAATGTATGGTCCGGGGTATGACCCTGAGCTTGTTGAGTGTTTTGCTGATTTAGTTGATGACACTATTGAATTATCTATCAACCAAAGATCTGCTCAGTGTACATCGGATAGATTTACCCAATGGTGTGAGCTTGATGTTATTAGCCTTGAAGATCCCTATATTCTTAGAACTCAGTGGCATTTTGAATTTTTGAGGTTAATGCTTAGACATGACGTGATCTTTAGTGGCGATGAAGCTGGTGACGTTTATAAACTACTATTAGAGCGGGGTACCTATAGTTCAAGGCCAAATATTACTGATTCCAGATCAATATTAATGTACGTCCCAGAAGACAAAGAAGAAGTGCCACCTGTTGCAGTGCAAACTTTTGCTAAAGATCCGCTCAGGGTACTTTTTATGGATATCAATGATGAAGAAGAGGTAGATTATCGAGATATTGTAATAGGTACGAAATTTGCGAAACAAATACACCACGACTTTTATTCAATGAATCGATTAACAGATTTTGAACTTTGCGAACTATATGACGAGCTAGATGTAATTTACCGCGCACTAAAATTTGGTAAACAAGTTGAATAGCATAACGCTATTGCTTGCAATTTAGCAAAATTTCTGTCAGTTTTATCTGCATGAGTTTCTTACCAACAGGCGGTGATGTTCCTGACTTTGACTTTGAAAGAGTATTAGAACCGCTTGAAGTTCTTTCATTTCGCGATCAAACAATCTGGCCTGCAGTTAATAGATTATGGAGGGCAGACTTTTTGCAGACGGCCCAGCCCGGAGACCAAATTAAAATTCGAAAAGTTGTTAGAGAAGATGATTCTGAAACAAACTTTGCTTTACAGGCCGCCTGCATAGCTGCTCCAATCGTAGATGGTGGCAATGGTAAGATTCACTGTGCGACGGTTGCAATCGAAGATAAAGTTGCATCACATACTGCAGAATTGATTGACGCTATAAATGCCGAATACGCTCGCAGAGAATTGAGCTGCGCTATACCTCCGGGAGAAGTAGACTACCTATGTGCATGGTTAAACAGCGAGTATTATTTTGATAGTGACGATGATGATTTGCTTCGCAAAGATGTTGAGCTTCAGCTAATAGACGAAGACGGCGATGTGGTCATGGATCCAAACTTAAACAGGCAGATATTTGTTGGCGAGGGTGAAGAGTCAGATCCACTCCAAGAGCTATTTGAGCAATTTGGACCAACCTTATCTGTCGATGAAACTCTTAGGATTAAGCTTGCACTCGGTATTCTTGGTTTAATGGATTACTAGTTGCTTATGCTTGCAAATCTGAATAACAAGCTGTAGATTTCTTATCAATGTCAGAAGTACAAAATTGTTATGAGGCAATAGTTGAAGTTGATGATGTTATGCGTTCATGCCTTGATTCTGATCAGCGTTACTATGTTCTTGGTGGAATTGCTACGAGTGCGATTAGACACCATGGCACAGTTTTTGATCATCAGCAAAGATTGATTATACCTACGGATGAAGCTGCTGATCCATTACTGCGTGAGAGCAATGGTACAGTAAGGGATATTGATATTTTGGTTGATACAGTACTATCAAAAGAACAATCTACTGAAATAGTTCAAACACTAAAAGAAGTAACTCCACTAGTTGTGTCTGTTTTTGGCTTCGATGAACGCAAAGATCGCAAAGGATGGATAGGAAGTAGGGCAGATAATATTGTTAAAACCGTTGCTGACTGGACTTCCAGGAGAACAATTGATGATCAAGGGATAGTTCGCTATGAATTATTTCCATTAGAGCAAGCAGTTCAACCGGAGTCTTTTGATCCATGGAAGCTTATTTTGCCGTCTGGTAGCGACGTTCAGGTATTTCATCCTGCTGGACACATGCTAGCCTATAGAATGCGATCAATTTCAGGAGTTCGATATAAAGACAAAGAAAAACTTGACGGTATGACAGACAGAATTGTTAGTATACCTGAGTTTATGCGTGAAATAACAGAAGGCAATTTTAAAGAGTGGCTACAATTTGCCTTAGGTGTTTACGGAATACGTGATGGAAATATTGCCCCCACAGATCCGAGCCTATCGAAAGAAACAACTTATCGTGACTTAGCAAGATTTGCGACCAAAAGTCGAGCGCTTGGATTATTTGAAAGCAATGAAACAATAATAAAGATCGCCCAATCCCCATTTGGCGAAAAAGCCTTAAGTCCATTCACTCGCACAAAATAATCAACCACTGATACAATTAAATTGTGAATAAGTTGACTCAGCAGGAAATAGCTTGGCAAAGACTTGAGGGTTTGGCAATATTTATTCTAGTGTCGTTGTCCTACGTATTGGCAGGTTACAGTTTTGTAATATTTATCTTTGGATTGCTGATTCCAGATATTTCTATGCTTGGCTATCTGGTGAATAATCGAGTTGGTGCATTTGCATACAACATTGGTCATAGTTTGACTTTTCCTCTTCTTGTTTTCGGTCTTGGATACTGGAACAAGGTCGATGGCATTATCATTATTGGTTTAATTTGGCTAGCACACATCGGTATGGATAGGACTTTTGGCTATGGTCTCAAGAAAAACAGAGGATTTATGTATACTCATCTCGGAGATATAAAATCCAAATCATAATCTGTTAAAATTAACTTTAATGACAAGTGCCCAAAGACTAGAAGATAAGGTTAGGAAACTTTACGAAAGTAAGAACGAAAATCGTGCTGAGTGGGCTGACTGGCTTTGGCGAAATCATGTAGTTGTTGTCGCTGACTATGCTACTGAACTCGCAAATAGATTTTATGCTAGTGCCGATTTGTCGCGAACAGCTGCTTTACTACATGACATTGCGGATGTGAAAATGCAGAGATCAGATGAAAACCATGAACAAGAGAGCCTAAACCTAGCCCGTCAACTTATGAGTGAAGCAGGATTTGGTGAAGAACAAATTAAACTTGTCGTAGATGATGCTATAAAGTTTCATAGCTGCCACGGTAGCGATAGACCAAAGTCAATCGAAGGAAAAATACTTGCGACTGCAGATAGCCTTGCTCATCTAAAGACAAATTTTTATGTGTTTGCAACCTGGGCTTTCGGGAAACGTGGTGAGACACTTGATGATGTAAAAGAGTGGGTACTTAAGAAAATTGAGCGCGACTTTAACAGTAAAATTTTATTTGATGAAATAAAAGAAGAGACACTATCAGACTACGAAACAATTAAGATGTTATTTTCAAGGTAGTTCAACAATTTAAGTTAATAATCTTGCTTGTGCTTGCTTGAGTTGGACACTTATATGAGAATATGTTTATATGAGTGATCTTTGTTTAATGGACTTTGAGGCTTTGGCTCTTGATTTTGATGGCACGTTAGCTAGTAGCAATGGTGTCCATACTGAGGCACGCCAACAGGCTTATATGATGATGGCAGAAGAAGATCCCAGATTTGGAGAAGTCTCCGACGAAATTCATGGAATGGCCTATTTGTATGGAAGTCACCCAGAAGAAATAAATGCCTGGATACTTGCTCAAGCAGGCATAATAGAGAGCGCAAGTGATGTCGAAAATCCACAAGTTAGGGAAGTTGTTAGTCTCAAAAACGAAGTTTATAGAAAAATAATTGCTGCTGGTCTTGATCCACAGCCTGGTGCGATCGAGTTTGTACGAAGAGTTTTTGTAAGGCGTGCTGGCAAGGTTGCAATAGTAAGCACAGCCTATCCAAACGAAGTATATCCGTACTTAAGGAGACATAAAATTGATAAATATTTTCCAGACAGCAGGCTTGTACTAAGAGGGCATCCTGATGTTGCAAACTTGAAACCAGCGCCTGATGCTTATCAAGCATCTATGGATATACTTAATGTTAGAAAACCCGAAAACCTTCTGGTGATTGAGGATAGTGCTGAAGGAATTGAATCTGCGAAAAGGGCAGGAGCAACTGTAGTAGCAGTCGCAACAACACGCTCAGTCGATGCATTGTTAGATTTAGAAGGTCATCAGCAACCAGATGCAATACTTAGGGAT
>JAGQNP010000039.1 GCA_020428005.1 Candidatus Saccharimonadota bacterium
TTTGCGATTTGACAGGTGTATTTGCAATAACTGTTTCACCCTTTGGGCTTGTTATACTAAGATCGAACGTCGCCTTTGCCTCCGGCTCATCTATACAGGGGAAAACTTCACGAGCGTGATGACTCTCAAATTGAGTTGCAATAAGCTGTTTATTTTTTCCATTAATCTTAAAATTGCATGGATAGATGCCGTTCATTTGTGGCGTTATTTTTCCTGAAAATTCTATCTCTATTGTGTATGATCCCGGGTGTAATAATTCGCCGCTGTGTATACGCATCTCGTCAAATGAATCATGATTATTTATTCGACTTACTGTAAATTCGGAATTGTCTTTTTTATTGTGCTTTATTATCTTAGCGCTGATAGCTTTGAGTCCGCTTTGGTGAAAAGTGATGCGCTTATTTGGTCTACTAACTTTCTGTCCTCTAATAGTAACTTTTCCAGCAAATTTGGCTTTTTCACGATTTATATCTAGATATAAATCGTAATTTTCAGGTATAAACTCACTAAATAGACGCTTAACTTTTTTGCTCATTATAAACATTGTATCACCTAGCTTGACAGCATAGTGTGGTGTTTAGTACAATTATTGCGTAAAGATATCCGGCCAGAAGGTCGGATTTTTTCATTAAGACTTATCCCCAAAACGAAAGGAAGATTATGGATCTTGATATGAAACAACTGGCTGGAGCATTAAAAGCTATAGCCGAAGAAAAAAATTTACCAGAGGATGTTGTTCAAGAAGTAGTTGAGCAAGCACTGGCAGCTGCTTATCGTAGGGATTATGGCGACAGAGAACAGGAAGTTAGAGTTAGTATGAATATGAATACAGGTGAGGTTGACGCATATATAACCAAGGAGGTTGTTGAAGTTGTCGGTGACGATAAGTATGAAATCAGTCTAAGCGATGCGCAAGTAATGAAAAAAAATGCTGTCATCGGTGACATGATGGAAATTCATCAACAAGTTGAGAGTTTTGGTCGTGTTGCTGCACAAACTGCTAAACAGGTTATCTTGCAACGCCTTCGTGAAGCAGAGCGTGAAATTATTATGAATGAATACGAAGATAAAATAGGCACGGTTATAAACGGCATTGTTTCACGTGTGGAGGGGCGCTTAGTACGTGTGGATTTGGGAAAAGCTCAAGGTATTATGCCTATGAGTGAGCAGATCCAGGGAGAACGTTATTATCCAGGACAACGTTTGAAGGTATTTTTGAAGGATGTTGAACGTGGATTTCGTGGCCCCCAACTGGTGGTTTCAAGAGGTAATACACAATTTGTTGAATGGCTTTTTCGTGCAGAAGTCCCAGAAATGGAGAACGGAGCTGTTGACATTAAGGGTATTGCCAGAGAAGCCGGTGTTCGTACGAAGATTGCAGTAAGCAGCAGTGTGCCGGGTGTTGATCCCGTAGGCACGTTCGTTGGAGGTCATGGTACACGTGTAAATGCTGTTATGAGCGAAATTGGTGAACAGGAAAAAATTGACATTGTTGTATGGAGTGACGACACAAAAGAATATATTATCAATGCGCTTAGCCCAACAAAGGTTGAAACCGTAACCATTGACGTAAAAGACAAAAAGTCTAAAGTTACTGTTGCTAAGGATCAACTCAGTATAGCTATAGGTAAGAGTGGTCAAAATGTTCGACTTGCAAGTAAGCTAACTGGATTTGATATAGATATTGTCGAAGAAAATACTAACGTTAAGACCGAGGAAAAACCTGAAAAGGACGGCCTAAAGCCTGCGGCACCAGTAAAATTAAAGAAAAAAGAGCAGCTTGAATCAAGTTTGCTTGAAGCAATAGAAGAGCACGGGACTGAAGATAAAACAGACAATTAAAAAATTAGCACTCATACTTGACGAGTGCTAATTTTTGGCATAGTATATCTGTAGCGATGTTATGAATCGCTTATGGAGTAAAATAATTACATGATGCCAAACTCACCTGATTTCAACGATTTTATGAGTAACCTGACCGAAAACGCTCAGGCGAGTATAAAGCATGCAGACGCTATAGCACGAAGCTTTGGTAGTGCTTACGTCGGCACAGAACACCTACTATTGGGTGTTTTAGCGCAGGATGGAAGTATTGGTGCAAAAATACTTGAGGAAGCGGGAGTAACATTAGATAGAGCTAGACTTGCCCTTAATCTTACCCCGAAGACGTTAGTCATAAATTTTGGTGGCAAGGGTCTCAGCGAGACTGCAAAACTCACTCTTAGGATGGCGTATGAGTTTGCTCAAGAATTTAATCAAGACTATTGTGGTACAGAGCATATTTTGTACAGTATTCTTTCGCAAAAAAATGCACGTGCAACAACGTTATTGAAAGATATGAACATAAATGTTGATGGCCTTGTTAGTGAGCTCGAACAGTTTCTTAATAGACAACAATACGAAAGCCGGGGCGATAGTGGTTCAAAAAAGCGCAACAAAAAACAGCGAAAAACCGCACTAGATTTTTTTGGTACTGATTTAACTGCCGAGGCACGCGCAAATAAACTTGATCCTGTCGTTGGCCGTGAAACCCAGATACGAAGAGTAATTACAATTCTGAATAGACGTACCAAGAATAACCCAGTACTGATTGGTGAGCCAGGTGTTGGTAAGACTGCAATAGTAGAAGGACTGGCACAAAGGATTATTTCAGAAGATGTTCCAGATGCACTAATAGATAAGAGAATTGTGATGCTAGACTTGGCAGGTATGATTGCTGGCACTAAGTATCGTGGTGAATTCGAGGAACGACTCAAAAAGGTTATGTCTGAACTTGAAACAGACAGAAAAACAATAGTCTTTATTGACGAGCTACATCTAATTGTTGGAGCTGGGGCTGCGGAAGGCGCAATGGATGCCGGAAATATTCTTAAGCCAGCATTGGCGCGAGGCAAGATTCAGTTAATTGGTGCAACCACAACTTCTGAATATGCAAAATATGTGGAGAAGGATGCAGCACTAGAAAGAAGATTTCAGCCGATACAAGTCCCGCAATCAACCGTTCCAGAAACGCTTGCAATATTGAAAGGTCTTAGGAAGCACTACGAAGAGTTCCACAATGTTACTATTAGCGATGAGGTTCTTGAAGATACAGTAACCTTAGCCGCACGCTATATTAATGATCGATTTATGCCTGACAAAGCAATTGATCTTCTTGATGAAACCGCCGCTCACATTCGAATTGATAAGGGTAAAACTCCTCCCGAGATAAGAAAATTACAAAAAGAACTTAAGCTCGTAAACACTCGTATCGAGGATGCTGTGGATAATGAAGATTACCAAAAAGCTGCTGAATATAAACAACGAGCTAGTCAAATCAACAAACGCCTAGATGAACTTGAAAAGGCGGGAAAATCTTCAAGAAGTCTAGTAATGAGTAGTGAGGATGTAGCAGAAATTGTTTCGAGAATAACAGGCGTTCCTGTTAAGAAAGTCATCAAATCAGAAGCCAAGTACTTACTTAATCTAGAGAAAACAATAGGTAAATACGTAATCGGGCAGGACGAGGCAGTTACAACAGTAGCAAAAGCAATCCGAAGAAATCGTGTTGGCATCGGTAGCGGAAAGCGACCTATAGGATCATTCATATTTCTTGGTCCGACAGGCGTTGGAAAAACGGAGTTAGCTAGGGTTTTGGCTAGGGAATTTTTTGGTAGTGAGGAGTCCATGGTCAAGATAGATATGAGTGAATTTAGTGAAAGACATACATCTGCTCGTCTGGTTGGTGCACCAGCTGGCTATGTTGGCTATGATGACGGAGGTCAACTTACTGATAAGATTCGTCGCCAACCGTACAGTCTAGTTTTATTTGATGAAATTGAAAAGGCCCATCCAGATGTCTTCAACATGCTGCTTCAAATTCTTGAAGATGGGGTTTTATCTGACGCAAAAGGAAGGAAGATAGACTTCACAAATACCATTGTTATTATGACTAGCAACCTGGGTGCTGAGAAGTTGCAAAAAGAAGCTAAACTTGGCTTTAGGGTATCGTCAAAGACAGATGAAGATGATCTTGACAGTCTTCATAAAAATAATCAAGAAAAAGTGCGTGATGAATTGAAAAAAATGCTGAGGCCTGAGTTGTTAAATAGGATTGATAAAACGGTGGTGTTTAGGGCACTTACAAGGAAAGATGTCATTAAAATAATGGACCTACAATTAGATGAGTTGCGAGGAAGATTAACTAAGCATGGCATTGGTCTGGAAGTTACTCCAACTGCGAAAAAGTATCTACTTGAGAATGGCTACGATCCACTAAATGGGGTTCGCCCTCTTAGAAGACTCATTCAAGACACAATTGAAGACCATATTTCGCTTAAAATACTCGAAGATAGCTATCATACCGGATCGATCGTTAAGGTAGGGGCCAAAAAGAAGTCCTTAGCTTATGAATTAGCACGTGAGTAAATGTTAAGATATTAGATAGTGAAATCAAAAAAACGAATACTATCACTCATATTTTTGTTAGTTTTATTATCTACTTCTACTTTGGCTGTATTGAAAAGGCAGATCATATACGATTGGATCAGACTTAGGAAATACGTACCTTCAATTCAAATTGCGCAGTTAGCATCAGCGACAACCATGAACGACAACGGCAAACACCTTTTTTACGTTAATTGGCCAACTCTTCAGAATAAATCAGATTTCAATCAAAACTGCACAGAAAGTGAAAAAAGTATAGTTCTAGGATGCTTCGTTGAACATAAAGGCATATTTCTACTTGATGTTGAAGATGAAAGGCTAAATGGTATAGAAGAGGTTACAGCTGCTCATGAGATGCTCCATGCGGCTTATGCAAGACTCTCCGGGTCTGAGAGACAAAGGATAAATAAACTGACAGAGGAGGCATTCTTAGGTCAGAGCAATGCTCGAATATTAAAAACGGTAGAAGCATATAGAACGAAAGATCCTAGTATTGTGCCGAATGAGCTCCATTCAATAATTGCTACAGAAGTCAGAAATATCCCAGAAGAATTAGAGGATTATTACAAGACATACTTTACTAACCGATCAAAAATTGTTGATTTATCTGAGAAATATGAACAAAGTTTTGCAGATTTAGAACAGCAGGCTGAATCGTACAAGATTCAGTTAGATACACTAAAGACTGAGATCGAGGTAAAAAATAAACAACTTGAAAAAACGGCTCTTGAATTAAATACAGAATATCAGGACCTCGAAAGTAGGCGTGAATCAACGACTAACCCAGTAGCATTCAATCTTCAAGTTAAGAATTACAATACCAAGGTTGCTTTATACAATGCTGAAGTTCAAACCGTATCAAGCTTGATCGATCAATACAATCAGTTGCTTGAGAAGTATAATGCAACTGTTTTGCAGGAAAACGAGCTCATCAAGGCTATTGATAGTCGTCCAGAAACAATTCAAACAGAATAATCTGATAAACTAGTTTTATAATGGCAAAAAAAGATAGTATTCAATATGTCTGCTCGGCTTGTGGTAGTTCTTCAAGTACATGGAGTGGCAAATGCTATTATTGCGGTGAATGGAATACGCTTTCTGAGCAAATTTCTAAGGATAGTATCGGAAGTACAATCAGAGACGCCAAAATATTAACGACAAGCAATGTCACGTCAAGCTTAAAGAATAAGAATAGGAGACTCGTAACAGGAATTGTAGAGTTTGATGAAGTATTGGGGGGTGGAATAGTCGCGGGAAGTGTTAACCTACTTGCTGGTCAGCCGGGCATAGGCAAGAGCACTATTCTACTACAAATTGCGCATCACCTATCAAGTAAGGCTAAGGTCTTATATGTAAGTGGCGAGGAGTCTACGCATCAAATAGGGTCGCGTGCAGCAAGATTGGGTACAGAACATCCTAGATTGAACATAGCAACTTCCAATAGTACAGATGATATTGCGGCAACAATAGCTTCGTCAGAATATGAGTTAGTAATTGTAGATTCAATTCAGACTGTATCATGTGAATCAATAAGCTCAGCGCCAGGTTCAGTTAGCCAGATAACTAATAGTACACAACTCCTAACATCTGTTGCTAAGCAGTCGAACTGCGCGTTGTTATTAGTTGGACATGTTACAAAAGAAGGATCCATTGCTGGACCAAAAATTCTTGAACACGTTGTCGACGTTGTATTGCAGCTTGACGGCGATAGATATGGGGGATTTAAGGTTCTGAGAGCTACAAAAAATCGCTATGGTTCGACAACCGAAACCGGAATTTTTGAAATGACTGAAAAAGGACTAGAACCTGTAACTAATCCATCGGCGGCCTTATTAGCAGAACGCCAGATATCGGATGGATCAATTGTAATTGCGACTATGGAAGGAACTAGGCCTTTGCTGGTTGAAGTGCAAGCGCTTGTCAATAAAACTAGCTACGGATATCCTAAACGAGCAGCTAGTGGGATGGATCTAAATAGACTTAATCTTCTGATAGCGATGTTGGAACGACGAACAAAATTGAACTTCTCAGATCAGGATATATATATAAATATTGTTGGGGGAATACGACTCAATGAGCCCGCAGGAGATCTAGGGGTTTGTATGGCAATTGCTTCAGCAACAAAAGGAATGCAGCTCAATAAAAATGTTGTGGTCTTTGGTGAAGTTGGGTTATCAGGAGAGATAAGGCACGTACCATATATCGAAAAGCGTATTGCAGAGGCAAAAAAATTAGGCTTTGAGGGTGCAATTGGGCCCAAAATATCAAAAAAGGTTAATGGATATACCGGAATAAGTGATATAAAAGCAACACTAAACGCATTATTAGAAAGGGAATGATGATTGACACATTTCAAACTCTACTTTTAGCTACAATACTGGCAATTGTTTTATTACAAACTGCCAAACCAAGACGAAAAAACTTGAGTAATAAAAGTAGGATTGTAATTTTGGATACATGCGCACTTATTGATGGAAGAATTGTTGATCTCGCAAAATCAGGTTTTGTTCCCGACACATTGGTTATACCTGAGTTTATTCTTCGTGAGCTACAGTTTTTGGCTGATGGCAATGATAGTCACAAAAGGGAACGTGCTCGTTTTGGTCTTGATGTAGTTAAGGAGCTACAGTCAAGTAAGTATTCATCAGTCATGATTGGGAGAGATCAGATTGTTTATAAACAAAAAGTCGACGACAAGTTGATCGAGTTATCTAAAAAAATGAAAGCCGAGCTATACACTACAGACTATAATCTTAGTAAGCTTGCGGAAATTGAAGGTGTTAGAATACTTAATGTTAATGAACTTGCTCAGCAGCTTAGACCAATAGCCTTGCCTGGAGAAAGAAAAAAGGTAAAGATTGTACAAAAAGGCAGCAACCCAAAACAAGGGGTAGGTTATTTAGAGGATGGAACTATGGTTGTGGTAGACGGCGCAGCCAAGATGATAGGGAAAACCATTAATTGCGAAGTCAGCAGAATTCATCAAACGGTTGCAGGTAAAATGATATTCGCTAATATTTTGAAATAGATGTGACTACTATTCATTAACATCTATGGATTTACTACCGGACGCACCAGTTACTGTAATAGTATGTGCTGGTCCAGCGCCCGAAAACTGTATGCTACATTGACGACTACTAACGCTTGGACAGTATGTTGAGCCGTCAACACTGACACTGAAAGGTCCGGTGCCTCCACTCCATGTCAATAATACTGAGCTTGGGGGTGCTATATAAGATACTGGGTCAATTGTTATTGGGGTCCCAGATGATGCTTCAAATTTTATCGATTTTGAGGCAGACGCATCATATAGAACACTATCTATTAGCTCAACTTGAACCGACTTCGTACCGGTACCAGAATAGGAGAAACTAAGTGTAGTTTGACTCGCTGGGAAGGACTGCACTACCTGACCATCAATTATTACATTAATGACTCCACCTCCGTGTTGTTCACCCCCAGTTAGAGAATGTGTTCCTTGTGAAGTTGAGACGTATATAGTACATGATGACGTGCATGGTGATGTAGTGCTAGCTATAGAAATGCTAGGCTTGGCATCTTCACATTTATGTATATCGTCTTTCTCAGACGTATTAGCGCCATTACCCCCTCCTACGTATGGATCAGAAGAAAAGCTACTTGCATTTTCAGTCGTTTCTTTACGTGCCCTAGTAGGCGTACAGTCTGTTGCAAGTTTATTTGATACAACATCTATGGTTTTCTTTTCATCAGATTTCTTTTGAGTTTGCTGGTAACAAGAGGGGTAGAGATCGGTTGCCGG
>JAGQNP010000003.1 GCA_020428005.1 Candidatus Saccharimonadota bacterium
TTTCTGTTGTAGTTGCACCGTCATATTTACGATAAATGTATATGTAATCCTCACTGTTGTCGATTTTTATGCATGTGTCTTTCGTCAAATCTATTGCAGAAACAAGGAATTGTTTGGCACTTATAGTATTTGTATACTCTGGATAGCCTGGGCAATTAATAAAACCAATCGGGTAATCGTTTTTTGAATCAGATTGGGAAATTTTTACTCTTTTTTTGCTATCTTTTTCTGAATACCTCAAGATTATTTCTGGATGCTGATTACTATGCTTTTCGTCCTCATATACGCTGCCATAATTAAGTTCAAAATTATCTTCATCTAGACCGTACAATTTATGATTATCTAGATATTGCTTCATGCCTTTATCGTCTAAACTGAAAGTGTCTGTCTTTGGTTTACTTGTGGAAGAAATCGGTTCTTTAGTTTCAGCTTGCAAGTCAGATATTTTGTTTTTTATTTTTTCAAATCCACCACTACCGAATTGAAGCAAAGACAATGGCACAATTATGAGTAGAACTATAAATAGCTTCTCAATAATGTTGAGTTTCTGGGGTTTAATTGTTGAGTTGTCATCTGAATAATCGTTATTAATTTGGGGCTTGGAAGTACGCGCTTTAATCACACTGGTTTCGGGAATATCTGTGTGTCCTATAATTTCTGTTGAATCTCTATGATTTAGATCATTATTCATATGTATATATTCTATGTTATGTTTAAAGAACCTGAAACTCAAAGTATCGGAAATTACGTTAATGTACAGAAATAATACCGTTAGCTATTTCGAGCTCGATGTGTCGTTTTCATTCAAATAATCTTGTGTTTGTTTTAAAAGGTTTTTAGCAACTACTCTAGCAGAAGTTTGATCGGGTATATTTGTAAATATATTTTTTACCATTTCGGCAGTTTCATGAAACTCATTATTAACAATGATTATAAAATGGTCATTATTTAAGGCGTGGTTTATCTCTTTTACTGCACTCTTTAGCCTTCTTATTAACTCAATTTCTGTCATACGGCCACGCAGATCGATTCGTTTAAGCCAAGTTTCAAAACTCGGAGGAATCATGAATATACATTTTGTATCTGGTTTGATCTTAATAATGCTTTCTACACCAGCAGGCTCAATATCTGTAATAGCTATCTCGTGTTGCTTAGATGCGTGCTCAATTTCTTTAATACTAATACCGGAAACCTGTTGATCGTGAATAATCGCCGCCTCAACATACTCACCCTTCCTTAGACCATCAATGAACTCATCTTCAGACTTAAACCAGTATTCTTCGCCATTTTTTTCAACATTGCCCATATTTATTCTTGGTTTCCTCGTTGTATCTGAGGTAATAAAATAGTAATCACCAATTTTCATGAGTTCACCAATTATGGTATTGCGTCCTGATGAAGTAACACCACACATTAGCACTAGTCTGGTTTTTATTAAAGCCCTTCTGGTCGATTCTGACACGTGATAGTTATTAAGGATTTCCTGAAAATCACTTAGACGCCTTAGTTCATTCATAGAGAAGTTATACCAGAATTACTCGTCAGCACAAACAGATAACTGTGGAAATATAAACAAAGTCGTTACAAAATTTGCAAAAAGCGTTAGAATAATAACTACAAACAAAAAGTCAGAATTGTCCCCGCTACTCTCGCAGTGTGGGGACTTTTTAATTCAGTCACGCTTTAACATCACGGTGAAAGCCTCGGCTGGAATATCAACTTTGCCAAAACGCTTCATACGGGACTTACCTTTTTTTTGCTTTTCTAAGAGCTTTTTTCTACGAGTAACATCACCTCCATAAAGTTTTGCCGTCACATCCTTTCGAAAAGCCTTGACATCCTCTCGAGCTATAAATTTTCCACCAATCGCTGCCTGCAAAGGCACTACAAAATTTTGTCTTGGGATAACTTCTTTGAGTTTCTCAACTGTTTCACGACCAAGACTCTGAGCCTCAGTTCTATGAACCATGACGCTAAGTGCATCAACTCTTTCACCAGCTACATAAAAGTCAAGTTTAACAAGATCTTCAGCTCTGTAATTGTATAATTCATAATTGAATGACCCATAACCACTTGTTACGCTTTTCAGTTGATCATAAAAATCAGTTAAAAGATTGGCAAGAGGTGCTTCAAATGAGACTAGCGCAAGTTGCGCATCGACAAACGATATATTATTTTGAATACCTCTTTTACTAGATATAAGTTGAATTACCGAGCCAACGTAATCTTTGGGAACAACAATTTCTCCATTAATCCAAGGTTCGCGAATTTCAGTGATATTCGCAACGTCGGGTAAGTCAGCCGCTGACTTAATATCAACCTCTTCTCCATTTTGCATAGTAATTTGGTAGTCGGTGGACGGATTTGTGACTACAAGCGTAAGATCATATTCTCTTTCAAGTCTCTCTCTAACTATATCCATGTGGAGTAGGCCAAGGAAACCTATCCTTACACCAAAGCCAAGGACCGGTGAATTCTCTAGATCATATTGTAATGCAGAATCGCTAAGACTGAGCTTTTCGATAGCATCTTTTAGCTCTTGGTAGTATTCATTACTTTCTGGAAAGAATCCAGCATATACAAACGGCTTAACATCTTTATAGCCAGATAGTGCTTTTGTCGCAGATTGGGATTGAGTTGTCACAGTATCGCCAACTTTTGCCTCTCGTGTGCTCTTAAGATTAGTAACTATATATCCGATTTCACCAGCAGCAAGCGATTTCTTTGGGTTCATTTGTGGCTGCAATACGCCAAGCTCAAGAGCTAGACCTTGTGCACCCGTAGCCATCATTTTAATTTGTTCTGATTTATTTATTACTCCGTCAACAACACGAATATACAGAATTACTCCTCTGTAATCATCGTAATAACTATCAAAGATAAGTGCTCTAGTTGTTGCTCCTGTTTCACCTTTGGGTGAAGGTATTTCTTTAATAATCTGTTCTAAAACTTCTTCCACCCCCTGTCCGGTCTTTGCCGAAATATAAATAATATCTTCTTTTTTGCATGCAAGTAAATTTATAACTTCTCTGCTTACTCGTTGGACATCAGCGGCAGGGAGATCGATTTTATTTAATACTGGGATTATTTTTAAATCCGCCTCTATAGCCAAGTATACGTTTGCTAAAGTTTGGGCTTGGATTCCTTGGCTTGCATCCACAACCAAAATTGCACCTTCGCATGCCTGTAAACTTCTAGATACCTCATAGCTAAAATCTACATGTCCTGGGGTATCGATAAGATTCAATTCGAATCCTTTATAGTTCATGCTAACTGGTGCAAGCTTAATGGTAATCCCCTTTTCTCTCTCGAGGTCCATCTTATCGAGAAGTTGAGCCTTCATGTCTCTTTTCTGAACAGTTCCAGTTAATTCTAGTAAACGGTCGGCAAGCGTGGACTTCCCGTGATCTATATGGGCAATGATGCAAAAATTCCTTATGTTCTCTTGTTTCATCGTCTTCAGAGTATAACAGAGATAATGTTAAACATTTACTTTAAGTGGTTTGTAAATCAGTTTCTTTATGTACTTAAAAACTGACTTGGCTTCATCTAAATCAAAAATCCAAGACACAACTAGGTATACTAACGCTGTTACCCCTGTTATTGTTGATAATTTCATTCCTAGAGTTATAAATCCTTTGTCAGCTATTTGTAGTGGCAAAACTGAAATCATCAGAAATGCAGTCATAACTGCAAAACCGGTTACCGAAAGCATCTTTAAACACGCAATCCAAAAATCTTTGTCTAAAAGCTTGTGATCCCTCAAAACCATTACCGCACTTAGAATTACAACCTCCACCGCCGCAACAATGGATTGCGCGATAGCAAGCCCTACAATTCCATAGTTGTAAGGTTTAGCAAGAAAATATGCCAATACTATATTAAGAGCTATGGCTGCAAGTGAAACGAATAGTGGAGTCGCGGTATCCTTTTGCGCATAAAACCATCTAGAAATCATTGCATAAATAGATCTGAATAAAATAGCTACGGCAAAATAACCAAACACAACTGCAATCTCAGGAGCACTATTTGTGAATATTAGCCTAGCAAAATACCCTCGAGCAAAATAGCAAACAACCGCTATTGGTAGTGTTATCCATATAATTGCTCTAAGAACTTGTAAAAACTCTTTCCTGAACAAATCACTGCGACCCTGAGCTAATCTTTCGGTTAATTTTGGAAATGCTGCAGTACTTATTGCGGTGCCAATAAGTAGTATAGGCGTTGTATGCATAATATATGCATTTTCATAATAGCTAACGCTTCCTACCCCTAGCCTTGTTGCAAAGTTTGTTTCTGCAATACTGTTAATTGAATCTACTCCTTGATCAATTGATCTCGCAGGAAGTAACCTGAGAATGCTCCTAAAGTCTCTACTTCGCCACAATATTTTTGGCCTCCACCTGAAGTTAGCGTTTATCAAACCAAAACAAACAACTATGAGTTGTAAAATTGCACCAATAAGGGCACCCACTCCTAGTCCAACTAATCCGACATTATCCTTAAACACATATACGCTCATCATAATTGCAACGTTATAAAATATTGGACCAATTGCGAAGAAAAAGAACCTACCAAATGCCTGCTGCGCGCCAGCCAAAATGCCAGAGATTGTAAATAGTAGTGGATTAAAGGATATCAGTCGCATTATGGTTGCAGCATTATGGATCTGTTCAGGTGGTAAATTTGGAGCAACGATATATCTTATTAGTTGATCAGCAAACAAGAACATTACGGTACCGACTATGGCCATAACAATTACCAACAAATTTAGAAGACTATTCGTTAAATCCCATACTCCTCGACGATCGCCTTTTTCTAAGTGCTCAGATAATATTGGAATAAACGCTACACCCAACGCACCAGCAGCAAGTGTATAGAAGAAAAAATCGGGTATTTTGAACGCCGCAAAATAGGCATCAGTACTTTGTGGGCCAACAATTGGGAAGTTTGCATTAACAATTTTATATCGCAAAAATCCTAAAACCTGACCAACGAGAGAAATTATCAAAAGAAGCGTCGCAGCACCGCTAACACCTAACTTTTTGTTGGCACGTTTTAAAAACCGGTTCATCTAAGTTTATTATACGGTTGCGAACTCCTTTAAAACAACCGTTAAATTAATACAAAGTGGCTGTTTTGGGCAGCACGCTGCCTTTTAGTATTTGTTCTACTTCGTCTGCCTCTACAGTTTCTTTCTCAATAAGTGCATCTTTTAACTGCTCGAGTTTAGATTTATTTGATTTAATAACTTCACGGGCCCTATTTGCAGCTTCAGTTATAAGTGCTTCTACCTCATCGTCAATTTGTTTGGCAGTTTCGTCAGAATACTGTTTTTCCTGAACTAACTTATCAATCATCATTCCTTCGTCAACATGGAATACTTGATCTCTAAGCTTCTTACCCATCCCCTGATTAATGATCATATCTCTAGCTAGTTCAGCAGCTTTTTGTAAATCGTTACCTGCTCCAGTAGTGACTCTATCTGATCCATATATAACTTCTTCCGCAATACGACCTCCCAGCATTCTCGCCAGCACATCCTTATATTCAATAATACTGTGATAACTTTTATCTTCTGGAGGTATAAACCAAGTTACACCGCCCGTACCACCTCTTGGTATTATAGTAACTTTGTGTACCATGTCACTATCAGGCAAAACATGACCAACTATTGCGTGACCTGCCTCATGATATGCTGTCAATTCTTTTTCCTGTTCACTCATAATCTTATTTTTGCGCTCGGGACCAATTGCAACCTTTTCAAAAGCATTTGTTACATCTTCTTGGTTTATTTCTTTTCTATTATGCCGCGCAGCCACTATTGCTGCTTCGTTTGCAATATTTGCTAAGTCGGCACCAGAAGAACCTGCAGTTTTTGCGGCAAGTGCATCAAGGTCAACATTTTTAGCTAGAGGTTTCTTGTCAAAGTGAACCTTGAGTATAGCCTCTCTATCTTTCCTATCTGGCAAAGTTATGTTTACACGCCTATCGAATCTTCCTGGTCGAAGTAGAGCTGGATCTAGTACATCAGACCTATTTGTAGCAGCCAAAACTATTACGTTAGTACCTTGCTCAAAACCATCCATCTCAACCAATATCTGATTTAATGTCTGCTCTCTTTCATCATGGCCACCACCCATACCTGAACCTCGCCTACGACCAACTGCATCGATTTCGTCAATAAAAATAATACATGGTGCATTCTTTTTTGCCTTTGCGAATAAATCACGGACTCTGCTTGCACCTACACCAACAAACATTTCAACAAATTCTGAACCAGAAATACTAAAGAAAGGTACGTCTGCTTCACCAGCAACTGCTCGAGAAAGCATAGTTTTACCAGTTCCTGGTGGACCAACAAGCAGAACTCCTTTGGGTATTTTCGCACCTAGGGACTGAAACTTCTTTGGATATTTCAAAAACTCTACAATTTCTTCCAGGTCTTGTTTGGCTTCATTTGACCCTGCAATATTTTTAAATGTAACCTTGTTCTTCTCATTTCCGTACAATCTTGCTCGACTTTTACCAAAACTTAAAGCTTGATTTCCTTGTCCTTGCGCGCTTCTCAACATAAAGAAGAGCACCCCACTAATTAATAGAACCGGTAAAATCGTTAATCCAACATTGGTCCAAGTGGAACCACTATTTGATGCTGGGCTAACATCCACCGTTACCTTAGAAAAATCAACACCTTCCTCTTGTAAACTTGTCTGTGGATCTTTAAATGATTTTAGAGAAGGTTTATCCTCGTCTCTTTTGGTAATTTCGAGATCATTTCCTTTTACATCAATGCGATTGTACTGTCCTTCATTTGCTGCCTTAATAACATCGGAGATGGGTTTTTCTTCAAGTTTTTTTGGCTGCTGAAATGAAGCAAATACAACCATTGCTAACAAGATTAAAATAGCAATAAAGCCGATATTCTTATAACCACGCCCTTTGGGATTAATGCCCTTAGGTAGTTTTTTAGATGATTTTTTATCCATACTTCGGACATTATACAGATTCAATCAAAGTATTGCTATCTGTAACGTGGTGTAATTTTTATATAATCCCGTTTAACTTCCAAGATGCTTTGCTTATCAATATCAGCAACTCGATTTGGTTGAGATACCCTAGCAATATTTACCAAATTTTCTACCAGTTTCCTATTGACGTTTTTTATTGAATTTCTTTTTAACCATTCGGCCATAACTTCGTTAGCCACATTATAAGGCAACATAATAAACCAGTGTCTATTGATCATATTTAGCGAAGTTTGCCTATGAAGTAACGAGGTCAAATGTTCTTCAATCTCAGAGCGTAGTTTTTGTGCATTGTTTATATTTTCAAGTAACCTTTTTTTATCATCTGATGACAAGTTTGGAATAATATTATGCCGGATATAATTGCGTAAATATTTTGTATCTTGATTTGTTGGATCTTCTGACCATTTAATATTGTTTTTGTAAGCATAACTTACCAGTTCTTCCTTGTTAAATTCAATCAATGGTCTATAAATCATGCCATTTGACCGCATCGAACTTAGGCCTCTATGACCAGTTCCTCTGATAATATTAATGATGACTGTTTCTATTAAGTCATCCTGGTGATGCGCTGTAACAATCCTGCTAGATCTTGATGCTGATCGTACCTTATAGAGAAAATCATACCTGGCATCTCTTGCTTTTGCTTCACTTGCATCTAGTCCTAGGTTACCTTCATCATATACGAATTTTAGACCGTGCTCATTGGCCTTTTTTTGTACAAGTTGTCTGTCTTTTGACGAATCTGTCCTGATTCCATGATCAAAATGAGCAACTAACAACTCTAGGTCGGGGTTCTGTCTCAAAATATCTAACAAAACCATGGAATCAACACCACCAGAAACAGCAACAACATACCTGCCTGGCGCAATAGTAATATCCATCTTATAATCATAACGTATGGGGCAAAAAATTATACTTCCTGGCTTAATTGATCCGCACGTCCATTTGCGTGATCCTGGACAAACACACAAGGAAGACTTCCTTACTGGAACAAGCGCTGCGCTGGCAGGTGGTTACACTACAATTTTTGATATGCCAAATAATGCCGAACCCATCACGACAGAGGAGCGATTGAATACCAAAATTGCCAGCGCCCAAAATCAGGTCGTTTGCGATGTTGGCTTTCATTTTGGGACATTAGGTGACAATTTTGATGAATTCGAAAAAGTAATCGATAAAGTATCCGGGCTAAAAATCTACATGAACGTTACAACAGGTAACTTCATTATTAATTCAGATAAATTAATTGAAATATACAAGGCATGGCCTGGAACTAAGCCAATTCTGTTACATGCTGAAGATGATGTGTCAGATATTGTCTTTAAAACTTTGCGAGAAATAAAAACTCCAACACATATCTGTCATGTATCTAGTGAAGCAGAACTAACTTTTGTTATGAAAGCCAAGGAAGAAGGCTTGCCAATTACCTGTGGTGTTACGCCACATCATCTATTTTTGACTGATAGAGACGCTGAAGAAAAGGGTGCATGGGCACATATGAAACCATCACTCAAAACCCAAAAAGACCAGGACTTCATATGGAGACATATGGATGCAGTTGATATCATCGAATCCGATCACGCTCCTCATACAAAGGCCGAAAAACAAGGCAATCCGCCACCGTTTGGTGTTCCAGGACTAGAAACAACATTGCCGCTCATGCTTACTGCAGAGCAAAAAGGCAAGCTTTCAAGGCAACAGCTTATTGATAGACTGCATACTAATCCTGCCAAAATATTTGATGTTTCAGTTGATAAATCAACTACTATTGAAGTTGATATGGATGAATTTGAAATTTCTAATGAAAAAATGTTAACAAAATGTGGTTGGAGTCCGTTTGCTGGTCAACGAGTTGTCGGTGAGGTCCAAAAAGTTACCATTCGTGGCAGTATAGTTTTTGAAAATGGTGAAGTTTTGGTATCTCCAGGTAGCGGTAAAATTATAAACTAGCTTTTATCTCAACTGCGAGATTTGGATTCCACATTGCTCCAGTAGCAGACTGTACGCAATCTGCACCAGCTTTTCTATATTCTTTGTAATCTTCTGGGGTCATAACACCACCAACTCCAATAATTTCAAACGTGTACCCTCTTTCTTTTCTAAGACTATCGAGTCGTTTTACCATATCAATTCCGGCCCACTTTATGCCTGCACCACAAAGACCCGATACTAATCTGCCCTCACCTGGTAAGGCCTGTTTACCATCTTTTGTGCGTACTGCTGCTGGGATGGTGTTTATCAAAGAAATTGCATCAACCTTTTCGTTAATATATTCCATGATTTCTTGCAACACTTCGTCTTGCTCTGGCTTAAAATAGCCAAATTTAAGGATTATTTTTTTGCCACCAACAACCGCTCGTGTTTTGTCGACAATTGACTTTACAGCTGCTGGGGTATAGCAAATGATGCCTTCGTTTGCGACATTCGGACAGGAAAGATTTAACTCAATAACTTCTACACCCACGTCTGCAGCCAGCTTTGCGGCCTTTGCGAAATCCTCAAAATACTCATCCTGCGTTTGACCTTCAGCAATCGTGCCACAAACACTAACTATGAGTAATTGTCCCTTCCCTTGTCCTTCTAATGCTTTCTTAACATCATCAACCCAAAATTCTGGACCCCTTGAAGGATTACCGAACGAGTTGGTTATGGTTAGTTCTCTTGGGTCCTCATTGAATTCATCTCTAAGTGTTAGTCCTTTTGATGCTTTTTCAAGCGTTACGCTACCTTCAACATCTACAGGAATAACATTCGGGAATGCATTACAAGGAGCTATCGTAGTACGCTGGGTTTTGTAACATACCACATCGAATCCTTTGCGAAAAGCACCAGTTGTATGCTTACTTGTCGGCAAAGGACCAGCTGCTATGCCAAAGGGTTCATAGATTGGAAGGCCAAGAAAAGTATTCTTTGGCTCACCTTTATTTTCGTAGACATTTTTATCTGCGAAATATCCATAGGGACCGTTATCGAAATTCTCATCAAATGTCTTAGCTGGATCATAAATTGGCACGGTTTTTGACATACTACCTCCTTAGGAAATAATTTTGGTTAATAGTGCCATTCTAACAAATAATCCATTCTGAGCTTGTTCAAAATAAATTGCCCTAGGATCGTTATCTACATCAGGATTTATCTCGTTAACCCTAGGTAATGGGTGCATAACCACCGTGTCTTTTTTGGCATTTTTCATAACCATTGCATCAAGAATAAAGCTGTCTTTTATAGCGTCGTATTCTTTAACAGAATCGAACCTTTCCTTTTGAACCCTCGTTACGTATAAGACATCAACTTTGTCGATTGCACCATCCCATTCATCGAACAAATGACATTCGATGCCGTCCTTTTCTAGTTGCTCGATATATTTTTTAGGTAGCTGAAGCTTGTCTGGGGCAATGCAATACAATTCAACATCGTACACACTTAGCAGTTGAATGAGTGAGTGGATAGTTCGACCATTAAGAAGATCGCCAACTAGGCCTATCTTCAATCCGTCAACCTTTCCTTTTGCTTCGATAATTGTAAATAAATCTAGCAGCGCCTGTGTCGGATGTTCTCCCGCTCCATCACCGGCATTAATTATTGGGACACCTGATACATCTGCCG
The DNA here is from genome assembly GCA_020428005.1 of Candidatus Saccharimonadota bacterium. GTDB lineage: Bacteria > Patescibacteriota > Saccharimonadia > Saccharimonadales > JACQNP01 > JAGQNP01. Next base: position 10,638 of record JAGQNP010000003.1, read on the forward strand.
CGCGTTCTGCGGCACCTATCTCTGGATGTCGAAGTACAATTGCATCAGCATATCCATTAAGAGTCCTGATGCTGTCTTCTAGAGTTTCACCCTTCGCAGCTGATGAAAATTGTCCAGCATTCTCGGTGCTAATGATTTCACCACCTAATCGTAATGTTGCTGCCTCAAATGATAACCGTGTACGGGTACTAGGTTCGTAAAAAATTGTTGCCACCACTTTTCCCTCAAGAGATTTAGGGTATTGTCCTGGATCAAGCTCTTTGTAATTTTTTGCCAGAGTAAAAATCTCATTTAGTAGCTGTTTATCTTGAAATTGTTTAATAGTAACTATCTCTTTGAGTGAATTAATCTTACTTTTTGTTTGCTTCATCTTAAATTCCTTCTTCTAACTCAACAAAACCAACTTCAACTGCATTCAGTGGAAAATGATACCAACGACCAACATTAGGCAAATCAACAAGGCCACCAACATCTAAATTAAAAACCTGTACAACATCATCGTATGGTGTTTTGACTCTCATATTAACAACTGGATTGTAAGTGTAACCTTCACCATTTGGGTATGGCAATACTTGACAAGTATCTAGTTCGTCACTTGGTATTAAAACTCTATGAGATCCTTCTTCGCTATTAACTGAGTAGCTTTTTAGTAAAGAATTGTATGCGTTGCTATGTGAGGTAAATCTGTTTGGAAAACAAATTTCAAAAAGTCCAGGAACACAAGAAAGTTGCCTTAAGCTTGCTTGCATAAATTCTGTTTGTTCTTCCAATTTAGATACCTCGCTTCCAATTTCTTCCTGTGAAGATTGCGAAGCCATTTGAAGAATCCTGTCAGCAATTTCGAGTATTCTAGTTCGGGTATCAGTAACTATTTCTCCACCCGAAAGCATAAAAAAACGGCCTTCAGCCGCTTCCAAATCTGTTTTCGTTTGTGTTCCCAGTAATGTCATACCGGGATTTCATTATACCACTCAACTTTTTTAGTTGTAAAGTTAACTTTTGACTTATCTGCAAAACACAATTTTAATAAATACATGGAAGTCTGGGATATAGAAACTCTAGAAAGAATGCCCGAGTCTTTACCGACTCATGAACTTTTACCTGATAAACAAACAGTGGCTATTCCCGACACCGGTTCTCAGTACGGGTTTGATATAGAACAGAAATTAAAACGCCTTGGGATTAATGCAGTACGTCTTCCTTTCGACACACCTATAGAAACTTTGTATGGATATGGTGGAATTATTATTCCTGGTGGGCCAGAAAGCGTTTATGAGCCTGACTCACCAAAACCAGACCAAAGACTATTTTCAGAGCGCGAAAATCGACCGCCAATTCTGGGTATTTGTTATGGTAGTCAACTAATTAATCAGGCTATGGGAGGCAAAGTAGAAAAGCTACCTGAAAGGCAAGATGGATACCGCGAATTAATTCTCGGTGTTGGTAGTGCTCTATTACATGGTATAGATGATCAGCAAAAATTTGTGACTACCCACGGCGACACCATAACTGAATTAGCTCCTGGTTTTGTTCCAATAGCTACATCTGGGAATCTTAATGCTGGTATTGCGAACGAGGAAGAACAAATGTATGGCTTACAGTTTCATCCTGAGGTTTCACCGCCCGCAGGCGATCTTATACTCAAAAACTTCATATCAGATATTTGTGGACTCGAGCAAACTTATGATTATAGTTATGAACAATTCGTTGACGATGCAATTATTGAGGCCCAGGGATTTATTGGTGACAGAAAGGCGCTCCTTTTTATTAGCGGGGGTGTTGATTCATCAGCTGTAGCCAAATTATTAGAGCAAGCTTTGCCACCTGAGCAATTAGAAATAGTGCTAGTAGATCATGGTTTCATGCGTTTAGGCGAGGTTGAACAAGTAGTAGAAATGATGGCAAGATGTGGAATAAATGCAAAGGTTTTCGATGCACCAGGCCAATATTTGGATGCCAAAACAAAAAGGGATGATGGAACCGAGACGCCTACTTTGGGTAAAGCTATAGACCCCGAGGATAAACGCAAAATCATAGGCGATAAATTTATTAGGCTACAACGCGAAGAAATGGCACAAATATTAGATCTAGGAGAAATTGGCGAAGACTATGTTCTTGTTATGGGTTCTCTTTATACTGACTTAATTGAAAGCGGATCAAAAGTCGCTAACAAGGACGGTACCGCTGCGAAAATAAAGACACATCACAATGATACAGAAGAGGCTCGTAAAATGCGTGAAGCTGGGCACATTTATGAGCCATGGCGCTTCATCCAAAAAGACGACGTTAGAGAAGTTGGTCGTTTACTTGGTCTAAGTGAAGAAATTTATACCAGACAACCATTCCCTGGACCGGGTTTAGCTATTAGAGTACTTTGTGGCGTAGAGCCATATCAACCTCCAGACACAAATAGAGTGGCTGAGCAGTTAGCAGAATTTAATACTGATGATACTCGGGTTCACCTGTTGCCGATTAAAAGTGTAGGTCTACAGGGTGATGGCAGAACATATGCACACACAGCATGTCTAAGTGGTCCTGTAAATTGGGCAGAATACAAAGATCTGACAGGAAGAATTACAGACAGTATTCACGATATTAACAGAGTTGTTTATGTTTTTGGCGAACCTCTGGAAGACGTTGCACAAGAAATCACACCAACGCTACTCGAAGATCCTGAAGTCATAGAGCAACTTCTCGTCGCAGATAAAATAGTTAATGATAAGCTTGCTGAATATGGACTTGATAAAACACTTAGTCAAGTTCCTGTTGTTCTAGCCCCTTTGCCTTTTGGCGAAGAAGGAAAGCGTTCCATAGTCATTCGTACTTTCATGACAACTAACTTCAAAGCTGGCGATATAGCTATGCCGGGGGTTGATATCCCAGAGTCCGTTATTAATGAAATTGTTGATGAATTACTGGAGTTACCTTTTGTGGCAAGAGTACTATATGATCTTACTTCCAAACCACCCGGTACCACTGAATGGGAGTAATTAGGATTTTATTTTTCCAAGCTCACCGTTTAGAACTGTTGGTTCGAAGCCTTTTATTTCTTCGACAAATGGCGAATCTTCTGGAATTTCGTTCAGGATGTAAATTGGTTTGTTTAGCCAAAAAGCTAGAGCCATTTCCATAAGTACATTTCCGCCAATATAATTCTGTTTTCCATGCTTTTCATAATTAAGTACAAGTACTGAATCGCCCTTTTCAATCTCTTTAAAATGCTCACGCATAAGTCGTGATTTCTTGTGATAATCATTTGGGTCAGCAAACCAAGTTTTATAATGTTCAACTTCATAATCGCCTGAGGCTTTCATCTTTCGGGCTGTTTCCGGAATAATAACACCAAACCCTAGCTTTTGAAGTTTCTCTTCAACTTCGACAGCTTGTTTGTAGAAACTAGCGCTAGTACAAATAGTTATCATTTTTACTTTTATAGTATGACTTTACAAATCTACCTAGTCAACATATGTAAAACATGCTATATTTACCCCTGTTCTTTTGAACCTAAAACTTTAAACCCAACAAAGCTGTTTGAAGTTTTGAGAGAAGACGGCAGGGTAGCTCAGATGGTTAGAGCGCAGGACTCATAAGCCTGAGGTCGCGAGTTCGATCCTCGCCCCTGCTACCATTTTAACGATCGTAGTGAAGATGTCAGAAAATATTCTAGAAGTTAAAGATTTAGTTAAAAACTACGATTCGTATCGTGCTGTTGATAATATTTCGTTCTCCATAAAAAAGGGACAAGTGCTAGGATTACTTGGTCCTAATGGTGCCGGCAAATCTACGACAATACAGATACTTGTAGGCGTTACACTTCCAACCAGTGGCAAAATTTCATACTTCAGAAAAGACTTTTTTAAGCACCCGCAGGAAAGTTTACAAAGAATAAATTTTGCATCTGCTTATAACACCTTGCAAGGCAGGATTACTGTTAAGGAAAACTTACTTGTGTTTGCTGGACTTTATCAAGTAAAAGATCCTATGAATAGAATTTCTGAACTATTAGAATATTTTGAGATTCGAAGATTAGCAGATCATAAATATTGGGACCTTTCCGCCGGCGAGCGAACACGTGTCAATTTAGTGAAAGCAATGCTAAACAACCCTGAATTGATTTTGATGGATGAGCCCACAGCTTCCCTAGATCCTGATATTGCTGATAAGACACTTAGTCTCATAGAAGAACTCAGAAGGGATAGAAACATATCGATACTATTCACTAGCCATAATATGTCCGAAGTTGCACGAATTTGTGATGAGGTTATTTTCCTCGATAAAGGCCGGATTGTGAGTAAGGACACCCCACAAAACCACACCAAAAAACTTAAAGAAGTAGAAGTAAAAATTAAACACAAAAATAACAAAATAGAAGTTGAAGAAATTCTAAAAAAAGAAGGTTTGGATTTTGAGATTCGACCAAAAAACATGGCTGTAATCAAAACATCAAATGAAAAAATTGCCGAACTGATCGCAAAACTTAATGATAAAAAAATCGTCATCATTGATTTAGAAATTCGCAAGCCATCATTAGAAGATGTGTTTTTGGAGATTGCAAGGAATAAAAAATGATAGGAACTTCACATAGGCGTATTCGGGCCCTAGTCTTGCAAGAACTATACTTGACTCGACATTCTGTTGAAATATTTTTTGATACTTTGTTCTTCCCACTAATGAGTGTAATTTTGTTCGGATTAATAATGCACTTCTTTGGTCAAGTTGAGCAATCGACAAATGCACAGTATCTACTGATTGGAATCCTACTATGGCAAATAATAAGCGTAAGTCAGTACAACATTACTGTTAGTAGTTTATGGAGTGTTTGGTCTCATAATCTGACAAATATTTTCATTGCACCGATATCTGTCAAAGAATATATATCGGCACATATTATCGCATCATTTATTAGAACCTTTTCTATCTTTATATTTTTGGCAGGGGGCACATACTTGCTATTTGACTTTAGCATTCTAAATATTGGCATCTTGAATTTTATATTCGCTTTTATTAATCTTTCTCTTTTTGCATGGTGGCTCGGTTACATTTTACTTGGATATATTTTCCGTTATGGAACACGCATACAGGCTATTGCTTGGGGTGCAATATTCTTGTTCCAACCACTGACTGCATCTTTTTTCCCAGTAAGCACATTACCAGGATGGCTACAAACCGTTGCATATGCATTACCACCAACATACGTTTTTGAATCGGCTCGGAAATCAATTGTTACACCAGGAATTTATTGGAATTATGTTGTTATCGCATTAGCTATGAACGTAGCATATTCAATTTTTGGATTGTTTATTTTTAAGCGATTATTTAGGCGTTCGAAAGAAACGGGACAATTCGCTCGAAACGATCTATAGGTTTTTGTTATTATTTAGATATGAAAAACCCTTTATTGCTTGAAAAAGAATTATGGGGATCTGAAATCAGCAATCGCAAGCCTAAATGGGAAGTCGCGCAAAAGATAGCAAAAAGACTGAAAAAAGGTGATGTAGTTGGAATAGGAAGTGGTTCAACCAGCTTTTTGACCTTGGTAGCACTTGTTCAGAAGCGAGAAAAAGATGGATTGGACTTTAGCGCTCTTTCGACTTCAATTGAAATCGAGCTAACCTGCAAAGCTTTAGGAATTCCTGTTACTTCACTAAGAGTAGAAAATCCGAATTGGTCATTTGATGGTGCTGATGAAGTTGATCCAAATGGAAATATGATCAAAGGCCGTGGTGGTGCTATGTTCCGTGAAAAAATGCTCATGAAAGCCTGCTCCGAAATTTATATTGCAATCGATAAATCAAAGTTGGTGAAAAACCTTGGTGAAAAATTTGCAGTTCCCGTCGAAGTTCACCCCGACGCACTTAATACAGTACAAACGGAACTTAAAAGACTAAAACCAGCTGGTATTGATTTAAGACAAGCTGTTGCCAAGGATGGTCCTGTAATAACCGAGAACGGCAACCTGATTTTAGACGTTAAGTTCAACAAAATAACTGATGACATGGAACAAAAGCTTAAATCGATCGTTGGTGTAATCGAAACTGGATTATTTATTGGCTACAAACCAAAAATTGTTTTGAGCGACTAATTTTAGATATACTTAGCTTAATCTAAGGGAGTTTAGTAATGGAACATCAGTTACATTTGCTAGGTGGTCGAGCACATACAGAATTAGCACAAAAAATTGCTGACGAATTAGGAGTGGAACTGTCTCCCGTCAAACTAGATAACTTTGCTGATGGAGAAATAAGTTGCCGCATTGGTGAATCTGTCCGTGGTGACGATGTCTTCGTATTTCAAACGCATGCCAGCAACGTGAATGATGCCGTCATGGAGCAAGCAATTATGATTGATGCTGCTAAGCGTGCTTCCGCCTCATCAATTACAGCAGTTTGTCCATATTTGGGCTACGCCCGCCAAGACCGCAAATCAAATGGTCGTGAGCCAATTAGTGTACGCCTAGTCGTAGATATCTTATCTGCTGCAGGTGCCGATCGTATCATGAGTGTTGATTTGCACTCAGGTCAAACTCAAGGATTTTTTGACGGTCCGTTCGACCATCTAATTGCCCGCCCAATCTTGGTTGATTACATGACAAAAAACTTTAGCAGCAAAGGTTTAGTTATTGTTTCTCCAGATGCAGGTCGCGTTAAGGTAGCCGAGCGATATGGAAGTGACCTAGGTTGTGACATAGCAATTGTTCACAAACAGCGATCAAAAGTTAAGAACAATTATGTGGAAGCCAAATATCTAATTGGCAACGTTAAGAATAAAACTTGCGTGGTCATTGATGACATGATTGATACGGCTGGCACTATTTGTGCCGCTGCTGACCTACTGGCTGAACATGGCGCAAAAGAAGTATACGGCATGACAACGCATGGATTGTTTTCTGGACCAGCAATTGAACGTATAGAAAAATCAGCTTTCAAGAAGATCATTGTTACTGACACGTTGCCACAAGACAAAAAGAAGTCAAAGAAAATTGAGGTTCTTACAATAGCCCCATTAATTGCCAGCGCAATATCAGCTGTTTATACAAGAGATTCTGTATCCCAAATATTCGATGGCCAAAACCAATTCTAGTTTTTCATAAAATCAAACATTTCTTTTGCTTGATCTGATGTTATCTTTTTTTCCTCTTTTAAAATGTTAATTACTTCTGAGATTGTCATAGCAATTTCGACTTTGTAGCCAGCTTTTTCAACAAGCTGCTTGCCACCCATTTCACGGTCTAATAAAAGATAGAATCCAACTACATCGAGATTACAAGCTGCGAACTGCTCAATTGATTCAATTTTTGAATCACCTTTTGTAACCAAGTCATCTATTATGGCAACTTTGTCATCCTCTTTCCACTCACCTTCAATTAACTTTCCTTTGCCATGTTCTTTTATCTTAGATCTTGGCTGTATTAATGGCCTGCGAGTTTCGTATCCGACTGCTGTTGCAATTGGTGTGCCAGCTTCAGGAATACCAGCAAGCAATACATTTTTGGGCAGATCTTCGATTAATTCTGTATATACCTCAACTATGTCATGGAGTGCCTGAGGAAAAGACTGAACAATCCTAAGATCAATATAAAATGGTGCAACAATACCACTTTTTAGCGTAAATTTTCCGAATTGCAATATTCCATATTTATGTAAGCTTAAGGCAACTTGTCTTCTTGTCTTTTCCGAAACTTTACCCATTACATCTCCTTATCTATATTGATTAATTTCGTCTACTAATTTTAATGCTTCATTTCGAGCCGCTTCCGCAAAATCATCACCATTTGACGCAAAAATTATTCCGCGTGAAGAGTTAATAATAAGACCATCACCTCCGCTTGTAGCACCTGCCTTCATAACATCCGCAACACTACCGCCTTGTACACCTACACCTGGAACTAAGAATGTCATGTTATCGCCAACGATATCTCTTATTATTTTCATTTCTTCCGGATAAGTTGCTCCGATAACTAGTAGACAATTGTTGTTTTCGTTCCATTTATCTGAAACTTGGCGTGCAACACGTTGGTATAGTGGTTCTGATTTAACAATTAAATCTTGGAATTCTCCGGCACCATCGTTTGAAGTTCGACACAAAATAATAAGGCCCTTTTCTTTCAGATCAAGAAATGGCTGCAAAGCTTCTCCGCCAAGATATGGGTGAAGAGTAACTGCATCCATATTTAGATAATCAAATGTGTACGATATGTATCCGTTATTTGTGTTTCCAATATCTGCCCTTTTGGCATCCATTATTATTGGAATATTAGGATACTTACTCGTGACATAGACTGAGGTTTGCTTAAGCTGATCAATACCATGACTACCCTCTGCTTCATACATGGCAGAATTGAGTTTATAAGCGCAAACGAGATCGGCAGTGGCATCTACAATTGCTTTATTGAATTCAAGTAGTGGATTTTCGCCACGTGCGATAGAAGTTGGTAGCTTTGCCAAATCGGGATCAAGTCCAACACACAACAATGAGTTGTTATTGGCTACTGCAGAAGCTAGTTTTTTGGCAAATCGCATTTTATCTATCATACAACATAAAAGACCTCGGCGTCCCGAGGTCTTTTGGTTTAAGATACGATAATTACTCGTCTGTAAGTTTTTCGCATCCTGTGTTTCCTAGGTACTACGTCCTGGATTAACATTTGATTGCTCCTTTATTTTTGATTTTACAATTCGTTGAGAACTGCATCTATCTCTAATATCTGTGCATCTTCCGTGGGGACTAGTTCAAAAACTAGACCATTTGCAAGAGTTAACACATGCTTAATCCGCCTTTCTTTTTTGACTGACAGCAACGTCCTGCATTGCCTTCTAACTGTTTTTGTTTTAACCGCGATTAACGTTATTTATTATACATAATTTTGCTAAAAAGTCAACTTGTTTATCTATAATATTTTGTCTCATATCAACAAGATTGACAAATTTGCCACTAAGGCGGATGATAAACTTATAAACTAAGGAGGGGTTATGAGTCCACGGACCAACAACACAACTGGGTGGGTTGGCTGGGTTTACTTTGCAGGTATTCTCATGCTGGTCAAGGCGTTTTTCCAAGCATTTCTTGGAATTGTCGCTTTAACAAGGAATGACTTTTATGTCATCACCAAAGAATCACTGACAGTATTCAATTATGATGCGTGGGGCTGGGGACATATACTTTTGGCAATCATATTACTGACAGCTGGCTTTTCAGTGATGAGTGGTCATGCATGGGGAAGAATAGTTGGCGTAATAGCATTTAGTATCTCGCTTCTTGCTAATTTAGTGTTCTTGCCTGCTTATCCAATATGGATGACGGCAGCCATTGTTATTGATGCTATGGTGCTTTATGCATTAATTGTGCACGGTAATGAAGCTCAGTTAGAAGATTAAAGTAATCTTGCTTGAAAAACCCACCTCAGTTAAATAGGTGGGTTTTGCTATACTAAAACAAATGACAAAAACGAAAAGTCACTACTGGTTTTTTGTCGGACTGATTGGAGTTTTATTAGCTGCGCCAAATGCAACTGTAATAAAATATAGTCTTGGTGAAATTGATCCTTTTTTGTTCAATACATTACGATTTCTAGCTATCGCGCTCATAACACTTCCCTTTCTGATAAAAGATAGGAAGCTAATAAACAAAACTAATTTTAAACAAGCCATTCTGGCTGGCTTTTTTATGGCTGCTGCTGTTATGTCATATGTTTGGGGAATAAAACTTAGTCAAGCCAGTTATGTATCAATAGTTACACTTATAACACCAATCATTTTTATACTATTATCGGCAAAGTTGACAGGCGAAAAAATATCAAATAAATCAGTGGCCGGAATAACTATCGCTGCAATAGGCGCACTCATAATCATAGTTTTACCTGTCGCATTAAAGCAGTCTGGAGAATTCATCTTCTATCCGTTAGCAACTTTGTTTATTCTTTTAAATTGTATTTCATTTCCGCTAGCAATGATCTATTTTAAGAAATCCAATGAAAGTGGCATACCAATGCCATCATTACTAAGCATTTCTTCATTTGTAGTTTGTATATCTAATGCGATGTTCCTTGGTACGGTTAAGAATACCCAGGTAATAAATGGAAAGGTAATATTTGGGATTATCTATTCGGGTATTGTTGTTGCATTAATTTCACGAGCACTAAATTTGGCAAGTTACGAACACATCGGCTCAGTTGTTGTAAGTGCATTAAACTATCTTGAGACACTCGTTGCAATATTGTTACCAATAATAATTTTGGATGAAAAATTATCTACTGAAATGGTTATTGGAGGTATATTAATACTAATAGGTGTTTATGTAGTTGAGTATCACAAATCTGCACATCACAAACACCACCACGCATTTAGATCTCACTAACAAAATATCGATACAAAATTAGCATATTGTTGTCATTTGTACACACATTTTTTACATCACTTTCGCTACTGTTTATATTAGAAAATTTTTTGGTCATATTGACATAATTCTTACGTTTGATAGGATTGAATCTTGTGTGTTTTTACGTGTGAGGTAGGAATACACTGATAACCTTAGATTACCCAAGAAACTAAGAAAAATATTTGTTAATTAAAACTAGAGCAAATGAGGGTAATTATAGGGTGTAAGGAGGAAGTAATGCGTCTAAACGCCATTTTGGCGGCGACGGTAACGTCAGCCGCGATCTTTGCTGTGCTTGGAGTTGCTCCAGTGCATGCAGAACAATCACAACCTGCCGACCAGCAGACAACATCAAATACTCAACAAACAGAGGAAAACAAACCAGAAGAAAAATTTGTCGAAGTTAAGCCAGGTGATTATTTGTCAAAAATTGCAAAGGAAAACGAGACAACGTACCCTCGCCTTTTTGATGCAAATACCCAAATAAAAGATCCAAATTTGATCTATCCAGGAGACAAACTACGTATTCCACGCCCAGACGAGGAATTAGAAAGTCGTGTGCCAACAGTTACACCAGTAGCTACTCCAGAACCAAAACAATCGAGCACGTCAACTAGACAAAGCTATACACCAACTCCCGTACCTACAGTATCTGCTGAAGATGGAGGAGTTTGGGATCGTCTGGCCCAATGTGAATCAGGTGGTAACTGGGCAATAAACACTGGTAATGGCTACTACGGTGGTCTTCAGTTTACTCTAGGTAGTTGGAGAGGTGTTGGTGGTCAAGGTTACCCGAACCAAGCTAGCCGCGAGGAGCAGATTGCTCGTGGCAAAATGCTACAAGCTCGTCAAGGTTGGGGTGCATGGCCAGCTTGTACCAGAAAACTTGGCATAAGATAGATATTGTTGTGACTTTTTACAAAGCGGTTTACTAGCTTCACAATCGTGATACAATTTTGTAAACGAAAGTGAGGGGATGATGCCAGCATTGGAAAAGCCTGAGTTTTTTGAAACAATGGCTAACCATGGTTGGTCATCTCTGGGATTTAGCCAAGTTTCCTTAGTAAGTGAAACAAGTGAGCAAGTACGCAGGTGTATCGAAACAGGAAACTTTGATGAAGTCCTTATAGAACCCGACCTTGGTGCTCCATACACTCGTAATTCTCATAATAAACTTCCGCTAGTTAGCGCAGCAATGGATACAGTTACTGAATCCGAAACCGCTATTGTTATGGCAGAGTGCGGTGGCAGAGGAACAATACACGCCGCACTTGAACCAGAAACACAATTCAAAGAGTTAGAAAAAGTAAAAAAGCGTCTCTGGGGTTTTATTGAAGAGCCAAAAACACTCAAAGATTCCATGACTTTCGAACGAGTGCATGAATTCTGCGAAAAATACACGTTTACAACATTTCCTGTAGTTGATTCTGAACATAGACTAATTGGTATTGTTACTGGTCACGAAATTGATAGGAGTTCACCAAGTGATCCTGTAACAGATAAGATGAAACCTTTTGATCAACTTCGTGTTTCAGATACGCTCGTCGATATTCACGAAGCATATCAGATAATGCGCGATGAGGGCATCAATATGCTCCCAGTTATAGATGAAGAACGACGTTTGCAAGGATTGTATATATTCTCTGATGTTAAAAGCATTGTAGAAGAAACTTCTGGTATGAGAAATGTTGATGAAAAAAACAGATATGTGTGCGACATTGCGGTACCTACTGATGATGCTTCTGTTGAACGAGTTAAACTTTGCGAAAAGTATTTAATTGGTGGCGGCGGAGTTGTGGTACTGGACACGGCACATGGTGATGGACTCTATGCTTTTAAAACATTGAAAAAACTTAAGGAGGACTTCCCTGACATTGATTTTATGGTTGGCAATGTCACTGATCCAGATTCTGCAATTTATTTAGCCAGAATTGGTGCTGACGGTATAAAGGTAGGTCAAGCATCTGGTGGCGTATGCACAACTAAAGATGAAACAGGTCACGGTAGAGGTCAAGTATCTGCAGTATGGGATTGTTCACAGGCACTTATAAAAGCGGGATTTGATACGCCAGTATGTTCAGACGGTGGTATTAAGTTACATGGAGATCCTGCAAAAGCAATAGCCGCTGGTGCTAGTTCGGTCATGATTGGTACTATGTTTGGCGGAACAAACGAGGCACCGGGCGAAAGAGTCAGAATGCCTGATGGAAGCCCTGGAAAAATTGTACGCGGAATGGGTTCACTAGCTGCACTTCAAGCAAGTGCAGCCGCAAAACATAGATATGGCGACGGTAAAAGTTTACCTTTACCGGAAGGGGAAGCCAAACCAGTGCCAATATCTGGTGATTTAGCACCGTTGGTGGAAGATTTCCGTAAAGCACTTCGAAAAAGTCTACTATATGCTGGAAGAGTGAGTATCGAGGATTTCCAAAGAAATGTAAGAATGGAGTTCGATTTCTCTAGTATTAGCAAATAGCGCTATCTGACAATAACCTGATCACGGAATGGTCCTACGCCAATAGCCGAAACTGGTTTGCCAGTTTTTTCTTCGATTAGACCTATAAAACCTAAAGCTTGTACTGGTAGCTCATCAAAACTGCGAATATTAACAATATCCTCAGTTCTCCAAGTAGGAAGTTCCTCGTATATCGGTGAACAACGTTCAAATTTAGCTGCCGAAGGAGGTAAAGAATCAATTCTTACTCCGTCGAGCATGTATCCAACAGCAACTTTCATAGTCGGACCAAATTTCTCAGCTTTGTCCATTTTAGTAATAATAAAATCTGTTACACCACCAGACTCTACTGCGGTCACAAGTGGTGGAACCTGAGGGTAACATTCATCACGTTCACGACCCGAGGATTTGCCAAATTCTCCGTCAATCTCTCCACGTTTTCCACGAAGCGCTTCTGCAATTTCAGAATCTTCAATGAGTCCCGGAAACCTATAACCATTTCCTCCGACTCTTGTCATAGGTAACTTAGCTATACCAAAAACACGTTTTATATCTTCATGATTAATACCAAGTCCGTTAATCATCCCCCCAACCCCACAGTGAGATGAGCTACCAAGGGGTTGAGTGCCTAACTCCATATCCAGCCCTATTCCTTGGGCACCCTCAGCTAGTAGGCGATCACCGCGTTTCAAATGACTACGTATAAGTCCTATCGTGTTATCAAGATAGGGTATAAGTAATTGTGCGCTCTCCCACCACTGCTCAAGCATTTCATCTACGCTAGATATCCCGCGATATGTTTCATCTCCATCTTTTTTACTAATAGCCTTTACTACATTAGCTGTATCAATACCGATTGCTTCCACCATACTAATTGCAGTACGTGCATCTCTCATAAGTTGTGCTGGATTTTCTGTAATTTGTTCTGTGCGAAAGTTTTCTCTACCGTACTTATCGGCTGCAGAATAGCTAATACCACGGCCAGTTGTTCCTTGACTATTACTTCCAGCCTCTCGTGCGTTATCTAAAATTACGTGATGGGGCATTACCATTGCAGCAATATCACTGACTCTGTAGTTATCCTCATTAATCCGTATACCACCAGCACGTAACTTAGGCAGTTCATCAACAAATAGTGCAACAGGATTTAGTAGTACACCATTACCACTAATATTTAGCTTGTCTGGAAAAAGAACACCTGAGGGAACTTGATGAGTGTTTACTTCTTCACCAAGGTAATCAAAAGTATGGCCAGCATTACTACCGCCATTGTAGCGCATGATAACATCGTGCTCTTCTGCGAGTCGAGCAGTGTGACCACCCTTGCCTTCATCGCCCCACTGGGCGCCTATAACACCTGTTACTTCTCCTGTCATTTAGCAACAAGCATATCGTATCTGTTAACAGATGGCAACCACAAGCAAAATGAGCTTTGTGAGTTACTCAATATCAAGCCAAAAGGCTCACAGCATTTATTTGTATTTATCTGTATGATGCTCTTCATGATACTCAAAATGGTTTGAATTATTATGATCGTATTGTTCATAACTACCTTGGTCTATGTAACTATGCAAATTTATTGTAATAACGCTGACGATAATGGCACCTGCAAACAAAAGAACTGATTGCCAACCAGCCAGTCGTTTTGCCTCATTTTTATGAATACTAGGAATTATGTCGCTAACAGCTATATAAATGAAAAACCCTGCCACAAGACCCAAAACAATATCTAACGAGACTTCAATTGATTGTCCAATCTGGAAAAAAATTACAGCTGCAACTGTGGTCGCTAGAGCACTGAGTACATTAACCCAAACAACTTTTGCTCTATCCATTCCCTTATGAAGCAATAAACCAAAGTCACCAATTTCTTGGGGGATCTCATGAGCAGCTACAGCCAGAGTCACCACAATACCGGTTGACGGACTGACTAGAAATCCAGAGGCAATAGCCACACCATCAATAAAATTATGTAGTGTGTCACCTACAATAACCAATGAAGTGGTTGGGTCTGTTTTTTTGTTTTTATGTTCATGATGATGGTGAAACCAGTGTAAAAATCGTTCCAGAACAAAGAATGAAAGTACTCCTATCATTGTAAACATAAGAGCAGTTTCTATGTCGCCCTCGCGAGCTGCTTCGCTTAGCAAATCGACAAACGCCGCTGCCAAAAGTGCCCCAGCAGCAAATGGTGTGGCATATTCTGCTAGTGTTTTTGCTCTTTTTTTACTCCAAATTAGAAAAAATCCGCCGATTAGTGAAAAAACTCCGCCGATTAGTGAAAAAAATATAACTTGTGGCAATGAAGACATAGTTATCCCTTAGTTTACTTTGCTACTTGTGTCATTGTGTCAAATAATATACAATTATCGCAAATTATTTGCGTTAAGGAGAAGTTGATGCAAATTGATGATAGCATTCAATCTAAGTTTTTAGAGCAACTAAAAGCCAATGGGCTTAGATTTACTCACGTTAGACAGGAAATATTCTATTTAATGGCGTCAGAAAATGAACCATTATCGATTCAGTACATTGCCTCAAAAATTAACAACGCACATTTTGTCAGTATTTATCGTTCGATTGATGCTCTGCAAAAGGCAGGTATAGTTAAACAAGTACCTCAAGGTTTTAAGAATCTTTTTGAACTAAGTGATATGTTCAAACCCCACCATCACCATGCTACTTGTGAAATATGTAGTAAATCAATAGAAATAAACAACAAACGTATAGAAATACTCATGAAAGAGTTAACAAAAGAAGCTGGACTTATCCCAACAAAACATCATTTTGAAATGTATGGAATATGTAATAACTGTAGTGAAGGACTTATTTAACGGGCGAAGCGTAAACAACTGCACGCGAACCATAAGACTCGGTTTTACTATCATATTTTCCTGAGCACGTCATTAATCTTAGACTTTGATGCCCCTGATCCACCTCGTACAGTATTTTAGCCATGTCAATGGAATCAATATCGTATTGCTCAACTTTATCTACTTGGTACTTCAATACTTCTCCATTACCTTTTTCGACTTCAATAATGTCGCCAGCCGACAAATTTGCAATATCCTTAAAGACGCCGGGCATTGTTCTGCCAGAAATATGCCCAAGAAAAAGTGAAACACCATTTTTGCTACCCGGAACTATACTACCGTTATACCACCCTACATCGTGAACATTCCACGGTGCATCGACAGAACCATCACCTGCAAGTCCGAGTTCCTTCACGCGTGCATTTATAGACTTAGTTGGCACTCTTAAATATCTTGGACGATCAGGAGCAACACGATAATTATTAAAAGCATTCTGATTTGGTTTATCAGAACTTGGATCGCTACCTGTTCCTTGTTGTACACCCTGTTCGTCAACCGACGAAGTAGCTGCAGCTACTTCACTCACCTCGTCCTTGGCCTGCCTATTTATTACAAAGGAGTAAATATTTAAACCAAATGACAATATAAATACAGAAACACCAAAAGCATAGAATAGTTTGGGACCAAATTTTCTCTTTTGCTTTTGTGATATTTGTTTCTCAAAGTCATATTTTTTAGCAACTGGTTCTATAGGCTTAGTTTGTCTATTTGAAACTGTTTTCTCATCAGACTTTGTCTGCAGATTAATTTTTGGTAGTGGGCGCTTTATCGGGCTATTTAACGAAGATTGCTGAATATCAGATATAAAGTTTTGATTTTTGGTGATAATAGTATTTTTGGTAGGTGGGATGATGATTTTATTCGGCACGATTGGAGTACTTGCATCGTTTTTGTCGTTTTTTTGAGGTATTTCAGGAATAATTCGACGACTCGAATTTGATCTGTGATACTATGTATCGTACTTACTGTATCTCTCAGCACTCATGACAGTTATGCTTCTATTGTACACTTTATACTCATATATTTATAAACGTGTAAATATCTATCTTCAGTTTCTAGTTCTGCTGACACATGGCATCGTTTTTAATAGTTTCTATTTTTACACTAGTTTGCGATGAAACTTCTTTGTCATTAGCCACTATGGCAAATCCAAGATGCTTATTTTGAATAGCAGGATAAACACAACCTCCAGGAGCGTCTAGTATGGTAACTGTTATCAAGCCATTATCGTCAACAATTACAGATTGGATACTTTGACCCGATGAAGCAAAAAATTTAACTGGGACAACTTTTTGAGTATTCCAATCAATACCATCAGTAACTATTTCGGTTATCCTAACTACCTCAGTTTTTCGGGTTTGATCTTTGATAAAAGCTTGATAATCATTGTACGATTCTATCGCATCGAATATTGTGGCGGGTTTGCCGTCACTGCTTGTAACCGTTGTTGAACTACTATTACCTGAAATAGCTGGTTTTTCCTTGTCTTCATCACCATTGTTGTTACGAAAGATAATGAATGCTCCAAAAGTAACTATTACAATAAAGCCAACTAGAACAAATATAATGACGATTCTTTTACTTCGTTTTCTGCTTTTATACCGCACCTATAACATTCCAACTATAGGTAGTATCGTCTTCCAAGTACAATCGTTGCACCAGTAGATACGATTCCAGTAGCTGATAAGAATAGTGCCGTTGTACTTGCGCCAAATATATTAAACAATCCGGTGTCTGGAGTGCCCGGGGTTGACGTGGCGCCAAGGACAATTCCAGTACTTGCAGCCAATGACCAGGCGCCTAGCGTATCAACAGCGTAAACTGCTGCAGTATAGTTATAGTTCAAGCCCAGATCAGTAAACGTATACGACAGACCTGTTGTTGTAGCATGACTTGCACCATCTAGGAAAACTTCGTAATGGTCTATCCCATCGGGGTCAGTTGATGCTTGCCAGCTGATTGTAGCTGATCTGCTACCTACATCAGTACTAAGTGTTAGTGGTTGTCCTAAGTTCGGCTGTGTAGGACGAGGGTTAAAACTTCCTATGTTCAAAACACTGCTGTCGGTGTCGTTGTATTGTCCCGTGCAAGTTAATGTATAGCTAGCAAAACCAGGAACGGTGACAACACCAGAAGTCGCAATACTGCCAATTCCATTATTTAATGAACAACTCTGAGCATTAGTTGTTGCAATCGTGAGAGCAGTATCTGAACCTTCATTTACCATTCCACCAGGACCTGTAAATGTATCTATAGTCGGGTACGTGCTAGTAGTAAGAGCATTCGTAAGATCAATAATTTTCTTATTAAATGAACTGTATCCTGCACGTACTTCAGCAATATTTGTGCCAGTATTCTGGAGTAAAGTAACGAGTTGATCCACTGAAGCATTTGGATGTTTTTCCCTTAGAACCGCAAATGCACCTGAGACCATTGGGGCAGCTTCTGATGTTCCCTGAACACCTGTAATCGAATTTGGTGTTTCTGCGAGTGGCAACCAAACTAATGAATCATCATTTACACCATCCCAATCACCACCAGGTGCTAGTAGTGTTGTTAATGCACCATTATTTGAAAAGCTTGATATTGTATCGCCAATAACGTTCGTCGCTCCGACAGCAACTGAACCCTGTACACACGCCGGGAATAGAATACCATCTTCATTTCCGGCTAAATCGCCATTGTTGCCATTTGCAACAACAGGGGCAATTTTATTAGCTTTCAATGCCGCAAATGCTGATACAAAAGCGTTATAGGTGGATGAACCGAAAGCAGCACTACACTCACCCGAAGTATTGTATGACTCAGATGATGATGCTGCTCCACCGAGACTCATATTGGCTGCTACAATTGGCTCGCCAACATCCAATGCGTTTAGATAGTCAATTGCTGATAACACGCTAGAAAAATATACCCTCGCGCATGTTGGCGGACCGCCACACGCGATGCTGTCACTTATTTGTGAAAATATCTTCAGTGCGACTATATCGGCACCCTCTGCGACACCACCAATAAGATCATCGGTCATGTCCGAATCTATGTCATAACCTGACGCTGTTACTGGCATTGCGGCAGCTCCCGCTACTCCCGTACCATGCCCGCATCCATCAATTGCTCCTGAACAGTCTATTGCAGTATTGTTGCCACTTACGAATTCAACGCCACCAGTACAAAGACTAGAAACATTGTTTGGTGCATCGTTTACACCAAAGCAAGCCTCACTTATAACTTTACCTGTAAGTAAAGAATGACTCTTATCTACTCCTGTATCAAGAATAGCTACAGCATAGCCTGTTCCGTCATACTCCGTAACTGTACCAGTATCTGAAAATCGGCCTGTTATTGCATCAGCACCTATTGACGGTAATGGTACATTGGCCTGAGGTTCTAAAAACCTGTCTTCAAAAACCTCAGTAAATAGACCGCTACCATTTATAGAACTCTCACCTTCAGCATCAACGTTATAAACACCATAAGGGATGGTGTCGAACTTCTCGACTTCTTGCACATAGCCAGATAGTGTACTCGTATAGTCACCATTGGTGTTAGCGCCTAAAACATTACTGTAACGAACGACGACCCTTTTAGTTGGGCCATTTGGCGTATCTGCATGTGCTTTGCTGGCTGGTAAAAATACCACAGCTACATTCAAAACTGCATAGAAAGCAAGTAACAAAACGCCACTAAACGAAAACAATCTTTGTTTTTTCATTTTTTCCCTCAAAATTTTTAAAGTTTTTTGTTATATTTACAACTTATTTATAATAATAGTGCTTTTTTATCACGATTGTCAAATTTTTTCCTCAATAATGTTTTCGACTATTTAGCCGTCTATGCATCTATTCTGTACAGACGAAGCATTTTCTCGTTCATAAGTAACAACAAAAGCATGTGAAGGGTTACTAGACAGAAACCACGTGCCATCAGCAGTGCACCGTAATGAAAATAGCCAGTTTGGCTCTTCCGGCGTAGGTGGCACAGAATTATTGAGTGCATCAGAACCATAATGAAATCCAGTGAAAAAACTCAAGCTCGATACTTCTAAAGGGATGTCATTGGCGGTCTGACATTTAATTATTTGATTGCCATTATTTGTCAGGCATTCATTTATTGCGTTAGCGATCATACGCGCATCGTTATCCCGTCGGTTGTTACGAGATATTCTCTGAAGTGCTGGTATTGCAAGAAAGATTATTAACAATACAAGACCAGCTATAGCCAACACGATCATAACTTCAACTATAGTAAAGCCAGTTTGTTTTTTATTTGCAGAACTATATACCATCTTGCCATTATATAATAAGCATAAACTTTTATGGTCAAATCTCATGATAGAACTTGTTTATAAATTCATTAGAGGTTCACTGTCCGACTAGATAGCCAATAGTTATGTGTGCGTCCGTTCTGTCGAGTTTTAGTTCTCTCTTCCAAAAATTATCCAGCATTCCACCTACTGCTACACCCTTTAATCTTTTTGACTCTGCAACTTGTAAGGATAGTTGCTGTAATGCTGCACCAATTTCTAGTAAAGCAAATCTTCCTCCTCTTTCGCCGTATTTTGATAAAACTCGCTCTGTGAAAGATACAAAAATAACAAGTAAGTTCGGTTCACCCTCTATGTTCATATTTAGTTTGTCTTTTGCTTCTGCCCAAGAGATAGCATTATCTTTAACTATAGTTATTCCGTGTAACTCTGGATCATAGTAAATAATTTTGCCTGAATAGTTTTCTACGTTAAATGCCACGCAAAATATTTCGTTAACATAGGTAGCTCCAGCCGAGGGATATGCGCGGTGTTCTAAACCATTCCATGCATAAAATGACGATAGAACTCGTCCAAGATTTTTTATCGAAAGTTCCCTGTTAGAAAATTCTCTACTACTTTTGCGTTTTTTCGCAATTTTATTTGTGGCAGATGATGAAATCGGAATCGATACAGGCTTAATGGGCAATTCTAATGTAAGTTCTTTGTCGTCACTGTCGTAAGTATTTAATGACTGTGCAAATTGCTCTAAGTTAAATTTATCAAGAGACGAAGCTTCCCAAAATTTATCAAAATATAGCTCATCATCTTCCATAGTTACCCTAACGGATGAGGCATTAAATTTGGAAAATCTGTGTTCTTAGGTGCCCATGAATACCTACTGTGTAGTTTGCTTTCTAATTTATCAATTAGAGGCCATTCCTGATGTGCAAAAATTGGAGCTAGGTCAGGTGAAGCTACCCTAACTACTCTTATGCCCAGCTGACAAGCATCAATTGTTGTAATGTCACGATAATAAAGATTAATACTGCTCTTATTAAGTGAACTTTTTATGGTTTTTAAAGCTTGTTCACACGTCATTTCCTTGCCTCTGATAGAAAGTTCACAAATTTGATCCCTATTTTTGAAGAATGGTAAATCATTCCATTCTTCGGGATGAATCGAATAGTATATGGCATGTTCATCAAAAGATTTAAGTTTAAATGGATCTTTCAGGTATGATGTGTCGACATATTTTTCGTATATACCAGCAAAAAGCACTCCTTGATTCCATTCCAAATACGCTTTATCGAGAGCTGCTCCCCAAGTCTCTCTACAAGCAACTCCGAGAGAATATCTCCACTTACCTTTTTTGGGAATACCACCGGCAACTGCAATTACCGGGAATGGACTATAGTCAGGCGTTAAATCAAAAGCCCACATCTCACCATTTAGTTCTTTTACCTGTGACTTGTAAAATGTTGGTGTCTCAATTGACCTTGCCGGAATACTATGCAGCCAAGTCATCATTAGAGCATCTCTTTCAATTAACTCCTGTATAGCTCTCAGCAAGGCCTGGTACGAACTAGGGCCAGCAGCTAATCCCGATGATGTAGGTATACCAGTCTTATAATCATCACGAAGAGCTACTAGGGGTTGCGGAATCCATGTCTCTTTATTTGTCTGCAAATCATAAACATTTGTATACATACAATTATCTGAATAAATGTTTTTAAATGGAAAATCGGCTCTTTCTCTATGTTCTTTGGTAAACAAGCACCATTTATCCGCGGTAACGATTCTGTCCGTCGTTATAGAATCCCTATGTCTTAAAGGCAGCTCGATCAATGTCGCACTATATCTTTCTATTGCTTCACCAATAGCTGCAAGTTTTGCATCTTCTTCATTCCTACCAATACCGCCAGCCGCACTTTCCCAAGGAGATTTAACGGAACTGGGTACACCCATATGAACAATATCCTGAACATCACTTAGAGAAACTTTTGCTCTCTGTGGTTCAAGAGTAATTCCGTGGCGATTATTCGGAGCCTGTAAGAGTAGTATTTGACTGAGAGGATTGGTTAGATTGTCCATTGTATGGTTCGTTTATATTATTAGTTGATGCACTAGGCGGTTTTGGTACATCTAGATCATCATCAACCTCTTTTCCTAAATGTTTGTAATACCAAACTGATATCCAACCAACAATTATGGGTATCATAATGAGATATGCCAGACCCCCAACTCCCGTAAGAATCAGAAAAGCGCCTCCAAAAAACTCTGCTGTAAATGCAATTGCAATGATTGCAGTGACCAACAAAGCCCTTTTAAGTGGATTTTCAATACGAACTCGGGCATAAAGATAAAACAACACTAGAAAAGGAACAATAACCAACAATGGCAAGATTGCAGCTGATCCCGGATTTGTACAAACTTCATATGTGGCACCTCTTCTATATAAGCCAGAATAATTGTGTGTTGTGCATGTACTGAAAAGTGTATTTATTGTCCAGAAACCAAAATACACCAAGACGCCAACAATTGGTACAAAAAGCGTGGCGAGTATTGTTAAAACATGTCGATTGAATACATCATGTCTCTCGCCCTCTTTTGCTATACGTTGGGCAAGTAGTGAGGATGATGCTATAGATGTTGCCAGACAACAACAGCAACAACAGCATGATGAACAAGTTGGAGTGGCAACAGCGTTCGACAATCTCATGTCATCAAACTGTGTACGCAGTGCCTTCATATTGTCACCATGGTAACTCTAATGCTCCAGTGTGGTCAATTTTATTGTTAGAACAAATTGGGCACAGTGGCACTTTTAACAATTGATTGTTCTTTATTTTTCTGTCCTGAAAATTCCACGAAACTGTCTTATTGACCAAACTCATGTCACCATTCGCAATTCTTTCTAGTTCTGTAGATATTAATTCACTAATTAATCCCGTGTATTTTTTATGAGCCCTCGGGTGCTCTGGTGGTGGATCATCTCCCCATCTTGTAGATATGCGACCCTGAAGACATGCTATGCAAGCAGTTTCACCTGGGAATACTAATGGCCCAATGGAAAATGTATGATGATACGCCATATCGGTAAACAGATGTGGTACAGCAATAGATTGATAATTAATACTGCCTAATAGTTCTGAATAACTGCTATTCGTGCGAGTAACTAGAGCTACATCATATTTTTTCTTTGGCTCGACCTTCTTCAATATTTTGTTATTAAATTGCCAAATGGCATCATCAGCGACATCACCAAGAATACTTATTGTGACAGGTTTTACTTTGCTGAATTTAGGAATAACTATTCCGGCAGTTATTAGTTCTTCCAGTACTCTTTGGTCTGAATTATTAAGCTGATCTCTTACAAAAGTCTTACCCGTACCTAAAGATGAGAATAAGGATTGATCGGCTGCCTCAAGAACAATCTCAAACTGCGCATCTGCACCACCAGATATTAATAACGTTTTTTCGTTTTGGCTAATCGTCCATTCATCTAATAAAACATAACTGATCGTTTCAAGTTTGGTCACTATCAATCCTTCTTAAGGATAATTTTGTCCAAGTAATATTAGAATTGGGTAGGCTCATATATCAAAACTGCAAATCATTCTTCTTCATCGTTGCCAGATTTTGAACCAGAATTTTTGCTTGTTACTAAAATTATCACAATGCTAATAAGTGCTATCACCATAGCTAAGATAATAATATTTCTAGCTAAACTATTACCTGAAGCTTCGTGAACCTCACCTGCGTGTGCAAAATATTTCATTACTTTATATTAACAAAAACATTATAAGTCCAGCCAATATTTAGTCACGATCTGTGAAAATAGCGTGTTAGTATTAAGGTTGTATGGGAAAACTTAGGGTTGGGGCAGTTGTTACATTATTTGCGATCATTGCTATGGGGGCAATTTACGGTGGTTTTTATATGTACGACCATTACTTATCAAAGTCCAATACTGAAATCCAATGTGAGACCATAGGTGAAGAGCATGTTGTTGTTATTGAAGGAGATACAGTGATACCTAACCATACAGATGCCAAACTTTGCGACACGCTAACTATAACTAATAACGACGATAAACAACGGCTTGTTGCCTTCGGCTTTCATGATAAGCACATATATTACAATGGCATTGAAGAGGAAACACTTGCCAAAGGCGATAGTCTTGAAGTTACACTAAATGAAGCAGGTACATTTAACTTTCATGACCATCTACAAGAGGAAGTGGAAGGAAATTTTACTGTAAGAAAATAAGATATCTAGTGAATGTGCGTCACTTGTTGTTCGGCTTGTATTACCTGCCCGTCAACTGCATATTCACTGTGATCATTGGCATTTAGCGTCACTTTGAAGGTTTTCGTGCCATCAAAACTTCCGTCATAGTGATAATACGGTCCATATAGTCGTGCGACTTTAACATTGTCAACGTAAAGATGTGCATGACCTTCACCAGCAATATTATCTCCATTAACGTTTTCAGGTGTAAATGTGAAGTTAGTTGTAACAACTTTTATATTCCAGCCAGATTTAGCATCTTCTTCAACAGTGAAACTAACTGTTGGTGCGTTTTCTTTATCTACCGTGAACATTTCATGAGCGTGAGTCATAGATTCGGACGAATGGTCATCACTTTCAGCAATCATCGTCTCTTCATGCATATGAGAATCGGTCGAGTCGCTCATGGTATTCGCAATGAGGTAGCCACCTCCTAGTCCAACAATTATTGATAAAACAGCGACTGTGATTAAATTCTTCTTCATTTCTCCTCCACTTCTACTTTTAGACGTAAATATTTTAACATTTATTCGAACTGGAGCTTGTTACTTGAAGAGTAATTAAGTTGGTTGCTATATATCAAGACAGTAGGTCTCACCAGACTCAAGAACTGTTCTGATAGCAGCGTCATTTTCACTTGTAGTGTCAATAAAATCTTGATTGTCTGGGTTACACTTTCCAAGTAACTGATACTGAATCACTCCTAGTTCTAAAGGAGATGGGGTATGAACCTGTGCAATAGCTTCAAAACCATATAAGTTATTAGTTGTTGGTTCAGTAAAGTCGCTAACGAATTTTGAAAGTTCATCATTGTATATTCTCTGCGACTGACTACCTTCGGTTGTAGGATAAGTGCCATTATCGGCCTTGTAACTTCTAAACGCATAGGTAAATAAATCTAGGTCTTTCTTTCTCTTTTTATCTCTAAGAACTTTTGCATTATCTTCTAATGTAAGAACCTTTGCTGTTGATTTTTCTAATTCATTGCTCGTAGATTCAAGTACTTTTTTTGTGTCTTCAAGGGTCTTGTATTGATTATAATAGGCATAGAAAACTGCCCCAAATAAAACTAAAATAGCCAGAAATATGCCTATTAATTTGCCTTTTCCCCTATTAGGCACATTACTTGTGTTTATGTTGGGAGTAACTTGAGTGTTAACTATCTTATTTTCTTCCATTTTATTTCCTTAAATTATTGTTTTAATAATAGTCATAAGCGAAAAAACAAGCAACTAGCATCCTCAGATTTATATGAGTTCAAAATACTTATGTTAGACCTTGTGCAATCGAATAGAAACATGCTTATTGAAGAGTCCGCTAAGTAGAAGGGGGTTCATTTCAAAAAATCAGACACATTTTTCATAAACTTTTCTGGTTGTTCTAAATTTGGTGTATGTGAACAGCCTTCCATTAAAACCCATTCAGAGCCTGGTAGTAAATTTTTTGCAATTTCAATTTGCTTTGGAGTAGCTTCATCGTACTCTCCAGAAATAAATAGGGTTGGTATCTTTATTTCGTGAATCCTGTCTAAGGAAGTCCAGTCTTTGAGAACACCTGTTACTGTTGTTTCGTTTGGTCCCCACATAACTGTATAGGGTTGTCCAGCTTCATTGTCAGACTTAGCCATAGCCTTTGGATATGGCTCTAACTGACAGATATGTTTCTTTTTGAAAACAGCGTATGCTTCTCGATACTCAAAGGAGTCCGTTGTTCCTTTGGCTTCGTGCTCTATCATTATGTCCGCTGCCCATCTAGGTAGTTCTTTTATTAGTCTTTTTGCTTCATTCACCCATAACTTTGTATCAACCAAAGGGTCTGCAAGTATAAGTTTTTCTACACCTTTTGGCTTAGTAAACATATATTCCAACGCTAGAGTTCCACCCCAAGACTGGCCAAGTAAGTTAATGGTGTTCAGGTTAAGTGCTTTTCTAATCACGTTTAGCTCTTCAGTGTATAGCTCTATAGTCCACAGTTCTGGATTATCAGGCCTGTCTGACTTGCCACACCCAAGTTGGTCGTAAAAAACTACTGGTCGCTCATGTTCAGCAAGTACACTTATGTTTTCTAAATAATAATGAGGGTAGCCAGGTCCACCGTGCAGGACTACCAATGGTGTCTGTTCACTACTCAAGTCTCCGTATACTATGTAGTATGTTTTGTAGCTCATAAAATCTACATACCCATCACTGATTTTCATAGACTAATAATATCAAAACTAATAGTTGCCGGAGCCTAATGAAAGATTGGTTCTTTTCTTTTTGGCGAAAAAACTAGTAAAGAAGTAAATAGTATATTCATAAATAGTATATAGACCGCAAAGGAATAATTAACAAAAGACCAATCGTGAATGGTCAATACCACGATTATTGAACTTACTATTTCAAGAGCATACGCACTCACAGTCTCTGTGTCGGGGTATTTGTATGATTTTATTATTGTTGGCATACCAGCAAATAAATCTGCAATAACACTAAATACTAAAGCTAGTAGTGTCTGGTCTGTGCTTATGAGTATCCCTAATGCAATAAGTGAAAGTATTCCACAACCAACATCGAACTTGGTTAGTTTCCAGTATGCTTTTTTATCATAGAATGATGCTGCAAGAATAATTAAAGGCATTAGGGCTATGATTAATGTATACAGAATCTGTATTCCTCCACCACCTTCTTTTTGAGCAAAGAATGAAATTAATGGAGCTGCTCCCCAAAGAAAGAATGTTACCCTATTTGGCTTTGTTTCACCTTTTAGGGTATCTCTCAGATAGAAATAGTTGCCATATGCAGCAACAGCTAGAGCCACCCATACAAAATTTTCACTAAACATTTGTTATTAAGTATACCAAGCTACCGAAGAAGGCTGAAGCTAATTAACAATATCAATTACATCTTTAAAATCTGAAACAACGTATGTTGGATTGTGAGATTTTAAGCTTTCTAAACTATAGAATCTTTCATGCTCAGGTGGATAAAATAGAATTGAATCTACGCCTGCATTTTCAGAAGCACCCAAATCTTTGTCGGAGTCGCCAATCATTATTGAATCTTCCTTATTTCCTCCAAGCTGTTCGATAGCCGTATCTAACGGCTCTGGGTGTGGTTTGTGATTTTCAACGTCATCACCTGCCACTATCACATCAAACATTGAACCCAATCCATGCTTTTCGAGTAGGTGCTGGATGTTTTCGTGAGGCGAAGTGGTGATTAAGGCTAGTTTCTTACCTTGCTCCTTAAGAGTTTCCAAAACTGCCGCTGCATCAGGATATAGTTCAACTTCAGGCAACTGTTTCTTCGCAACCTTATCAGCATCCTCTATGGCAGCATTCACATCACTTATTCCCCATTCGGTTAAATACTTAGTAAATTGACCAAAGCTTGCTGCTATTTCTTCGTCAGTTTTTTGAATACCTTGATTATTTATTGCTATATGACAAGCATCTAGCCAAATGTCCAGCGTCCTTGCTAAATTCCCATCCCAATCTAAAAGAATGTATTTTTTCATATTGTTATCTTATCAGCACCTCAAATTAAAAATTAACCTATAAAACCACCTGCATAGTAAAGGTAGTATACTTTTTCTTTACCTGCATAAATCTCCTCTGTGCCCTGTAGTTCATCAATACTACCAGAGCCTTCACAAACATAAGTAAAGTCACCATAGTCTTTTTCGACTCGTTTATATATGCGTGCTGTTTCCCATAAATCAATTAGAGCTTTTCGCAACATACCATCAGCCTGTTCTTCTGTCATTTTAGAAAAGTTACCAAAGTACGACATCGACCAAACTGGCTTGTTCTTATAAAAAATAGTTTCTAGGCCAGGGAATATACCATTGCCTATGTAGTAAACATCACGGCATGAAAAGTCACCATCACTAAACTCGTACTGAACGGACTCTGGCAATAAAGCTCTGGTTTTACCATTAGCTGCCGCATAAGTCTTTGTTCTGGAACTAAGTAAAAACGTCTCTAATAACTTTTTGTCCATGACTATATTATAACAAAAAAGAGACAAATTACCTCTGTTATATAGTACTTATGATTGTACAAACTACTTCGAATTGGAAATTGTTGATTGAAGAGTTAGTTAAGTGTAGCCTATCTACGTACTTTAGTTATTATCCTTAGATTCGCTAAGTAATGTTGAGGATTTACTAGTGAATGGTTACTTATATATTGAACATGCTTGTCGACAAAAGGTATCAACTGATCCGGATATAGTTCGCTATTTGCACTAAAAGTTGGTTCGGTATAATAACTATTATCCTTCACCATGGTCTTTAATGCCTTTATAAAATCATTACCTTCTTCCGTATCGAAGAAATCCGCTTTTTTCTTGTAATTAGCCATCTGTCTTGGCCTTTTTCGGTTTTTTTACTTCTTTTCTACCTTTATCCTTCGACATACTACCCTCCTTTATTAAATGTCCTTAGAAGACACAAATGTATATGCATAGCCCATCTTACCGGCTCGGCCGGCTCGGCCAACCCTATGAATATAGTCGTCATACTCTCGCGGTATGGAATAATTTACGACATGAGTAATGTCTTTAACATCCAGTCCACGAGCAGCTACATCAGTTGCAACTAGAATATTAACTTCACTATCCTTAAACTTCTTTAAAGCACGCTGCCTCTTACTCTGTGTTTTGCCACCATGGATTGCTTCTACAGAAAATCCTCGATCAATAAGTTCTTGATTTAGTCGATCTACGTTACGTTGTGTTTCATCGAAAACAATCGCTTTAGCAACTTCTTGATTTATTAGCAGATTGTGAAGTTTTTCGATCTTCTCGTTAGAATTTCCGAAACCTATTATGTCTTGGTGCACATTTTCGCTAGTTGAACTAGCTTTTATAGATATTGTTACAGGAGAGTTACTAAATCTCATCGCTAAATCCTGGACTTTAGCACCCAAAGTAGCAGAGAAGAATAGAGATTGCCTAGTGCCACTAGTGAACTTAAGTATTTCTGTTACATCATTTATAAATCCCATATCAAGCATTCGGTCAACTTCATCTAATACAACCATATTAAACTTACTAAGTGACAATGAGCCTCTTTTTAAGTGATCTTGAATCCTACCTGGTGTACCAAAAATAACTCTGGGATTATTTCTTAAATCTTTCAACTGATAACCCATGCTACTACCGCCAATCAAGGTTGCCCATCGAATTCCAAAGCCTTTAGCCATTTCTTTAAATTCAGTTTCAATTTGCTGAGCCAGCTCCCTAGTAGGTGCGATTATCAACGCAGCAGAACTCTGCTGCGTTGATAACTTTTGAATGATTGGCACAATGAATGCAGCTGTCTTACCAGTGCCAGTACTGGCAATCCCGATTATATCCTTACTTTCTAAAGCTAGAGGTATTGCTTGATCCTGGATTGGAGAAGGAACTTTATAACCCTTTCGTGACAAATTAGTTTTAAGCAAATCACTTATTTGAAAATCGTTAAACATATGAGTCGGCTGATATTCACTTACTTCCTCGGTCTTTGCAACCTTAATAAACCTTCGTGGGTTAATGCTAGCGCTGGATTTGGGTTTACTACTTTTCCTTCTATAATTTGAACGGTTTGATTTTTGTGCTCCGTATGAGCGACGCATACGCGTATAAGACATTTATATCCTTAATTTTATAGTTAGTACTCTGATTGCCAGAATGAAATCGAGTGAATCTCTAAACTACAAAACCCGGGATCATTGAAAACAATTGTACTAATATTAGCATAAAAACTATCCTCCGTCAATTTTTAACCAAGTACATTCGAATTGGAACAGTTTGCTAGCAGAACTAGGCAGGTGGAGATTGCTTTGGCTTAATCAATGATTGAGTCAGTGAAGCCAAAGTCGAAACCAGCTTCACCTTTTTCAAACATTCTTGCATGAGCCTCGTATATCAGCTGGTCAGCTGCAGGACCTATTGGTTCAATAAAGTTTGCTACCGCAATAGTCGATATTTCTAGACACTCGGCACGTACCTGATGCGAACCACTAGCCAGTACAGCATCGATTGCTCTGCGTCTATCAGTATGAAGAAAGTCTGGTAACTTCTCGTCTGTTGTGGCAAACGTCCAAGGGTTAAGGTCGGTGATAATGTCGTCGTCTGAAGGCTCACCAGTTCCATGAGCAAGAATGAAATGCCATTGGTTTGAGTATGGGTGCGTATGAAGCTCTCTGCGAACAGGTAAACCTTTGGCATCCAAAAGTTTAAACAATACTAGACTAAGTCGCCCACATTGGTCAGAACGTGGAAAATCATCAGTTTTACGTGCTGCATCGGGTATTCCAGGTAAATCAACACCAGTCCGAAGCTGTTCATGAACTTCGGGTACTAATTCAGAGATGATATTCCTAAGCATGTTGTTTATTATAACATAATACTTGATTACTGTAAATGAAGGACCAACCAGGACTCGAACTCAGATAACAGAGGTGGCATAAGAACAGAGATTCACTGTTTGGTGAATCTCTATCTGTTATTCAATCTTGGTAGCCCAAGTACATTCGAATTGGAACGTGTTACTGGAAGAATTAGCTAGGTGGAAGGGGTTAAACTACAGTACCCCAATCATAGGTACGAGGTCGCTGACCGTTTAGTCGTTCTATGATTGCGTCGTCACTTAAGTCCAGTTTGTCGTCTGCACGGTCACGGTATGTGTCCATAAGTACAGGGTGCTCTTCATGTTCCTCACTTAATGTACTGTGCGGAACAAGTGACATCTCAACTGCACGTAAATCTCTTTCAAACTGCTGGTGGGTTGGACCGTATAGTCGTCTTACGGCGACAACAATGCCACTTGTAGCTATGCCTGCTTCACGTACTGCCAGTGTAGCGTCTTGTTCTTGCACTAACTCTACACTTCCGTCTTCTAGTATTCTGGTATAGCGTGGCAAATCTCTTGATGCTTCAAAGTGTTCAGGAAAATCAAAACCACTTCTATCGGCAAAGGCTGACAAGCCTCTTTTAACAGTACCGTCTTGAGCTATTTCGTTCTGTTTTTCATTAAAGTCTGTGCGTGGCAGAGCAATGACAGTCTCACCACCTTCTTCGATTGGAATATCAAACTCAAGTCGGTCTCTAACAAAACTAAATAGACGCCAAGCAAATTGCCATTCTCGTTGTCTTTGTGCCATTACATCAAAATGATGACCAAATATCGCTTCACCCTCCTCTGTAGGGACACCCCCTATTGGCAGCATAACCGTGTCAGGAAACGCAGGACCAACTCTATCGGTATAATAGTCGTTCCAAATATCAAACAATTGCTGACCTTCTTCAAGACCAGAAAACTCAGGATAAGCCACATGTTCTCTTTGTGCATAACTCATAAATCGAGCATATAATACTATGAAATGATTGTTATTGCAATAGCTGACCAAGAAAGACTGGAACTAAATAACACCTTAGAGTTTTATGACATAGAAAAACCCCTGTTAGAAATAACAGAGGTCAAAGTGCTTATGGTAGCGGGGGGAGGACTCGAACCTCCGACCTTTTGGTTATGAGCCAAACGAGCTGCCGCTGCTCTACCCCGCGTCATCGACGTGTGACAGTAAGTTTACCACGGCGATCGATAGAATGAATCTCCGATCACGTTTAGTAAACCCACAAAGCCGCCTCCTCTCAATTTCGCAAACAGCTTCGCTTGGTTTACAAAATTGGGCTAGGTAATCATAGCAAACAGAGGTGGAGTTTGTCAAACCTTCATAACGCTTATGACTATTATCCTAGATGTTTGCTCTAGTTGCCAATCTTTGTTTTAATAGTAGTATAAATTAAGGAGGAGGAGTTATGAAAAAACTCACTGTTACTAAACTAAGTGTGGGATCATTTGCAAAAACTGTTGGTGCTTTCCAGGCAACTTTTGCATTCGTTGTAGGTGTATTTGTTTCATTTGCAACAGCAGCAGGTGTTATATCTGAGAGCACATCATTTGTTAAGAGCCTAGGCCTTAGCCTTTGGGTATTCGGACTTGGAATTATTGTATATCCACTAGTAGCCTTCTTTGTTGGTTGGGTACAAGGTGCTATCGGGGCTGTAATTCTAAACTTCATCTTCATGGAAAGTGGCGGTGTAAGACTCCACGTCGAAGAAGAAAAGTAAGCAATAATTTTGCAACCCAAAAGAGCAGTTTTCGCTGCTCTTTTAATTTCGAAGCAAAAAGAAGTTCATCCAAGATTCAAAGTTTTTCTGAAAAGTTGATTTGCTAGGAAGTTGTGTTTTGGATGAACTATTTTCTTGTGGCTCATCAACAGTCTTTGATAATGCAACCTCTTTAGGAACAAGTATAAGTGTTTCACCAGGTGCAGCTTTACCAAACTGTCTTCTAGCCTGAAGCTCAAGAAATTGATCGGTATTATAGTATTGGTTCTTTAATTTTTGATTTTCATTCTCTAGTTTTTTAACCTCGTTTTCCTGCTCCATTCGAGCTATCTGTTTTTGTAGCTCGTAATTTGTCTGTATAACGTTTACGCTGTTCCAAGACACAAGTAAAACAATTACTGCAAAGAAAATAAGACTAATCACTCTAACATCCTTGAACTGCTCAAGTTTTGATTTATGAAAAATGTTTTTAATTTTGGTAAACATAACTAGATTATTGTACCACTTTACTGGTATACTCTCATCTGTTAACCATGGGGATGTAGCTCAGGGGTTAGAGCAGTCGGCTCATAACCGATTGGTCGCAGGTTCAAATCCTGCCATCCCCACCAAATATAGTCAGTCAGATAGGCTGGCTTTTTTGTTTTCTAGTAGCATCAACAACTCGTCGGTTAAATTGGCGTTCATAAGTTTTTCACGTAGCTCTTTGACACCAGGGAAGTTTTGGATATAGATTTTGCAGAATTTGTTGAGCGTTTTGACACTACGTTCGTTGTTTTGCCAAGTTTTTGCAAAAAGCTTAACATGTTTAGTATAGAGCTCGATTCTTTGTTCTTTGGAGTATGTTTCCCAGGGACTTTCAGCTGAAAATACAAATGGATCATGAAATACCCCACGTCCAATCATAATACCGTCCAGCTTGTATTTTTTAGCCAACTCCTCGCCTTGTTCACGATTCATTACATCACCATTGCCAACGATTTTAGTCTCGGGGCAGAGCACATCTCTCATTTTGCGAACTTCGCCAATCAAATCCCAATCTGCTGGGACTTTTGACATTTGCTTGGCGGTTCTGCCGTGAATAGTTAACATGTTAAGCTTATGCTTTAATAAAAACTCAAACCAGCTTAAGTCAACAACTTTTAGCCCCACCCTAGTCTTTACGCTAACAGGGAAGTTTGGATTGATTTCTTCAACTGCCCTTTTGACAGCTTCAATGATCTCCCCTGCCAACACTCTATTGTCTATTAATGCGGCGCAACAACCATTCTTTAGAACTGCCTTATCAGGGCAGCCCATATTTATGTCTATACCTGCAAAGTTTAAACCGTTTTTTAAGCCTAATTCCTTAGCAAAGCTTCCGTCCACAATCTCTTTCGCGGTTTTATAGTAGTTTTCAGGTGTTTTACCCCAAATCTGAGCGATCAATGGCTGTTCTTCAGGAGTAAATTGTAGTCTTTTGAGAAGTTTTTGCCTGCCAACACTTTGCAAGCCATCTACATTAACAAATTCTGTAAAGTATATGTCTGGCGGCGCACAATTACCAACAATCTGACGAAAAACTGTATCAGTTACGTCATCCATTGGTGCCAAAATAAAAAATGGCCTTTTACTATAAAGGTCTTGCTTCACTCTATTATTTTATCTGCCTCGTCGCTGTTTTGGAACTTGAGCTCTATGAGCCCTAATTGCCATACGTTCATTCTTATTCTGCTGAGAACTTGTTAAGCGAGCACCTTCACCACGTTGTGCAGCTCTTTGTCTCGTTTTCATCCAATCAATAATAACTGGGTCTTCGGGGTCTTCGCCAACAGGGGGCTCCACTATACGTGCCGTAGGATGTCTACTACGTTCTGCTAGTTTTTCGTCAACACTCCCTAGTGGAGTATCGGCAATCTCCGTCAAATCTATAGGCAGTTGTCCACCAAAACCCGGGTGACGTGATTTAGAATCTGCTTCATCCTTAGATAATCTACGTTCACCTAGGTTAGTGACTTCTGGTAAATGTTCGGCAGGTACTGTATAGCCCATGTCGTCAAGCACCTCAGGATCAACCCCCCTATTCATTTCACCAAAGGCTTGTATGTAATCAGATCTTTTATCAGGAGTTGTCATGATGATATTATACCACAGATCTACAATATTTACAATGACGGGTTTTGTGTCATTAGTATTTAATACTTTAATGGTTTTGTGAGATAATTATTCTAATGAATCTAACACAAATATCCGGTTCAACGGCTTATTTTGCTTCTGTAATCGTATTAATACTTTTTGCACTTCCTTCATTTATTGGCTCAGTAAAGCAAAGTGGCCCCATAAGAGCATTGCTATTGTTTGTATCGTTAGGTCTTCTAATAATAGGGTTCGAAACACTAGCGGTCAAAACTGGAATTCCTTATGGTAAATTCAGCTATAACTCTGTACTAAACTTTAGGCTATTTGGTACAACGCCTTGGATTGTTGCGCTTAGCTATCCTCCTATAGTTATTGGCGCTTTCTGGTTGGCACGAAAGGTTAGTATTGGGGTTCTCACACCTCTCTTCACTGCTATATTCACAACTCTAACCTATGCTGTTTTATCACCGGCAATGTCGAAACTCACTCTTTGGCAATGGGAAAACCCTGGACCATTCTTTGGTGTGCCTATTAGAAGCTTCATAGGTTGGTTTGTCTGTGCTTTTATTGGGGCAATGATTGTTAACTCTATTTGGGGTGAAAGTGAATCGCGTAGGATATCTGCCTATAGTTGGGCAGCAATCGTTTTGTTCTGGTCAGGCGTTAATCTGGGTATTGGAAACATTATTATTGGATTTGCTGGTATTGGTGCTTATATATTTATGCTAGCTCTTTTTGTATTAGAAAAAAGAAACCAGAATAACGATTAAGGTTGTGCAATTAAAAAGCCGCCCGGGGTGATCCTCGAGCGGCTTGTTTTTTCTATATTTATATTACTTTCGCTTTACGGTCAAAAAACCGTTTCGTGGGTTTTCGTTCACAACCATACCTGCTGGAAGTGAATCAATTCCCTCTGGTCGCTCATCTTTACTAAAGTAGTAAATTGTTTGCTCTTTGCCGCCACGTAGAGTAACGTTCTTTGAATTTAAGTAGTATGTAACACCCTTAGAGTTTGTATGCTTGTAAGCCATTGTTACAATCTCTCCCTCTCTCTTGAAATTATTAATGGTACTCCTACCATACTCTGTGGAGTTTAGAGTTGTCAACTGCTTTTACTACTATTACTAATACAGTGGTAAAAAATTACATCAAATATTAGTCATTTTACTTGCCAAATTAACTGCTTATGCATTAAACTAACTTTTGTAAAGAAATTGTAAACAAAGGTGGTTTTTTTCAATGGAATGGAATAACCGTGGAGGTAATGCTCCGCAAAATAGCGCACAAACAAATACTTCTGGTTCACCTGCTGCCCATAAGCCAGCAATGGCTACAAAACCTGCAGGAAAAAGTTCAAATGACGACGGTAAAAACTGGAGAGTAGCATCTGTAGCACTATTGTTTACCATCACACTATTAATTGTTGCCGTTATTGCGTATTTAGCTATATTTAAGCCTTCTTCAAATAATCAGGGCAAATATGTTGATACAACTAAATATCAAGCGGTCTTTTTGAATGGTGGGCAGGTTTACTTTGGAAAAATTACAACTACAAATAGTAACTTTATGAAGTTAAATGACATCTACTATCTAAGAGTCAATCAACAGGTCCAACCAAACGGTCAAACTGCAAATAGTGATGTACAACTTGTGAAACTTGGTTGTGAACTTCACGGTCCACAAGACCAAATGATAATCAACAGCGATCAAATTGTCTTCTGGGAAAACCTTAAAGACGACGGTCAGGTGGCAAAAGCAGTTGAGAAGTATGTACAAGAGAATCCGGACGGACAAAAGTGTGCTCAACCTAATTCACAAAGCAATACGAACTCAAATCAGAACAATAATACAAATACAAACAACAACTCTCAAAGTGGTACTGAGGAAAGCAACAACTAATACAAGCAGTACAACGAACAAACACCCCTGTGATAGTACAGGGGTGTTTTTATAAGTGGTCCCTCATCTGTCCTTTGAGCCAGTGATCCAAGCTCACCTTTGCAACTATTATGATTAATAAAACACATGCGATGGCTAAGGAAATACCTGCCAGATCAAAAGACCATTTTGGCGAAGTAAAGCTAAATTTGTACAAAGAATCCTGAATTGGTTGCTCTTTAGCACCATTCTTGGCTACATAATCTTCTATACAGGGTATTCTGCCACTACCTGAAAGGCCGATTGGATACAGTTTCTCGCAAGTAACCTGTGCATCTGCATAAACTTTTTCATTTACCTTGGAGACTCTTTCTTTCTCTGAGGCAAGTAATCTTTCATATGTGTACTTGAGCTGTATGGGTTGTTGAATAGAAGTTGTACCAGCTGACAGATTTGTATTCATATGAGCGTACGTATACCTCCTAAGATCCTGAAGTGCAGATTCGATGTCACCGTTATTCTTGTCTACTTCAATAACAGCATCGCGAAGACGTATAGCATTTAAGTTATTTTGTCTTAACGAATATACAGAAGTTGCTACAACTAAGGCAAGCAAGATTACTAAGTACACTGTTTTTAGGGGTCTTAGGCTTTTTTGAGCGTGGTGGAGATTTCGTTTTCTTGATGTCATGGCTTTTTTACATTAAGTGCTTTGAACTTCTCAGTCATTATAAGCATAGACGCTATCGCTGCTAATATAAAGCCAACATTTAAGACTGTTCTGTCAGTAAAAAATCCAGTTAGAAGCACAAGAAACCACCAAATCGACGACTTACAGAGACTACTAAACCATTCCATAGACGCGATATAAACTATCCTGTAACCCGGTAAGTCATCGGCAGCATCATACCACCCCTTTTGATATGGCATGCGATACCCACTGGTTACTATATCGTTAGCAACACTTACCAAAAATGCTCCTGGATAAGTTGAAATAAAAGGTCTGGCTAGTTGAAGACCTGAGTTTGCAACTGCATTAGCCCTTAAAAGTGCACGACCTTTTTTGTTATCAATGATCTTGCCAATAGCATAGGCAGCAAGAATACTAGAAATAATTGCTATGGTTGTAAGTAGACCTATCTTTGCGTAGACGGTGTTATCAATAAGGATAAAGAGACCAATGAAAGTTGGCCATAAGAATATACTAAGTGTATTTTCCACCCCGAATGCACCGACAGATATATAGTCTCTTTTTAATTTACGTATAGGAAGTCCTGCGAGTCTTATGTGTTGTCTAGTTTTAGTTGGTTCTCTCGTTAAGAACAATGGAATTAGTCCAACAATTATCAAAATTGTAGCAATCAAAAAAAGATAT
>JAGQNP010000040.1 GCA_020428005.1 Candidatus Saccharimonadota bacterium
CGGATAAAATGTTTAGAAGACTTGATTTGCCGCTTCCCGAAGGTCCATAAATGATTGTAATTTCATTTTCTGGGATTGTTACAGAGCAAGTATGTACAGCAGTAACTGTTTCAGTACCAACTGTGAATGTAAGTGATACATTCTTCCCTATAAATAAATCTTTATTTTTCATTCTTAGAGTCCAAATATAGCCTTCAAGGTATTAAAAACTATTGTAAGTGCGCTGTCGGTTGCTCGTGCAATAATTGCCGTTTGTGTCTCTCCGCCGGCTTCATTACCTGCTGAATCTTTTGATAGTGGCTGCACACTGAATACACGTGATGTTGGTAGGTCAGATATTATAACGATGTGCTCGTTTGTTAATCGCGAATCTTCAGCTGTCTTACTGTTAAATTCACTCGCATCAGATCCTTCAGTGTAGGCAACCTGACTCGTGGATAGTTCGTCAGTATGCCATGAAACTACTATTTGACCTCTTGCTTCAGATCCAGACCCGCGTATGGATGATTCTACGACAATGTTAGATATTTTTGGAGGCCTTGTATCTAGAGCTGTTTTGAAATTTTGTCTATCTGATGTGGCAAGATTACCAGCTGAATCGCGACTTTGGGCTATTAAACTATAGTCACTGTCATCTT
The DNA here is from genome assembly GCA_020428005.1 of Candidatus Saccharimonadota bacterium. Classification (GTDB taxonomy): domain Bacteria; phylum Patescibacteriota; class Saccharimonadia; order Saccharimonadales; family JACQNP01; genus JAGQNP01. The sequence continues at coordinate 639 of JAGQNP010000040.1, forward strand.
GAAGATCCCGTATGATGATTTCGTGCTCAAGTACTAATTCTGAGTTTTGAATTTCTACAGGAATCGAATCTACTTTTGAATAGATTACTTGACTAGAACTCGCCACGTTTGTTTCCCAAGTGACTTTTTGCGTACTTGTAGGTTCACCTTCAACAGGCTGGAACCGCAAATTTGTTATTTTAGGACTCGGTGGTGTCGTGAATGAAGCGATTGTTCCTTTGTATTCTGCTCCTTCACTATCAACACCGCTAATCATATAGTAATATTTTGTACCATCAGCTAGACTAGTTAGCCTCACTTCATAACGAGACTCATCTGCTGAAGTATTAATTTCTTCAAAACCACCAAAAGATTCACTCGTCCCATAATAAACGATAGCTTTTTTAGCCCCACGTATCGTAAAGCTAACCGTGGCACCGGTAAGTCCTATAGAATCAACAGATGCTTCTTTTACTGTTGGTGCTGGCAGTGTAGAGAACGTTTGTTCTTGACTTGAACCCGTGTTTCCGTCCTCATCGGTCCACTTGGCACGATAGTAGTAGGTTGTTCCTGGCGATAAATTATCAATTTGAATTTCGTGTGCAGATACTTGAGTAGAATTACCAACTTCAGATGAACTGTACACGCCACTTTGTGTTCCAATTGCAATTTTCGAGTCACTTGAGCGATCTGTACTCCAGGATATGGTAACTCGTTTAGTTGTAATACCTGACGTTGAAGGACCACTAACCAATGACGCAGGTGACGTGAATTTACCAGTAGGTATTTCACTGACCTGTGACCCTACGGCTCCACAATTATTTGTGCTATCACAAGCTGATATCTGATAGTAGTACCTTTGTTGACTAAGGCCAGCATCAATATATGTGGTACTAGAACTGGTACCAATTTGACTAAAAGCTACACCATCAAGTGAACGATTCACTCGATAACTTGCGATGCCTTCACCGACACTCGTCGGAGGATCCCATGTTAACGCGAGTCTCCAGTTACTTGTATTTTTAATTGAAACATCAACTATATCCGTATTGAGAGGTATACCAGGAGCAGTAGTATTAGCCGTAAATGTAACTGAAGCATAACTAGAGTAATTAATATTACTTGATTCATCTCGAGCCACAACAAATAATGTGTTAGTACCCGGCTGGGTTGCGTATGCACTGACGGTCAGTTCCGTTGAACCAGCAGCAGTATAGTTACAGGTGCTTAAAGATGGAATAGTATTAACGGTATAGCAATACGTGATTTTATTCACATCACCTACATACGTTGTCGGTACATCCCAATCAAAGCCAAATGAATTCGTGCTGTTAACGCTTGGGGATGCAATCAAATTATTTGGTTCACTTGGAGTTCCAGCGGTATTTATTTTTATTGTCGCTGTAACATAACTTGTCGTATAGTTACCAGCTTGATCCCAAGTTCGGAAATATACCGTATTAATGCCCTCAAGTAATTCATCAAAATCGATTGGATCTTGGGTCGTATACGAACCATCGTTAGTAAGTAAGTCTGACATGTCGCCTGTTCCTGAGTGAGTGTCACCGTACCATATACCGCCACTACCAACTCGGTATTGCAAGCCTGCAAGGCCGGAATGTGTGTCACTTGCCGCATTTCCTCCTGAAGTTGGCCATGTTAACTCAACTAATTTCGTATTTATAAAACCTGATGGTGCTGTAATGAAATCTGGATTTTCCGGCGGGGTGTTGTCGAACTTAAACGTAAACTGTGACGAACTTGTGGTTACATTGCCAGCAGCGTCTATGGATCTAAGAGATAAATAATAATTATTTGTACTAGTCACAAGCGGTGAAGCAAGATAGCCGGGTGTTGCAAGATCTAAAGAATTTCCAGATACAATAAATGCACATTTACCACCCGTATTTATTGGGCTTGTACCAAGAAGTCCTCCGGTTGTGATAGGGTCAGCTGTCATATCGCTACCAAGATAGACACAGTATCCATACAAACCAGATTCTGAATCGCTGCCAGCATCCCAGCTGAAATAAGGAGAAGATCCATTAGTCCATGATCCAGAATTTAATGCACTACCGCCAGTAGCTTTAAGAGCGGTGATATTAGACGGATTTGCACTTGGTACAGTTGTGTCGGATGTCGCTTCAGCAGAGACACCATCAAGGGCTACTTGTTCGTCGCCATTACCTTGAAAAACCGCTTGCCATTTTAATCCAGAAAAAGTAATCGGAAAGCTTGCTATATTTGTAGATATAACACTTGGCGCGTTAGAAAAGCTAGTATCAGATGACGTTGACCATCCACTTCCGTTCCAATACAGCCAACTCGTCCCATCATCATTAGACAACCTATATGTAATGGTGCCTCCACTTGGTGCTTGAGTGTGCGCAAAAGTATCCCAGTGCCACACGTCGCTCGTTCTGACGCTCGCAACAGGGTTTATTACTTGGTTGGAGTTTGCATATGGCTTAGTTGTAAAGCTGCTTCTAGCTATGCGACTTAGTCGAAGTTCGTCAATTTGGCCTTCAAAATGACCTCTCGGTTTACCGAACTCTCTACCGCCGTAATTTGAACCAATCAATAGGTTTTTAGAACTGGTTTTGACCGTAACAACCTTAGAAAGCGATCCTTGCAGAACACCATCTACATATACACGCATGGTGGCGTTATCATAGGTAGCTGCAACATGGTGCCAATTTGTATCAAAACTGCTAACTGTTGTCTGTAAAAACCCATTATCTCCGTATGCCCATACCGCCGCATCTGCGTTCGGTGAATTTCCTGTTCCAGCATAAAGTTTTCCCTTATACGGGCTGAAAGCACCGACTTCTTCTATCGCATTTCCCCATCCACCATTTATACTATTACCCGCAATTTTAGTCCAACTAGATTCCGCGTATTCCCAAACTTCACCATCACCAGGTGAATTGCCAAGCCCAACATATAGGTTGCCATTATAGACCGTCAGAGTTCGAGCACGTTCGTAGGTACCATCTATCCAGCTACCGTTTATCCCGTCACCACCAATCATGCTCCATGTGCTGCCATCCCAAAGCCATACTTCACTATCACCGCCTGTTGTTCCGAGACCAGCAGCTACATATTGACCATAAGGCGTAAGTGCATCTACTTGTTCGTAGTTTGTCGTCCAACCACCATTTAAACTATCCCCACCGATTTTTGTCCACGATGTGCCGTTCCATGACCACACCTCTGCGTCATTGGCAGACGATCCGAGCCCTGCCAGTAAGAGTCCTTTGTACGCCGCGAGGCTAGTCACACGCTCAAAGTTTGTCGTCCAACCACCATTTAAACTATCCCCACCGATTTTTGTCCACGTTGTGCCATTCCACGACCAGACTTCTGCATCATTGGCAGAATTTCCTAATCCAGCATAAACAACTCCATTTACAGCAGCCATTGAATTAACTTCTTCAAAGTTTGTCGTCCAACCACCATTTAAACTATCCCCACCGATTTTTGTCCACGTTGTGCCATTCCAGGTCCATACCTCAGCATCATTAGCACTACTTCCTAGGCCGACATAGAGTAAGCCATCAGCACTGCTCATACTCGTCACCGTTTCATAGGTGTCGTAATTCCAGCTACCATTTATGCCCTGGCCACCAACAAGCTGCCAAGTCGTGCCATCAAATCTCCATATTAAAGCGTTACCAGCAGAACTAACACCGGTACCAGCATACAAATAATCACCAGAAACTTGAAGTACTTCAACACTTCTCATTCCTCGAAAACCCCAGCTAGAGTTAACGAAATCGCCACCTATACGGGTCCAGCTACCTCCATCCCATGTCCAAACTTGTGCAGAAAGAGTAGTACTGGCACTGTTCAAACCAGTATATAAACGTCCATTTCCGTATATAAGTGTATTTACCGTCACGTGCGTATTTGTGTATCCACCGTTGATTCCGTCACCACCAATTTGTGTCCATGTCGTACCATTCCATGACCATACTTCATTGTCACCGGCAGAGTTTCCGAGTCCTGCATAGAGAGTGCTCCCATCATTTGCAAGGCTGTACACCCCTTCATATCCAGCACCCCAGCTTGAGTTTAGGGCGTCACCACCAATTTGTGTCCAGCTCGCACCATTCCATGACCACACTTCAGCGTCGTTGGCTGTCGTACCTATGCCTGCATAGAGAGTTCCGCCAAAATAATTCATGCTCAGCACAAATTCGTATGTCGTATTAGCCCAGCTGCTATTAATTGCGTCGCCACCGATTTTCGTCCACGTTGTACCGTTCCACGACCAAACTTCTGCGTCTCCAGCTGTACTACCTAAACCAGCGTACAAATTTGTTCCATCATTGCTGAGAGAAGCGACATATTCATAATTCGTTGTCCAACCTGAATTTAGACTATCGCCACCGATTTTCGTCCACGTTGTACCGTTCCACGACCAAACTTCAGCGTCATTCGCACCAGACCCAAGCCCAGCATACAGTGTTCCATTAAAATAATTTAATGAGTACGCAAACTCAAAAGTGCTTACTTGCCAGCTGTTATTAATTGCATCCCCACCAATTTTTGTCCACGTCGTACCGTTCCAGGTCCACACCTCACCATCGCCAGTACCTGATCCTAGACCAACATATAAGTTTGTACCATCATTTGTCATGGAAGTCACAGTTTCAAATGTACTTGTTGGCCAACAGTTGTTAATACCATCACCACCAATCTGCGTCCACGTTGTACCGTTCCACGACCAAACTTCTGCATCTCCGGTTCTGTTGCCTAATCCAAAGTACACAGTAGTGCCAATTATTGAAGTAGACTCAACCGTTAAGTTCCCGTCTCTGTCCCAGCTACCATTAATGTCATCGCCTGCAACTTGGCTCCACGACGTCGCATTCGCATTCGCAAGTTCGTAAGTTAATTTGCCTGTTTCATTGTCAAAATAGAGTTGATAATCTCCTTTGTCTACGACCGCATTTCTTTTATCATGACTAGCCTGATTGAATGCATTACTAAATTTAGTCCAAGCCTCTATTGTTTGCTGTTGCCCTAATTGTAGGCTTGCGCTGTTTGGAGCAATCAATTCATCAGTAGTGCCGTTTAAACTAACGCCATTATTAAGGTTCCCAATTGAAAAGCTCCCACCTGATAAAGTCGCAGTATTGTTGTTTGGTGTACTATCTGATGCTGTAATACCACCACTTTCATCAAAATGGTAGAGCGCCGCCGTATCTGCATCGCTTGCATAATTTTGTGCTTTCAGGCGCGCAACACCAGAAACGACTTCTATACCAGCGTCATACGTATATTCTGCAGGAACACTGAGGTCCCAATCGTCATTCAGATCTGGTGCAGCGATTATAAATGATTGAAAAGCGAGACTCGATACAAAAACCAATAAAACAAGGGCTGAACCATATCGAAAAATTGGTTTTCTCAGATACAACTTACCTTTTTTGTAGAATTTATTTTTATTGAGTTGCTTTATGATTTTTCGTAGTATTTTACTAACGGCTGGCTTTAGAACTCTGTAAATTTTAACGACAGCTATATTTACGCGCCTCAAAAGTTTACTTAAAAATTTAAGCAAAAACCTTATGTAGCGATATACGGGGTAAAATTCTTTCACCTCAGGCACCAGCCTCATTCAAATGCACCCTCTATTTTCGATAAAACTTCAAAATAAGTATAACAAAACACTAGCAGCATGGGAAGAAGTTAGCAGTACAATTTTTACTCTAGATTAAATACTGAATAAACGATTACTTAACACCTTAATAAATATATGGAATATAGAATAACAACAGAAAAAAACTATTGACATGTATCCGTCGCGGATATAGTATGTGTACATGTCGGACGGCAAAACATATACTCCGCTCACCCCAGCGGTACTCTACATACTTATGGCGCTAGCGTATGAACAAAAGCATGGCTACGGCATCATGAAACAGGTAGAGGAAGATTCAGAGGGTAAAGTAACGATGGGTCCAGGAACGCTCTACGGCTCGCTCAAACGCATGCTAGATGCAGGCTTGGTTGTAGAGAGTGGTAAGAAGGTTGATCCGAAGATGGATGATCAGCGGCGGATCTACTACATGATTACTGGTGCAGGTCAAGAAGCACTGGATGCAGAGCTGGAACGCTACAAGCGGGTCGTGACGGTTACAAAACGTCGTAATGCCCTGCCTGCTCAAGGTTAGATATATATGAAAAAATTGGATATATATCGCTACACAAGGCTGTATGCAGGCTTGCTGCAGCTGTATCCTCGAGCGTTTAGACGGCGATTCGCTGAACCTATGCTGCAAACATTTGGTGATATGTGCCACGAATCTGCTGAAAATGGTGAGAATCTCGGTGTGTTTACGCTGAAAATGTGTTTAGAGACATTAGTGCAAATTATTAAAGAAAGATATATAGAGGTGGTTATGAATATTAAAAACGGTTCGAAGAAAGCATATGTGTTTGGAGGTGTGTTTGCAGCAATTCTGCCCCTGTTTCTTTATGTGATGCTTCGAGATTATCGCGGGGTGCGGACTATCCCACCAAACTCTACTATTGAACAAGCACGCGAGCTGTCAAAAGGAGTTGCAGAGCCTTGTTTAGCTGAGAATGGTCCGGATAGAGCTGCAATTAAAAAAGACGATAACTACCTTGGAGATGGTGAGCAGTTTTCTATGTTTGAAATTATTGTTGCGAGTGGAATAATCGATGTGCCCGCAGGAACAGAAGTTGATATTAGAGTAAACTCTTATGTTGACAGAATTGCCAAAGGTAGTGCTCTATATGCAGGCGATTATGGTAGCTACAATTACGAACTGAAATATCTAGGTACCAAGCCAGGTGAATGGGAGTTGCAGTCGCTTAAGGCGTGTGATTCGAGTAAGTAGTTGCAAAAGATTCTAAAAATACTCGGCTGGTGGACGCTGGGTATTTTTATTTGAAAATTGCAGCTCCTGATGGGCTTACTCAAGAAACACTACTCTTACAGGCATGCCAATTTCTCAAAGTAGTTCCGGGTGCAGCCTCAAACATCTCAAATGTTCTCTCATTCATAATTAAAGAGTAAAATAAACTATTATTAAGGGTCTGTGTGCACTTTTGAATGTTATTGGTTTATTTTCAGTAGGTTTCTTAGTGTACAAGTTGCGATAACCGCAAAACGACTCTACCTGGGCAAGCAATTGCTTTGTGTGGCACTTGTCTATCGGCCCTTGCTAGGTTTATAACACCGATTGCTTCACCTGGATTGTATAGAATAACCTTGCTTGACTTTGGTTCCGGGGGATTTGCTGCGCCTTCAAAAGCGTAATAATCGTACTTAGATCTTGCTTTACCATAATCTGTAGGGTTCCAATCAGTGGCAACTGCTAAGCCTACCGGAGTTGCCGAAAGATTCACTATTGCGCGGACATCTCTGGACG
>JAGQNP010000041.1 GCA_020428005.1 Candidatus Saccharimonadota bacterium
ATCTAGTGACCTTGCCAATGCCGTTGTATCCTTTGGGTTAACCAGGCTCAGGGCTCCTATTTCTTTCATAACAGATGTATAACCTGGATTATCTCCGGCGACAACAGGAATCCCCATTGACATAGCTTCTAGCAGAACAATACCAAAGCTTTCTCCGTATAGTGCTGGTGAACAAAATATACTTGCGTTTGCAAGTAACTTTTTCTTTTGACCATCTTCAACATAACCTAGAAACCTAACATTATTTAAACCAAGTTGTGAAGCTAACAATTCTAGCTTGTGCCTATCTGGACCGTCACCAGCAATTATCAGCTGGACGTTCTTAGTTCTAACCTGCTTAATGGCATTTATTAGGTATTTGACACCCTTTCTTTTTTCAAGTCTACCAATGAATAGTATGCTTTTATTGTTCTGAGTGTCACTATTAATAGCACCATAGTCCTTTATACTAATTCCGTTTGGAATGATAGTAACATTATCATTGGTGAGTGACTTTACATATTCAGCAGCTGCGTCAGAAACTGCAGTTAAGTGATGTAAATCCTTTAAAATCGACTTTGTATATGGAGTAATGACACGCTCAATTGTTCGACTCATAATTGTATCTGGGAGTTTGGCATGAAATGTTGCAATATTAGGACATTGACTACGAGATAAAATCTGCTTTGACAGTATAGGAACCCAGGGCTCGTGAAAATGTAGGATATCAAACTTTTCATTTAGTAATACTTCATCTAGTTCATCAACTTTTACACTTGCAGAAACCTGAGCCGTTGTATGAAAAGGTGAACGTACCTGAGTAGCTGAACCAACAAATATTACACCTTCAATTAAATCTTGCTTATGCTTTCTAGGTTGAGGTGTAATTATTCTTGCTTGATGACCACGCTTCTCAAGCTCTTTCTGTAGAGCAAGTACACACTCTTGGACACCACCCCCTTTGTACATGTTGTACGGGCAAACTAAGCCAACCTTCATAACTACTTATATTATAACTTATTTCTTTCTTGATAAGAGTTTACGCAGTTCTTTAGGTAAATATGCTGCTGCAGTTGCGGCGTCTGCCACTACAGTTGGTGCATGACCTTTCATGTCTGCAGTAATTACAGTCACATTACTATAGATAATATTCATGTGTTGTTCTACGATGCCATTGTCAAAAAAGTGGTCGTTCGCTATTGCTACATGGGTAACAGGTAAGTTCACCCTCGTTTTGCACAAGTCGACTTTAAACATATCGTTAGCAACTCTTGCTCTAGTTCTTACATCATTTATTTTCCACAATTCTGTTTCAAAGTTTATACGTTTTTCGAGCTCAACTTCATCAGCGTCATATAGTTTTCTATGATTCTTAGCAATAATTCTATAGGTAAACTTTATCTGAGGCCCTCGAAATACCAAAGTTTTAAGAATAAACGCAGGTAACTTATACGATCCAAATTTTGACACCATCTTGATTAGAGTAAGAGTACTCCTTTTGATATGAAAATCTTCATAATGAACAAAGCCAACTAGGCTTACAAGCAATTCAATTTTTTTTGAGATTTCGGGATATTTTTGGAGCATTCTAGTAACTACTAAAAATCCGTACGACATCGCAATAATAGTTACACGCTTTTTTTTATACCTAAGTTTTACAAAACTTGTTAAGTAGTCCGCTAAGTTATCTAATGTAGCTTTTTCACCAATCTTATATAAAGGATCCATACCACCAAAACCAGGAAGATCTGGTATAGTAACTGTTCCGTATTTATTCAATTCTTCAGCAAATCCGAACATTCGCTCAATGCTAGCGTGCATACCGTAGATAACAAGAATTTCATTTGCTTTTGATTTTTGTGATGGCATGCGAAGCATCCTACCATTCATGTTATTTATGTTTATCGGGACTATGTAATCTGCCGGATTTAGCTTTTTCCGTTTTGCCATATTAGATAGAATATTACCTTATAATGAAGTTGTTTACAATATTCAATCCGTTAATACACCTTTTCCAACCCAAACATACTCCCATGGTTCCGGCTCGGGACCTTGTTCATTAGTACCTTCAGGATAGCTCGGAATCCAACCAGCTTCTTTGGCTCTTTGGTAGTTATTATTCTTAATCCATCTAAAACAGGAACTATAGGCAAAAGCGCCACTACCATCCTCGCACCATAGATCTATGGTATAGCCTGTATGATGCCTAGAATATCCAGGAACTGCGGCAGTTACCAATGTGGCATTTACAGCTTTGTCTGCAATACCAGCGGCGACCTGTGCCGGTGTTACGCCGTTGGCATAAAGTCTTTGCAAAAATAGATCACGTTGCCACTCGGGTGATCGATACGCAGAGATTATACTTAATGGTATATTTTCATTTTTTGCTAGTTCCTTTAGTTTTGTCCAACCGTCTGCCGCTAATGGCTGTAGTAAGTCATCGCCATTAAGTCTTGGTTCATTTATCCTGTTTATTGGGTTTTGAGGTATGGATGTTTGTTTATATCCTCTACTTTCAGCTATACTACGAATTCGCTTGTCGGCATCAAAGTTTCCAGTGATTGATATTGGATCTTGTATTTGTTGAGTATTCGGATAACCGACAGAGTAATACAGATCTTTAAATTGTTGTCCAGTAAATATCTTATAACTCCCGGGCTTTGTTTCTGGGGCAGCGGATTGCTTCGCAACTTCTGCGACTGGACCGGGCGTACTTGTACTAATATCTGTAGCTGTCATTGGAGCAATGGCGTATTTATATAGTCCAAATGAGCCAATGATAAATAGTAAAAACCAGCTAAATATTAGTGCTCGGCTATGCTTACGATAGACATTTTTGCTCTTATCTGAGGAATGTTTTTTAGGCTCAATAACTCTCATGCTTAGTCATATTATAGATGATAAACAAAAAAAGCCCACGATCTACTATGTGAGCTCATTATGGCTGAGCGTTGTGGTCTATAACTTTGATTACAGAGGTAAATGGGACAAATGAGACACTATAGGGTCTTTGCGTAGTTTTCTATCCGCCTATTCCTGAGTTTCACAAATTCGATGGTTTTATCTTTGTATTGCAGGAATTCTTCAACATTTCTAGGCACTGGCGATGATTTGAAATTATCGAAAGGTTTTGCGATCTTTACTTCATTAAAATCTTCAGTGACAGCATCCTGTAGGAGGAAGAATTTGATGTACCCTTCAAAGTTATCAAATAAATCGAAGAAATCACTATAAAGTTCAAACGTTTCAGTTAGTGGGCTAGACTGTCCCAAGTAATATAACCTTATACATTCGATAGTTAGGTCTAGTCGATCGCTAATCATTCGATTAAAGCCCCGAGCACCATTAATCGTTTGGCGTGTCCCAACCCTATTACTTGGCCATATGACAATCCCGCCTATGGTGTCAGTTATCTGGTCGTACTGCTTTAGTTGATCTAGCGGCAATTTTGAAGTTATATGTTCAAAGCTTTTTCGTTTCCAAAAACTAGTGATTGCTCTATCGCTTGAGAGGTAAAATTCTCCAAGATTAGATTTATGATGTAAGCGATTTTGGCTAATTTTATCTAACTTAAATATATTGCCGTTAGGCAATGGCTTACTCCAAAGAATTCGATGGTACTCTTGTAGGGTTGGGCTGTACCGATCTGAATCTTTACCACCAACTTCATTTTGGAAATCGAAACTGACATCAATCATTAGTAGCAATTATAGCTTGTTATAGAATTATTTCCGTGCCATCTGGAGCTTTGAGCGTTCTTTCGTTGCTTTTATCGGTAGCCTTGCTACTTGTTTGCTTGGGCTTCAACTTCTTGCTCTTCATAACTAGCTTCTTCAGATCTTCTTCGCCCTCGTATGCTTTTACGCGGCCGTTCAAATAACCCAGCCGATATGAGATGCCGTCACTCATCAGTCGCCAGTTGGTATCCTCGAGTGCGCTATCGACTAGCTTTTTCAATGTCTTTCTGCTGTCGTAATCGTTTCGGTCAGATTTACTGTCGAGGCAGCTGAAGCCGACATAAACATCACGTCCCATTTCGGGTTTATCCAAGTGAAACTCAATATAGCCGGCTTTTTCGAGCGGCTCGGATAATAGTGGTATTAATTCAGCTATTTTTGGCTTCTTCATCTCTTTTACAGCATCATAGATGTGCTTGTTGTCCTGCTTTTCCTTCATCTCTTTGCCGAGCCGAGCCATATCCTCAAACCCTTGCCTAATAGCAAACAAGTGATCCCGGAATTTTTTATCGTGCAGGCAGTAGTGAGCGCGGTCTTTTTCGAAGTCTGAATCGGGTTTTTCTTCCTTGGTGCCAATATCTAACTTTTCTTTGAAGCTATGATTGCATTTAGGACAACTGTAAGTAATAGTGATAAATTTCTTGGACTCAGTTGTTTTATGGGTGACTTCAGTACTGCATTTTGGACATAGCGTTGGTTTCGCTTTCCAAGAGGTGCCATCTTCCCAGAACGCACTGTTTTTGTCGCAGTGTGGGCATTTGAGCATAAATAGTACTTCTTCTGGGTCATCGTACTTAGAGTTTTCTCGCCGATGCATGAGTGATTTGTCGATAATTCGGAGGCCTCGCTTATTGCAGTGGCTACACAACGGCTCTTCATGAAGCCGTGCTGCTGCTATTTGGTCGTCTTTTGCTTCATCGCGGGTAATCCACTCAGTGATTTGTTGCTCCCTATTTTCATAGCGCCGAAGCAGTTCATTACCAATGGTCTGCATATAGAAGATGTTTAGCAGGAAGGCATTGCCTGGGCGATCGATCTTCTCGCCCTTGGGCAGCTTCTCTTTGAATTCGTCGTGGAATTTATCGTAATAACCAATGTGATCACGAGCATAATCAACCGTTAATCGGTCGTATAGATTCTCATAATATTGGCGTTCTTTAAGATGTGTGTACACATATCTATTTTACGCCTCTAAATCATCTACTGATTCAGAATATTCATAGGCGCTCATAAGTCTAAGCTTACCCTGTAGGATGTTTAGCTGTTTCGCAGTTTCTTCAAGACCGTCACTTTTCTTAATATTTGCAACCCACTCCGGAGTCACTTCGGCGTACATAAAGTCGAAGGGGCTTGTCGGAGTGAACACGCTGTCTGTGGCGATACCAATAATTTTTTTCAATGATGGATACTGATCCGCATACTTGCTCAGAAAAATAGTAGCAATAATCTGCAAAGATTTCTTACGCGCCTCCCTTATGCCAGGCTCATCAACTGCACCATGAAATAAGAAGATGTAAAGTTTATCTGGGTTATCAACTGGAGCTAGACTGTAGTGAGTGAATCGCATTGTAGGATGAGTGTTGTGCACAGCGTGAGTAAGGAATTCTTGCAACGCTCTACCGAGCATGCGTCTTTCCAGCGAATTATGATCAACAAATTCATCTGAAATTAATTTGTAATGATCTCCCAAGCTTAAACATGTTAAGATCAGGTTTTCCCAGGTAGGGCCGTATTTCGCATCTTCTTTTTTCTTTGTTTGGTACTGCTTATCAGCGATTAAGCCGTCATATATACCTTCAGTAATAGCGACCATATTGACTTCGCGAATTTCGAGAATGATCGCTCCTGCCTAATCCAAGTTGCAAAAAGGTCGATTTCACCGCCCTCGAGAATAAACTGCTTGCCATCTACGAACAATGACTGTTTATCTTCAAGGTAGTTGAATAGCTCGGGCAGGACGTTAAGTTCATCGAGAAGTTTTTGGAATGAAATAAAATCGATAATATGTACGGACTGCGCCTTGTCATCATCATAGAAACCGTAGAAGTCTGGCTGTTCACCATGATGTACTGCAACACAGTAAACTGTATCGATATCTGATAAATTAATATCATCGGTGATACCAGCATAGTTCTCCAGACTCACTATATCAGAGCCACTTAACAGCGCTCTTGCAGCGCCACGACACTGCTTGACGTTCTTTTTGATGTCACCGGATTTATAGAGGTTTTCTTTACTAAGTTTTGTGTTTTTAGACTGAAGCACAATTGCTTTATTTCTGAATACTATTAACGCATCACATAGTTCTTTTCCGGGTATTATAAAGGGGTTAAGATAAACATAATGAGCGAAAACCTTACTAGATAAAAATCCGGCTAAAAGGGCCTCCGCCTCTTTTCCTTTTTTAGACTCACTGTCTTCTGATGCGCTCAAGCAGCTATACCTTTAATAACGTCAACTACTTTGGCTTCTACCTGGAACTGGTCGTCTTCTGAAATAATTATTGGCGCATAGTCCGTCCTGTGCGAGTCTGATAGGAGCAATAGCCGTCCATGCAATTTATCACGTACGAAACGTTTTATGTTGGCAAGCCCGCCAATTATCGACACCACAACATCATTATCATTTGGTGTATATCCGTTAATTTTTTCTGCAATCACGTAATCACCATCTTCAATGGTTTTCCCATTGATATTTGCTCTGTTCATAGAGTCACCCCTAGCAATAAGTGCATATATATTCGATGTATTCTTAACGGACAATAGCGTTGGTGAAATGGCTATAGTGTCGAAAACACGCCCATCTGCAAATCGAGTTGCTTCTCCACAATCTGCCTCTCCCATTACAGGAATGCGAACAAGACCCTGGTGTGATGATAGGGCTGGCATTAGACGTCCGTTACGCCTAACCAGCTTGCCATGTTTAATAAGCTGGTTCAAGTGGTGCGTGATTTGAGATGGGTAGTCGCAACCGACGCGTTTTACTAGATCAACTCGACGTATCTCGTTAAGATTTTCAACCTGAGCAATATCGAGCAACCTCTGTTGTATTGGATTCATTGTTACTATTGTAACACAAAAACGTGTCTTCTGTCTTTTTTCTGTCTTTTTTGACATAGACCGTGTTATAATAAGTGTAAGAAATCGTGCTTGAGTGGGAGGTGCGAGATCGAGAGGAGGGTCTCGTCCTCGCACTATACGAAAAAATCGGCATTGCTGCCGATATCCGTACAAACAAGTTGGAACCCATTTGTACCTTTTAGTATAGCGTAATCCGACCATTAACATCAACGCTATGCCGAAAGGAGAAATAAAATGGCATTTAGTTACGATACAAAATTAATAATTCACGATAACGCTGGTGGCCAGTGTGAATGCACGAGGCAAAATTGCAGCCATGCAGGCCGGTGCACAAAAACATACCAGCCAACTATCAATCCACTCTACAAGCTGATGCAGTATGCGGAACAGTATATCTTCCCAGGTTTTGAGTTTCATCACATCAGCTCACAAGCTGCAGGAGGTGCCGATACGGCAACGAACGGTGCATTTCTGTGTACCTTTTGTCATCAGCAGACTAATTCATATGGCACTAACCTGACAAGTGGTGGTTAGAGTTGCGAGGTCTAATGATATGGATATCAACAAATCACTCCAAATAAAAGTAGCATCTGCTTTCAACTTTGGTGCAACTGCTGCGGCAATGAATAATGCGCTTTCTGCCCAAGTAACAGCAGCAAAGGTGCTCCACGAGTACATGGAGCCAATGCGTAAGTCGCTCCAGGTAATCGCTGAGCGAATGAAGCTCTGGATTGAGGCTATAACTGAATCTATCAAGAAAATAGTTGAACCGCTTCGGTTCCTGTTTACCTTTAAGCCAATCTACTACGTGCCAAGACCTGTAGATCAAACGGAAGCTGGTCTTGGTCGACCACCCGATAAATACCTACAAGTTGAAGAAGCTGAGTATGGCTACTTCAAGATTGATGGCAATGAGCTAAAGATATTAAACCCAAGTTCATCAAAGTGCGGCAGGCTACTGCAGTTTCTGTTAAATCACCGTGCTGAGCTTGTAGACTACAAAACGCTTCGAGAGCATGTAAAAACAGATCGGCTTGATAAAGATTTTAAAGATCTGAAGTGGCAGCTTAGCCAGCAAGGTTACAAATTGGATTATGATCGACCCCCAGGTCAGGGTATTGCCGCTAAAGGATTAGTCTACAT
>JAGQNP010000042.1 GCA_020428005.1 Candidatus Saccharimonadota bacterium
GAGTAACTCGGCTGGTCCTCGGAAGTGATTCGGTACATTTTAGTTCATAGTCATCGGTTTTATTGCTTTATGCTGATTTACAAGAAATTCAGTAACATGTTTTAGTAAAAGGGAGAAATAGGGTAAGTTAAAAGATAAAATAAAGACAAACGAAATAACTGATAATTAAAGATATATGAACAACGAACAATGTTAAATGTCGTCTATTCGACGGTGACACTTTTGGCTAGGTTGCGTGGTTTGTCGATATCACGACCAAGTTTCTTGGCCGCATAATATGCAAAAAGAAACGCTGGTAATGCTCCAATAAGCGGTTGTAACTGTTCAGATACTTTAGGTATTAAAATGTAATCGTCAGCAAGTTTTGCGGCGTTCGAATTTTTATCATCAACTACAGCGATAATTTTGCCACCACGTGTTTTAATCTCCTGCATGTTGGAGATCGTTTTTTCGTTAATATCGCTACTCAGAGCATATGCGAATGTCGGGAAGTTTTCATCAATTAATGCCAGAGGTCCGTGCTTCATTTCCCCAGCTGCAAACCCTTCAGCATGGATATAGCTGATTTCTTTTAGCTTTAATGCTCCTTCGAGAGCAAGAGGGAATGAATATCGTCTACCAATGTATAAGAAATCTTTACTATCTGAATATTTTTCAGCTAGTTTTTTGATATCCGTGCTATTTTTCAGTACTTCTTCCATGAGTTGTGGCAGAGTATCTAGCTCGTTAATAATCTTCTCGTAATCCTTATAAGTCTTAGAAAGGTGAAGGGCAATGAGCAGAAATACTGTTACTTGAGATACGAATGCCTTAGTACTAGCGACAGCTTTTTCCGGACCGGCGTGACAGTAGACACCTGCATCAGTCATGCGAGCTAAGGTAGAACCTGGTGCATTGACAATTCCTAGCGTTAAAATCCCACTACCATCTAGCTTCTTTAGAGCAGCAATGGTGTCCGCAGTTTCACCTGATTGTGAGACTACTAGTACCGCAGTGCTTCTACTCAATGGTTCTGTTCGGTAACGAAACTCACTTGCTTGTTGGACCTCAACTGGTATGCCGGCTATTTCCTCAAGAAGATATTCACCAACCAACCCCGCGTAGTAGGAGGTACCACAGGCAACGACGACTATTCTATCTATGTATCTAAGTTGTTCTTCTACTAATTCTAATCCACCTAGCTTGATGAGTTTCTCTTCGACTCGAAGTCTACCAAGCATCGCAGATCTGACGGTAGCCGGCGCTTCGTTAATCTCTTTACTCATAAAGTCATCAAATCCGCGTAGACCTCCGTCTGCTTCCTCTATTTCTATAAATTCGGTTGCTCTTTCAATCGATTTCTTTGTTTCGATATCTAGAATCTTATACCCTTCCTGGTTTAGGACCGCCATTTCGCCGTCTTCGAGAAATACAACGTCTTGAGTTCGGCTGGCAATTGGTAATGCATCTGATCCAACAAGCAATTCATCGTCGGCAACGCCGATTGCTAGGGGGCTAGACAGTTTTGCCACATATAAACTTTCTGGTTCATGAGTAGTAATCATAGTTAATGCATATGCACCCCGCAAGGTCTCTAATGCCGCTTGGAAAGCAGTAGTTACGTTATTAGTTTTCGAATAGTGGTAAGCAATTAAATTGGGAACTACTTCAGTATCTGTGTCTGAATAGAAACTATAACCTTTTGACAATAGAAATGATTTTATCTCTTCGTAATTCTCGATAATTCCGTTATGTACAACAAAGAACTCTTCATTCATATCATGATGCGGATGGGCGTTTTTAGTAACAACACCCCCGTGAGTTGCCCAACGTGTATGACCTATACCCACACTGCCAACATGAGGGTTTTGTCCCTCTTCTTTTCTAAGTTGCTCTACGCGTCCAACAACTTTTGTTGCTCTTATTGTGTCGCCCTCCAATGTTGCGATACCAGCTGAATCGTAACCTCTATACTCAAGTGTTTCTAACCCGTCTAATAAATAATCTTTAGCTATCTTATTTCCTACATAACCGACAATACCGCACATAGTGCTCCTTGCTATAATTAATTGTAGTAGCCATTATACTCTCTAAAATGGTATAAACAAAAATATAAAAAATACAACAATTATACTGCTAATAAAACAGATGTAAAAATATTATAAGTCAGTAAAATATAAAAAAGTAAAGTATAAAAAATACAACATTATAGTATGATATTCATCAGCTACTCATAGCAATTCCTAGGCAAAACAATATTTCTTCGGTGTTACATAGCGTAAACTAGAGGTATACTAATGTCATGAAACACGGTGCATCGCTTCTATACAGTTTTATTTTGTTCGTCGGTGACTTCATCGCTCTAGTCGCAGCTTTCTCTTTAGCATATGTAATTCGAGTTAAGCTTGATGACCGCCCACTTCTCGAGCCGATTACAGCCCGTGGCTACATTGGTGTCATTGCTGTTCTCTTAATATTCTGGTTAATAATTTTCGCGCTACTTGGACTGTATAGATCGCAGGTTTACGAGAACAGATTTAAAGAATTTCTAATGCTTTTAGTAGGTTCTTTTGTCGGAATTTTGTTTCTTATCGGTTCAGAATATGCGCTGAACAAGGCAATTTTCCCGGCAAGACTAGTTACGATTTATGGGTTTCTTTTCGCATTTCTTATATGTCTGCTGTTCAGAACTACAGCAAGAGCTATTAGAAGGCTATTATTTAGATATGGTATTGGTATAAATAACATACTAATTATCGGCTCTACTCCAATAACCGGTGAGCTTGCTAAATCACTGTCTCAACCTCATTTAGGGTACAGGGTAATAGGCATAATAGCTGATAAAAGAACTAAATATGATAATATCGCACCAAAAATTCAGTTTAGTAACTTTGCCGAAGCAATCAAGCAAATTAACACGCGCGATATTCATAGTATCGTCCAGACAGAACTTTTTGCCGACCAGCAAAGAAATGATGAAATCTTAAGTTTTGCTCAAGAACATCATATCGCTTACCGGTTTGTTCCTGGTAACAGCGGGTTGTTTGTAGGTAGTATCGAAGTGAACTTGTTCGAGGACATCCCCACTATCGCTGTTCATCAGACTGCTCTCATAGGTTGGGGACGTATTGTCAAGAGAGCGTTTGATGTTGTCTTTGGAGCTTTATTATTAGTATTAGCATCACCAATACTATTAGTCACCTGGCTTTTACTGACATTTTTTGGGGGTGATGCAGTATATAAACAAACAAGAGTATCTAGGTTTAACACGAAAATTGGCCTCTATAAATTTCGAACACATAAACACGATTATCATAAACTCAGTCCAGAAGAAGCCTTTGCTAAGATGGGTAAGCCAGAGCTTGCAAAAAAGTATCGAGAAAGTGGCGATTTGCTCGAAAATGACCCGCGCGTTACTAAATTTGGTAGGTTCTTGCGACGTACGTCTATTGATGAGCTTCCTCAGCTAATCAATGTAATCAAAGGAGATATTAGCTTGGTTGGCCCGAGGCCTTTAGTGCCTGAGGAGATTAATCTATTTGATAAAAAGAGCTCAATACTAAGTGTAAAGCCAGGTATTACGGGACTGGCTGTAATTTCTGGCAGAAGAAATATTCCGTTTGAAGAAAGAAGAAGATTAGATATGTACTACGTTCAGCATTGGAGTTTCTGGTTAGATATTGTCATACTCCTAAAGACTATCGCTCATGTAATTTTACGTAGTTTTTCGAGGAGCGACGACTAGTGAAAATTGCCATTGTCTGTGATTGGATTGCGGCTACTGGTGGCTCAGAAAGGGTAATCAAGGCGCTACATGAAATATTCCCTGACGCACCGATATACACCTCTACTTACAATGTTCAGGCAGTAAATACTCTGTTTGGTAAAAATGTAGACTTACGAGCTTCTTGGATGCAAAAGCTTCCTAAGTTTTTGAGACGACATCAGTTGTTAACTATTCCAAGACAATGGTATTTCGGGCACCTTAAGTTAAAAGGCTATGATGTTGTTTTTAGTGCAGGTAGCGCAGAAGCAAAAGCAGTCAGAGCTCCAGATGGAGTTCATATTAATATGTGCTATACGCCGACACTTTATTATTGGGTAAAGCCCGAGAATTATTTAACATCAAACAACTCAGACAGTATCAATTGGCTATGGAGGATTGGACTGAAGATTCTGCTACCGTTTATGCGTCATTGGGATATGAAGGCTTCTCAAAGACCTGATAAAATGTACGCTATTTCAACTGCCGTTCAACAAAGAATTAAAAACATCTATAAGCGAGTTAGTGAGATTTTACATCCCCCGGTAGAGACTGATAGGTTTAAAAACGACGGCCGAAACCCTAAATCTGGATTTATAACATGGGGCAGGCATGTGAGTCATAAAAGGCTAGACCTGGCAATCATGGCATGTAATGAGGCACGGAAACCTCTAGTTGTACTCGGCGATGGTCCAGAACACGAGCGATTGGTTAATATGGCAGGCCCAAATATCACTTTCAGAACCAAAGTAAGTGATGACGACATGGTTAATTACATATCTCGAGCTGAAGCATTTATTTTCCCGAATGAGGAAGATTTCGGTATTGTTTCACTTGAAGCCCAAGCTGCTGGCATTCCTGTTATTGCATACCGGGCTGGCGGATCTCTGGATACTGTGGTCGAAAGAGTTACTGGCGAATTTTTTGATAAACAAAATGTAGAAACACTAAGCAAAAAACTTAAAGATTTTAATTACAAGCTATATAACCGAAGTACCATAATAGCTAATGCCGAACGATTCTCAACTGATGTATTCAGAGAAAATGTTTTAAAAATAGTCAATAAAGCTACTAATACAAAACATTAATTTCATATTTTGTTCGCATTAATCTAAAATAGTTCTTATGGCTAAGCAGGGAAAAACCAAAAAATTTATAATCCAATTTACTGAGTACATGATTGGTGGTGGTGCCTGGTTTTGGGTCGGGTATGGTGCTTTCGCATTCATGGACAAAGTCTTACATATCCCGTTCTGGCCGACTAAAATCTCAAGCTATATTATCGGAGCCAGTGTTAACTTCTTATTACAAAGATTTTGGGTCTTCAAACAAAAAAATCATACTAAAAAACAGCTCGGTGACTCAGCTAAAAGATATTACAGTCTAATGTTTGTTAATTTTGTTTTGGATCAAGCAATTGTTGGTGGATTACGCGCAGTAGGCATAACACCATATATAGGTCAGTTTATTTCCAGCGGTTTTTTCACAGTTTGGAACTGGCTTTGGTACAGCATGTGGGTGTTCAAGAAATCTAAGCCGTCTCCACGTAAACAGCATGCACCGGCTTTGCACCACCGTAAAAATCTGAGTTTTTATAGATGAGGGTTTATAAATGATAAATAATGTAATCAAATCAAATAAAAAACTTCTAGCATTTGAAGATGCTCCTGTTTGGAAAGATTCATTAGATTTTGCTGTCAAGGTCTATACAATTACCAAGCAATTTCCTAAAGACGAATTTTACGGTATAACAAATCAATTGCGACGTTCCTCAAGTTCTATATCTGCTAATCTTGCTGAAGGATTTGGTAGGAACGGTCAAAAAGAAAAATTACAATTTTATAGTATCGCATACGGTTCATTACTTGAATCAAAAAGCTTTATATATTTATCAATAAAATTGGGATATATAGAAAAAGATTCTCAATTAATACTACAAGTTGAATCATTGCAGAAGCAGATTAACGCTATAAAGAATTCAATAAGAAAGGCTAAAGAATGATATTAATTAATTTATTATTTATTAAATCTAAATTTTTGGGAGCCATATTATGACTGCAACTCGACCCACAAAAAAGCAATTTGAAACACTGGAGTTCATAAAGAATTTTATAAATGAGCATGGCTATAGTCCTAGTTACCGAGAGATTATGAATGGTTGCAACTATACATCTGTAGCAACTGTAGCACTACATGTCGGCAATCTAATTAAACGCGGACATATTATTAAGCGCGACAGATCCGCAAGATCCCTAGAAATTGTTAATGCATCCGATGTTAAATCAGTTGAAAAAAACTATTCACACGAATTAATTAAAGAAATTGAAGAAAGATTTAAATCACTCGAAAAAGAAATGTCGGATGAAATATTAAACGAAGTTTATGTGCTCGTAGGTGCTCTAAAAATTCTCGGTCATGTAGATGCAGCTAGAGCTTACGCAGGACGTATAAATAACATCTCACGAGACATTGCTTAGTCAACAGTTCCATGGAAACGGTCGCCGAAATCGCCAAGCATTGTATTGGGTATGTGCCCACCGACTATATAGCCATGATGATTTTCGTCGATGTAATTTAATCCTGCTTCTAGCGGAAGGCTAATAATCTTACGAACATTTTGATTGGAGGCAGTTTTAATAATTCCCTGCGGTGCAGAGAAAGCAGTTACGGCCGTGATTTCATGTGCTCCGCGCTCAGCTAAGAGATCGATCATCTGAACTAAAGATCCACCGGTTGCTAGCATGAAGTCGACTGCGATTGCTGTTTTGTCTGCAAACGAGCCGAGCTTTGACTCTTGGCTTTCGGCTTGTAGGGTTGTTTCGTCTCTTTGTTGAGCGCTAAATCCATATTCCGCACCCGCGAAATGTTTGACTGTTATCGGATAGAATGGCATGCCCCCACGAACAGAAATAGCTATTTTAACTTCACCGTCACTTGCAATAGTCTTCTTAGCACCCTCTACCAATTCATCTATTAACTCCAGGGCTAATTTCTGGAACTCAGCCCGGGTAAGCTCAGGATTTTTAATCAATGTCATATTTGCACGGATTAATTTACTGTCGATTATCACTAGTTTGCCATCTTCTATTAGTTTGAGGCAGGCATTGTCTAGATCGTTTAGATTACTGAAGCCCTCAGGCATTTCGTTAGCGAGATTTTCTCGTTTCCGAGCAGACTGCACCTCAGCGTAAGAAGTTGAGAATAGTTGGTCAAAAGTGAACATATTATCAACAGAATAACAGATTTGCAAGTAAAATTGTTACAATAAACTCGTGATTATAAGCGTGAGCAAGAAAACATTACGCAGGAGACGCTCATTAGCTGTGTTAGTTGGGCTTTTTATAGCAATTATATTTAGTTTTAAACCACTATTTTCTAAACCTTTAGTTGTTAGTGAAAATCAGACGCCAAGCGTACTTTCAGACAACACCACTTACGGAACGGTATTGGCAATTGATGAACTGGACAAGCTTCAGGTAAAAGGAAGAGCTCCAAAAACCGGATACTCTCGTTCAGAGTTTGGTGATGGATGGGCAGAAATACAGGGATGTGATATGCGAAACATTATATTATCGCGTAGTCTAAGCGAAGTAGAGATTGGTAGTGATGGATGTGTAGTTCTTAATGGAAAGCTGATAGATCCTTACACAGCAAAGGTAATAAAT
Source organism: Candidatus Saccharimonadota bacterium (assembly GCA_020428005.1). Classification (GTDB taxonomy): domain Bacteria; phylum Patescibacteriota; class Saccharimonadia; order Saccharimonadales; family JACQNP01; genus JAGQNP01. The sequence continues at coordinate 7,408 of JAGQNP010000042.1, forward strand.
TTCAAGCGAGGTGTTGATAGTAGCGCCGATATTCAGATTGATCATGTAGTAGCGCTTAGTGATGCCTGGCAGAAGGGAGCACAAAACTTAAGTTTCGAAACAAGGATTCAGCTTGCGAATGATCCGCTGGAGCTATTAGCAGTGGATGGTCCTGCTAATCAGCAGAAGGGAGACTCTGATGCTGCTAGCTGGCTTCCACCCAATAAATCATACCGTTGCCAGTACGTTGCTAGGCAAATCGCTGTAAAGGTAAAGTATAGTTTGTGGGTAACGGAGGCTGAAAAATCAGCAATGAAAAGAGTCCTTAATTCATGCAAAGAGCAGGTTTTGCCAATTGAAAAGTAAGAC
>JAGQNP010000043.1 GCA_020428005.1 Candidatus Saccharimonadota bacterium
CACTGCCGACAGTGTTGTTCCTAAGAACGGCAAAAACAGCGAATAAAACAGCAAACATTAGCAAATCAGTCATTAGGTATATCCAAAATCCAAAAGATATTCTATCGTCAGCCTCTGCTTGGTGATGACTCGAGTGGATACTTGAACCCTTATTATCTTCCTTTTTGCTTTCTACCATGTTCGCCACCTTTTAGTACGTATGAAACTTAAGAAGAACCGGTACAAATATACAATTAAATCCCATACACCCATTTCGTAATCGTCTCTAAATTCACTAACTTTCTCTGAAATTTTAATTTGTTTTTTATGTCTAGCCTCTTCTATTTCTTGAACCTCAACAGCTGTCAGGGTATATTCTGTGTGCTCATTGAATGTTCTAACGATTGAAACAATGATAATACCAAAAATCGACAAAACCGCTAACCAAATAATTTCCCAAACAAATGCAAAACCAGCAAAAAACGCAAAAATTGATATATATATGCCTGTTGCTGTATTTTTTGGCATATGTATATCTTCGAATTTTTGCTTTTCAATATCATGTTTCTTCATTTCCCAGAATGCATCTGCTGTTTTTACTTTTGGTATGATTGAGAAATTATAAAATGGCGGAGGAGAAAGTGTGGACCACTCAAGTGTCCTGCCATCCCATGGATCTCCTGTTGTATCTTGGAGTCTCTTTTTCTGAATAAAACTAGCAATTATTTGTGCAATTTGCAGAGTAACTCCTGCTGCGATAACAAGGCCACCAAGCAGCATTATTACATAAAATGGTTGCCAACCAGTCGAAGAATCATAGTGGTCAAGTCTTCTGGAAGCTCCCATTAATCCTAGTATGTACATAGGGATAAATGATAAGCAAAATCCAATGATCCAACACCAAAATGCACTTTTTCCGATACGTTCATTGAGCTTAATGCCAGTAATTTTTGGAAACCAGTAAGATATACCGCAAAAAATACCAAACAGAACACCACCAATTACTGTTGAGTGAAAATGGGCTACTAAGAATAGACTGTTGTGGAGTTGAAAATCTGCTGGTGGTACAGCTAGCATGACACCAGTTATTCCACCGATAGCAAATACTGCAATAAAACCTAAGAACCATAACATAGGCGTTTCAAATTTAATTCGACCTTTGTACATAGTAGCCGTCCAGTTAAATACTAATACTGAAGTTGGAATTGCGATCAGCATTGTCATCAGACCAAAGAAGGCGTTAACATTTACACCGGCACCCATCGTAAAGAAATGGTGCAGCCATACAAGTAAGGCAAGGGTTGATACACCTATCATGCCAAGTACAGCCGACATATAGCTAGCTATTGGTTTGCGACTGAAGGTTGATACAACTTCTGAAAAAATACCAAAGGCTGGAAGCATTAAAATATAAACCTCTGGGTGTCCCCACATCCAGATTAAGTTGGTGTATAGCATCGGGCTACCACCGCCTATAGTAGTAAAGAAGTGAGTTCCCAAGAATCTATCAAAAAAAACTAGGAATAGTGTTGCCGTCAACAACGGGAATACTGTTGCAGCCATGACCATACTGCACAAAGATCCCCAAGTAAACAAAGGCATTTTCTTTAGAGACATACCAGGTGCTCTCATTTTAAGAATAGTCATAATAAAGTTGATAGCACCAAGTGTTGTACCAATTCCTGAAACCTGTAAACTCCATATCCAATAATCAACACCAACACCCGGACTAAATTCTTTTCCTGAAAGGGGAGCAACAGCTAACCAACCCGTTGCAGCATACTCACCCCCAAGAAGGAAGAACATGTTTACCATAATTACCCCTGCCACGAATAACCAGAAGCCTAATGTATTAAGGAAAGGCGATGCAAGATCACGCGCACCAATTTGAAGAGGTACAATATAATTAATAAGACCAAAAATGAAAGCCATGGCGACAAAAAACACCATGATGTTTCCGTGAGCCGTAAAGATCTGCTGAAAGTGATCAGCTGATAGATAGCCATGAGAGTTACCTGATGATAGAGCTTGTTGGAGCCAAATCATGATTGCATCTAGTCCGCCACGCAGTAACATAAAACCACCAACAATGAAGTACATGATGCCGATTCGCTTTGGATCGACAGATGTGAGCCACTCATTCCACAACCATTTCCAGCGCTTAGTCCAGGTAAGTATAACCACAATCATTAGCCCCATAGCTATGAATGCTATTGAACCACCAATCGTGAACCACTCGTGTGGCAACGCATGCCAATCTAATTTTCCAAGTAACATTTCTTTCATGGCTAGTGCGTATGTCCTCCTAGGCTAATGTACTTAGCAATTACAGTCTCATACAATTTGTCTTCGTATGCTGAATAAAAAGCCATCTTATTGTTTTCACTAGGCTTAATTAACTCTTCGTACTCAGACATGGCCAACGAGTCGGGCATTCTTTTTACTTCGTCAACCCAACTTTCGAATTCTTGATCGCTACTGGCGCGTACCGTAAATCTCATTCCAGCGAATCCAGCACCTGTTATCTCTGGAGTACTCCCAGGATAATCGCCGGGTATCTCGGCCATTAAATTTAATCTATTAATATGGGATGTCATTGCATACAGTTGGCCGCCAAGATTTGGAATCCAAAAAGAACTCATGGGTGCTTCATCAGCGGTTAGCTGAAACTCTATAGGAGTATCTATGGGTATCTGTACATAGTTTACGGTTGCTATTCCTTGTTCAGGATAAATAAAAAGCCACTTCCAACGTAGTGATATGACTTGGATGGTCATCGGTGCCTTATCCGACTCAACGGTTTTTCTAGGGTCTAATTTGTGTGTGGCTGGTATCATTATAAAAGCGAGAACAAAAATAAAAACACTGGGTATTATCCATAGCTTGAGTACAAAAAATTTACCGTGTTTTATGTCGGGTGAATAATTAGCTTTTGTACTCGACTCGCGATATTTCCAGGCAACAGAATACAATACAATAAGTGCCGGTATGGCAATAGCAAGCAGAATGCCCACGGAATACAATATTAATCTGTATTGTTCATTCGATACGAAGCCTTTTGGGTTTAGAAGGGCAATGTTCTTGTTCTCTAATAGGTATTTGAGTAAAAGGATGAAGTTAACTAGTAATAAGACCAAAATCCACTTGAGATATCTATTGCTGTGGTTTTTTTTATTATCTATCACTTAATTCCCTAGTTAAAATATAGCCATTACCACTATCAAATATAACACACATACTGTTTTTAAATATCTACTTAAGCAATGAGTAAATAGGTACAAAATACTAATGCTTATTGATATAATCAGGTAAGTATGTGGTCAAAAATAAGGGTTGGCATGGTTGCCATTTTAATAGGGTTAATTGCAATTGTCTCTTACAGATATTTGTCGGGTCAAACTATAGCGTTACTTCAGCCTAAAGGGCTAATTGCCGAGAAAGAAAGAGACCTCATTTACTTGGCAACCGTATTGATGTTAATTGTGGTGATCCCTGTTTTTTTTATGGCATTTTGGTTTCCGAAAAGGTATAACGAAAACAGTAAAAATGCGGAGTATTTACCAGACTGGGACAGCAACAAAGCACTTGAAGCTATATGGTGGGGAGTTCCGATTGCAATTATTGGAGTAATCGCAATTGTAACGTGGAAAAGCACCCATGAGTTAGACCCTTTCAAACCTTTAGCCGCAGCGAACCGGCAGCAGAGGATTCAAGTTGTAGCAATGGAGTGGAAATGGTTGTTTATATATCCAGACGAGGGTATTGTTACAGTGAATCATGTCTTGGTTCCTAAAGATGTACCGGTGAGTTTTGAAATAACATCTGATGCACCTATGAATTCATTTTGGATACCTCAACTTAGCGGTCAGATTTATGCCATGAGTGGCATGTCTACCAAACTTCACGTTTTAGCTAATTCAACTGGAAAATATGAAGGCCTATCTGCGAATATTAGTGGTTATGGATTTTCAGACATGAGATTTATTGCTGAAGTTGTAGATAAAAATTCTTATAATGATTGGGTTAATAACATCAATATTTCTTCGAGCAAATTTGGTGAAAATGAATACCAACAGCTATCGATTCCCAGCGTAGCTAATACTCCTCAGTATTTCTCGTTGAGTCAGAATGATTTGTACAGTAGGATTGTTGCCAAGTACAATGATCCAACAATGATAGACGGGCTTAAGCTACAGCTGCGAAGTTCGAATTTCCATAATCACGCGGAGGATAAATAGGTGCTAGGTCTGTTAACTAACTTTGCCCATTTAAGTGGAAAAACAGATCCAGTAATTCTTGGTGCGCAAATAGCTCTAATTGGTGGAATCATTGCTGTTGCTTTAGTTATTACTATCTTAGGTAGGTGGCGATGGCTTTGGTATGAGTGGTTGACATCACTGAATCCGAAACGTATCGGGGTTATGTATTTAATAGTTGCTTTTCTAATGCTGTTAAGGGGTGCAGTTGATGCATTTATGTTACGCCTCCAACAGACCATTGGTTCAGGTGGAGGAGAAGGTTTTCTAGATGCTAATCATTTTCAACAGGTTTTTACGGCTCATGGAACCTTGATGATTTTCTTTGTAGCAATGGGTCTAATGTTCGGAATAATAAATCTAATTCTTCCGCTGCAAATTGGCTCCAGAGATGTCGCCTTTCCATTTTTGAATTCCTTGAGTTTCTGGTTATACCTTGTGGGTGTCGGTATTATTAATACTCATCTGATTGTTGGTGGTGAATTTGCGGCTACTGGCTGGCTGGCCTATCCGCCACTATCAGGTATTGAATATAGTCCTGGTCCTGGAGTTGACTACTGGATATGGAGTGTACAGATTGCAGGTATCGGTAGTTTATTATCAGGTGTTAACTTTTTCACAACAATTCTAAAATTAAGACGCAAAGGTATGACATTAATGAGGATGCCAATATTTGCTTGGTCAGTTCTTGGAAGTATGACTTTAGTATTGTTCACATTTCCAATTTTGACAGTTGCACTAGCCCTTTTAGCTTTGGATAGAACTTTTGCAATGCATTTCTTTACCTCTAGTTTTGGTGGAAATCCCATGATGTATATTAATCTGATATGGGCATGGGGACACCCAGAAGTCTACATTCTTATTCTGCCCGCATTTGGTATTTTCTCGGAAATTGTTGCAACATTTTCTAAGAAGAGACTTTTTGGATACACATCAATGGTCTGGGCTATTATCGCGATTACTTTTTTGTCATACATAGTTTGGCTACATCATTTCTTTACTATGGGCGCTGGTGCAAATGTGAATGCTTTTTTCGGAATTGCTACGATGGTTATTGCAATTCCTACAGGAGTAAAAGTGTTTAATTGGCTATTTACAATGTATAAAGGAAGGGTAAGGATGAGTCAGTCAATGATTTGGTTCATAGGCTTCCTATTCACTTTTACTTTGGGAGGAATGACAGGAGTTATCTTGTCTATACCCCCTGCAGATTTTCAGCTTCACAACAGTTTATTTTTAGTTGCACATTTCCATAACATGGTTATAGGTGGTGTAGTTTTTGGTTATATGGCCGGATTAACTTATTGGTTTCCCAAGATGTTTGGGTTTAAGCTTCACGAGGGTCTAGGCAAGGCTGCGGCTTGGAGCTGGATAATTGGATTTCTTGTTGCATTCATTCCGATATATATGCTTGGGCTGATGGGTGGAACAAGAAGGTTTGAAAAATTTGATCCGTCACTTGGTTACCATCCGTTGTTTGTAGTCGCTGGAATAGGTGTAGTGATAATTGGTATTGGAGTTGTCCTGCAGGTCACTCAACTTATATATAGTATTCTAAACAATAAGAAGCTTGCCGATAAGACTGGTGATCCATGGGATGGGAGAACTCTTGAGTGGTCTGTTTCTTCTCCTGCGCCCGAGTATAATTTTGCTCGCTTAGATGAAGTTAACTATAGAGATGAATATTGGGAAAGAAAGAAAACCCCCGCTGCTGATTTAGTAAAATATAAAGATATTGAGATACCAAAAGGCTCCCCGATAGGTATGTTTATAGGTATTTTTGCATACTTGTTCGCCATGGCCGTTATTTGGCACATTGCTTGGATTGCAGCACTCAGTATAGTAATTATTTCTGCTTTTGTGGTTGCAAGACTAAATGATGATGATATTGTGAAGACAATTAAGGCAAGCCAAATTGAAAAAATAGAGTCATCTTACGGGGGAATGTAGTATGTCTAATACGGATAGGGAAGATGAACAAATGAGAGAGGAAAAAACAACATTTGGCTTCTGGGTTTATCTTATGACTGACTGTATGCTTTTTGCTGGACTCTTTGCAACCTATGCGGTCCTGAGAAACAATACATACGGTGGGCCCTCAGGGTTTGAACTATTCAATCAAAAATTTGTACTTACCGAAACACTTATACTCTTAACTAGTAGTTTTATTTGTGGGTTGGTCGTTATATCGGCACGCAAAAAGGATATGGACAGATTAGTTAGGTATTTGGCTATAACAGGATTGCTCGGAGTAATATTTCTTGGCATGGAAATATATGAGTTTAGAAGTCTTATTAACGAGGGGAATAGTTGGGCTACAAGCGCCTTTCTATCAAGTTTTTTCGTTCTTGTGGGTACTCATGGTTTGCATGTGTTTGTCGGTATTGTTTGGATGCTTTTGCTCCAATGGCAATTATTGTTTAAGGGCTTCAAGCCCATCGTTCTCACTCGAGTGAAACTTTTTGGGATGTTTTGGCACTTTTTAGATGTGGTGTGGATTTTCATATTCACATTCGTGTATTTACTGGGAGGACTTAAATTATGAGCCAGTCGGTTATGAAAATTGATAGAGTGACACCAAATAGGCGCTCGTATATCTTGGGATATTCCTACTCCCTTTTACTTACAGTCGCATCTTTCTTTTTAGTGATTAATAATGTTTTTAGTGGTTGGATAACGTTTATGATAATCTCTATATTCGCAATCGAGCAGTTTATTATTCAAGTAATAATTTTTCTTCATTTGGGCCAAGAAAAAAAACCTAGGTGGAACAGCGCAGTTTTTCTGTACACAATAATGACAGTACTTGTACTAGTTTTAGGTACAATGTGGATAATGTTTAACCTAGACTACAACCATCACCATAATAATGAAAAATCCCCCAGTGATGCTGCGGGTTGGATAAGCGAAGAAGAAGGAATATATAAAAGGTAAATCATTGTTTC
>JAGQNP010000044.1 GCA_020428005.1 Candidatus Saccharimonadota bacterium
CGACACTTACGCCTTATGGGTTGGGAGTGGAGCCGATAACACTGATTCTGCCAATGGAATCACCTTTGGTCTATCTGGAGATACTAATTTATTTAGGGCTGCTGCAAATGTTCTTGAGACTGCCGATAGTCTGATAGTAGATGACAGACTTCAGATAGGTGTAGGCAATTCTTCTAATACTATAAATCAATGCCAGGATATAGCTATTGTAAACTGTACCGCAGGTATTGAACTAAGTGTTAGCTCTACCCAGACTATAAATAAAACCTTCGGTATATATAATCAAACCTTAATTAATCCAGGGGCATTAAATTCCGCTGATAATTATGCATCAGCAAATTATCTTATACTACATGGCTCGCAAAACTACACGGGTGTTAATGGGGGTGTTTTAGGTCAAGCCTTCATAATTGATATGGGGGGAGATGTAGACAACATAGCTGGAGTTGTTGGTATTGCTGGCTCAACTAATGGAAATGTTGGCGACGCACACGGTTTGTATGGCTCAGTATTCCAGTATGGTGGTACAGGCTTAATCGATAACGCTTACTCAATATTTGCCTCTACAGGCTCAGGGAATATAACCAATAATTATGGATTGTTTATAGAAAATCAGTATGCGGTTGGCTCGGGCGAAAACTATAATATATTCTCTCAAGGTCAGGGTTATAACTTATTGCAAGGCCATACCGCAATAGGATCAACAGCACAAATCAATGGTGGTGGATCAGATAACATTATTTTGCATGTTGCTGAAACAGTCGATTCTAGTCTAGCAGGTAGTGATTATGGTGTAGATATAGCGGTAACAAGTGATCCATCGATATCGGGGGGCGGAGCAGTTGTGGGATTACGTTCACTTGTTGAAACATCGGCTACTGCTACTCAGGATGATGGTTGGATAATCGGTATTCAAGGACATGCTAGCCACGCCTCTGACCAGACTATAGGAGCTATGTATGGTATTTACGGATATAGTTCAGTCGACTTTGGATCTACTGGCGATGCTGGATTACTTGCTGGTACGGTTGGCCAGGTTGATCATTGGGGATCAGGAACTGTAAGCAGTGCTGCAAGTATTTTTGGTATAACTAAGAATGGAAGCACAGGAACTATTAATCAGGCATCAGGAGGTTACTTACAAGTAACAAACGAAGGAACTGGAACCATAGATTCAGCTTATGGATTGATTGTAGATAATCCCACTAACAATGGTACGCTTACTCTTAACGTAGGAATTGCTGTTAATTCTATGACTTCGGGTGATACTGATGTCGGTATTTCACTAGGTACGGCAGAGGATTATACACTCGTAATTTCTGCAGATGCGGATAATACAACAGCAAATGCTGGTATATTCTTTGGTATTTCTGCAGATACAAACCTGTACCGCGGCGGAACTAATCAACTCAATACGGATAGCTCTATGGATATTGCTGGTCATACAGCTATTGGTGCAGACGCCGCAGTCAATGATACGAACCTTATTAATAATGCCAGCACTTACTCTACCGTTTTGACAATTGAAGAAGAATTTACAGATTTAACAAGTACGGATCAAGTCAGTGGCATTGTCAACTATATTCAGGCTACTCCAGCCAGCACAGCGACTGCAGGTGTATACGGGATAGATAACCGAATAGCCACATCTGGTGCTAATGACCTAGCTGATATCACAGGCATTTACAGTGTAGTGTCTCATGCGGGCACTGGCTTGGCTGGCAATGTCTACGGACAGTATATTTCGGCACTGAACGAATCAACCTCGGGTGGGGTAGGTAATCTTGTAGGTAGTGGTGTGGGAACGACGAACCAAGATGTAACTTCAGCAATATATGGGCAGATTCTAACTGCTGTTAACGTAGGTACAAACTCAGGAACAACTAATGGACAAGTGGTGCAGGCTCAAAATCACGGAACAGACGCAGGTCTTATCGGGCAGTCTATCGATGTTCGTAATATTGGCACAACTGACGTTTTATCTGGACTTACCGTATCTGTTGCAAACTCTGGGACAATAAGTTCAGGCCTATCTTATGGAATAGTCGTGACTTCAGCCAATACGGCATCACTACATCTTAGCAGTGAAGTTGATAGCACTACTCAGGGTGGTGGTATCGTTTTCGGGTCGTCACGTGATACCAACCTCTATCGTGGCGCTGCAAATGTTCTTACAACTGATGATATCTTTGCTGTAGGGACTTTGGGTACTGCTAATACGGCCACCTATCTCTGTAGGAATGGCTCACTGCAAATCTCCACTTGTGACACTACTATTGGGGGTGCAGCTTTCGTCCATGGAGGAAATAGTTTTGGATCTACAGCAATTTTTGGCACTCAAGATGACAACGACATCGCTATCATTGTAGGTAATAATCAAGCTGTGCTTATCGCAGATGAAGGTGCGGTAACTTTTCAGAACGAAGTCGATACTACATCGGGTTTTAGCATCTTAGATGCTGATGGGGGTAATCCAGTTCTAAATGTTGACACGACTAATGAGAGAGTCGGGATTGGCACAGCAACACCGAGCTATTCGTTAGACGTTGTTGGCGATGCAAATTTCAGTTCTAGTCTACAGATTGGTGAGAGTGTGGATGTAGGAACAATCAGTCAATGTCTTACGGTCTTAGGCTTAGCTCCGTGTAAGGCTGGTCTAGATGTGGCTGAAAGGTCATCAGAGGATTCTAGTCCCTCATATGGCATTCATAACATAATGATTGTTAATCCAGCAGGAGACAGCACAGCTGTAAATCTCGGTATACAAACTGAACTAATTGTCGGCAATGCAACTACTCAGAATTTCTCGGGACTTAGTATCGCAGATAAGGCAAAACTCTGGGGAGGTACTACTGGCACCATAAGCTACGGTTGGGGTGTTAGCGGTGAAGTTACGAATACTTTGGCAGGTACCATAACAGAGGCAGTTGCTGTTAGGGGTGCGGTTGATCAGATTGGTGCTGGAACAATTAATACGGCTGTGGCGCTTCAGGCGGCCTCTGGAGCTTACTCGGCAGGTACGGTTGACAATAATTATGGTATTTGGGCCCAAGCACAAAACACCAGTGCTACCAATGATTACGGAGTTAGGATTGATACAGCTCAAACCCAAACTTTATGGATAGCTGGTGACCAAGCTAATCCTACAACATCATCTCAAGGTATAGCATTTGGTTCATCACGTGATGTTGATTTGTATAGAAGTGCTTCTAATACGCTTCGTACAAGTGATAGTTTGATCATTGATACTAATCTTGGTGTAAATAATACATCTGCCCCTAACAGGGTAAATGTTAATACTTTAACAACAGCTGACCCTGATGCGGAGCTTGCGGTTAGTACAGGAGCAGATGACAAGAAAGGCATCATTGTTCAGGCGGTTTCAGGACAGACTGCCAATCTGCAAGAATGGCAAGACGATGCAGGTGCAGCATTGGCTAGTATTAGTGCCACCGGGGATCTCTATGTTAAGAATGCATTTGTTGATGGAGATCTACTAATAAAAGGCCACATAACGGCGCTAAATCCAAATGGTGACACAACGACAGTTGTGGCTGGTGCTGGTGCTGGAACGGGAGCATCAGCGACGGTAACAGGAAGTGATGTAGCAGGATATGTGGTCGTAAATACCGGTACAGGTTCTGGTACAGGTACTCTCGCGACAGTTACTTTTGCCAACGCTCACGGGAGTGGTATCTATGGCCCAAGTATTGTATTAACACCTAAGAATGGTAATGGAGCTACGATTCAGTACTTTGCCTCTACAAGTAGTCAAACCACGTTCACTATTGATAGTAATAATGCACCAACAGATAGTACAACTTATGAGTATTACTATCATGTGATAGCATTTGACCTTTCTGACTAAATATCTGTGGATAACTTTACAAAAAATTTACACGCATAATAATTAAGTAGTATTAATTACATCAATATAAATACACAACGCAATCTGTTAGAATAGTGGATAAGCGTTAGTTTTTACAGTTAGGCTATTAAATTAAGTAATAATTACTACAATTAAATTGCAAAAATGTATAAATTTGTTCAATTTATAACTGACGATATTTTTTATTCAAAAACTCTTGTCTTAAGGTGTTATGCTTGGGAAAATATAACTAGATTTTGCTAAAAGGGTAAAACGCTTGAAGGTACGGGAAATACCTGATCAAGCAAAAATAAAAAAGCAAAATCAAACAAACAATTAAAAACCAATGTTAAAACGGGAAAAAACAGGGAAATTTGGCCTATTAGTAGGCAAGGCCCTCGCTGTAGCGAGTGTCCTGCTGATAGTCCTTAGCTCCCTGTTTTTTGTTGGTCAACAGAAAACAGAGGTTGCACAAGCTGCCACAACAGATACATTGAACTTTCAGGGTCGTCTATTAGCTGCTGCTGGAAATCTTGTTGATGACGGCATCTACAACATGGAATTTAGTATCTACTACGTTTCTAGTGGTGGGTCAGCTGTTTGGACAGAGGACAGACTGGTTACCAATACCCAAGGTGTTACCATCAAGAACGGTTATTTCTCGGTAAACCTTGGTGAATACGATAACTTTGGTGGTTCAATTAACTGGGGTAACGACTTGTATCTTGGCATGACTGTCCGTGGTACAAGTAACTGTGCCTGGGGTGCTTGTACGCCAGCTGATAGTGAAATGACCCCAAGACTTAAGCTAACTTCAGTACCGTACGCCTTCAAGGCTGGCAACGTTGGCAGCAATGATACCAACTCAGCAAGCACAGACTCTAAAGATGTAAGCATTACTACTGGTAACGCAGCAGGTTCAACTAGTAACTCTGGTGATATAACCATTGACGTCGGTACGGCAACACAAACTGCAGGTACTATCAGCATTGGTACAGCAAATACCTCAGGTGTCACAATCGGACGAACGGGGGTCACGACAACTAACAGTGGTAATCTATTGGTCGTTGGGACTTCAACGCTACAAGGAACAGCAACTTTTAGTGGGGTTGGTACAGATATTACCACTGGAACGAATGAAGATTTGACCTTGCTTGCCAACGGTACCGGGCAGATTATTCTCAACGACACTACTCAGATAGCAACACTTGGTTCAGCAGATACTGATACATTACTTTGTCGAAACAGTTCCAACCAGTTTGCTACCTGTACCTCAACTTTCGACAGTTCAGTAACACTCCAAGATGCTTACACTAACTCGTCTTCACCAGCCACTATTACAACTTCTGATAACAAAAATATAGTATTTTCACTAGCAGATACCACTACTGATGCAGACTTCATCGTAGATATCCTTGGAACAGGTAATACTTTTGAGATTAGAGACGGAGGTACTGCGGTACTGACTGTGGCGGATGGGGCAGCCGTCGATATTACTGGAACACTAGACGTTTCCGGTCGTGCTGCTTTTGGTGCCAATGCTTCGATAGCTTCAGATTCAATAGTTAATGTTAACCAAGATAGCACAGTTACGAGTGGATTTGATTATGGAGTCAGAGGTCAACTTCAAGTAAACCCAGGTTCGGCATCAACTGGTACGCACGTAGGAATAGCTGCTTCTGCAGTCTCAAAATCAGGTAACTCACAAAACATTGGAGCATTGGCTGGGCTTAGTGGATCAGCTAGAACAGAAGGTACGGGTACGGTAACTGATCTACAAGGCTTTTATAGCTTAACTTATACTCTGTCTGGTAATGCAACGAATCTATATGGGTACCATTCTGATGCATTGGTGCTTGGCTCAACAAGTGTTACTAATATATACGGTTTTCATAGTGGAATTACTCACAATAGTTCAGGTAATACTACAAATGCTTACGGCGCATATATAGACACTGCTACTGACGTTGGTTCGGGAAGTATAACAAATAACTATGGAATACTAGTTGCCCCCCAAACCGCCGGTACAAATGACTATGGTATTAGAGTAGATGCTGCTGATACTCAAACTCTATGGCTATCTGGCAATGCGGATAACACCACTGCAGCAGCCGGTATAGCATTTGGTGCTTCACGTGATACCAATCTGTATCGCTCTGCAGCTAATACTCTCAGGACCGATGATTCACTTATTGTTGGTACGGGTCTACAAGTAGTTACTGGAGATGTAAGTATATCAGCTGGTGCGTTGAATACTAATGGTACTCAAAGATTAAGTAACGCAGGAGCACTCAGTAACATAACTGGCTACAGTCAATCTAGCGGAAACTTCTTACAGTCAGGAGCTGGTACATTCGGTACTGGTACGGGAGCGGTAAGTCTTAATGGCGCTACATCAGTAACTGGATCAAATACGTTCACTGTAGGTACTGGATTATCAACATTTGGTGGAAGTGTTACGATAACAGGCTCGCAGTTTACCAACCAAGGCTCAACATTAAATTCTGCTCAAGCGGTGGCTGATTTGCCAAGTGGTGGTAACATCGGTACTGCGGCCGCTACCGTTGATGTAAACACAACATTTGATATAAACCAGACTACAGCAAGTCAGACAATTACTCTTCCAACACCTACAGATACCACTTCTGGACGAATTGTCTATGTTAACAATGTTGGCTCTGCTAGCTTCACTATGTACGGCAGTGTCATCTCTGCTGGTAAGAGTAACGCATTTATCTGGAACGGTTCAACTTGGGTAACAACTGTATCCTTGAGCGGCAGTGTAGTTAATGCAATTGGTACGATCGACTCGCAAACAAAGAGCGCCGACGGTGCGGTTATTAGCACAAGTGCAATTTACTTGCAGACCGCCGATGCAACTTACCCAGGTCTTGTCAGTACGGGTACCCAGACCTTTGCCGGCAATAAGACGTTTAACGGTGATGTCACATTGGCAAGTGGCGCACAGCTATTCATAGATGATGGTGATGTTTCTAACTTAGGTCTTGCTTTTGGAACAGACACAAATACCGGTTTATACAATCTTGGTACTGATCAAATTGGATTAGTGGCTGGTGGTACAACAGTTGCAGTTGTATCTAACTTGTCGGGCAACCCGCAATTTATGATCTCTGACGGTACAAATAGTTACCCTGGATTAGCCTTTGGTTCAGATGAAGATACAGGCATCTATAGTGTTGCTGCAAATGAGTTAGGAATTACGGTTGGCGGATCCAATATATTAACAGCTTCAGCTTCTTCTATAAGCTTTAATGGAA
>JAGQNP010000045.1 GCA_020428005.1 Candidatus Saccharimonadota bacterium
ACTCAATAAAGGGCAAAATACCACCCCCCGAGTCCTCATAGCCACCAACCGCATATATATGGCCGTTGTAACCAAAAGCCCAACCACGCCGTCTACCAGTAGATAATTTATTGGCTGATTCTATCCAATCACTACCTCCATCAGCAGCGACGATGTTATTACTATTATCTATCTTGGCGTATATTACATCGTCTTTGTCAGACTCATACTGACTATACCCACCCACTAAGAATATATAGCCCGCATATACGGTTCCTGAGTGAATACCTAATCCGTCAGTCGAGCTACCATAGCCAGGAGTTGAATCAATTTGTAATTGTCCAGATGTAGTACAGCTATTTATAGATCCAGCAACTGCAATATTACACTTGTAAACGTCCTGACGGTAGTTTGAACTTGCACAGCCAGCGCTGGCTGATATATCGCCACAACCACCAAAAATATATAAATTACCGGGGTTTGTTCCAGCAGACGAAGGATTAGCTCTTGCGAATGAGTATGTATAGGCTAACTCGCCAGAAATGCCAGCTGTCCCAAATGTTGTTGAGCTCCACGCACCAGCCAGGCTACCGTCAGTATTTGTTGAATTATAATAAATTGCTTGAGTTCCTGAAGAAGTCTCGTCTATGCCCCCAACAACATAAATACGATTATTAAAAACCGTTATTCCCGCCGCCGATACACCAGTGGTACCATTAACTCTATTTGTGCTATCGACACACCAGGCACCATAACTAGTACCTCCACACGAACTTGGCGCCTGCATGCTACCATCAGAGGCAATCGATACGTAAGACACATTGCCAGAAGACCGGCTACAGCCGTAGTTTGTACAGCCACCAATGACATACAGAAAACCATTTAAAATCGTAGGGGCGTTAAGCATCTGGCCACCCCGACCAGCACCATCCCCTGTTGGTGGTAAGTCACAATTCTGTGGCGACCCTCCATTGCATGGTGCTGTTCCACTGGATTCAGTATTATTTACTGTTGATACCTCCCCGGCAGGATTAATAACCCCATAGTCTACGTCCGCTAATGCTGCATCACATTCACCTGTTGAAGCATTTTGTGAAGTACATCCGCCTAGCCTATACAATCCCCCTTGCCAGCCTATCAGCGAGTAACCTATCCTGCTATTGTCAAGATTACCCATATCCCTCCAATTATCTAAGCTTCCATCAGCGTTAATGCTAGCTATCTCTACATCACCAGAAATGGACGTACAGTAACCGCTTCCGTTAACCGCATCACAACCGCCACCAATATATATATAAGCCCCCCATATATAACTCATTGAGCCACCAAAACTTCCTCTTGCAGTTGCAAAACTGCTAGTTGATTGCCAGGAATTCATAGTCCCATCGTTATTAAGTCTACTATAGTAAACTGTGTCACGTAGATTAGAGCTTGAGGTTTTTACACCTTCAAATCCACCTAATATATACAAATTATTATTGTAAAACTGCACTGAGTGCATATGAGTACCAGCACCACTTGGTATAGCCTGCATACCAGACGTTGTCCAGCTTCCTAATATTCCATTCGGCAAAATATCTGCCCTTTCAACGGTAGTAACACCTCCTGGGCTACTGTTAGTTTCTCCTCCTAGTAAATATATCCTGTTATTAGCTGCGATCGCCCCCAAATAGCTACGCGCTGTTCCACTACTCAAACCTGTATCACTATACCAATATACCCAGTTATCTTTATCTGGGTCAGTTGGATGCCACAACTGAGGCTCACCATTTGCGCCTAGCTTAGCTATGTATATCGTAGAGACTCGATTGCCGCTACCATCTAATCCACCAATAGCGTACAAATAACCATTGTATGCAACCATGCTATGTCCCCTCCTTGCAGACGGTAAATCATAAGCCGAATCAGTACACCACCCAGAACAGGCGCCTGTACCTGGGTTAGGGCTCTCAATAGCAAGTGTTGAAGAATTAAACTTCGCCCAGTTAAGGCCAGTTTGTGTTGCCGGAGAAGTACCTGTAGGTGGATTAATGGCGATTGTACTAGCACCGTAGGTATCATTTATTGAGCTATCTGCTAGAGTTGCTGTACCAGTCGATACACCGGAAGATGGCGAGGAATCAAGTGAAGCTGTGGCATATGCACAATCCTGATTTCCAGTAGGTCCACCGGATGCTATCTTGGTGTGACCAGAAGGCACCCAGCTAGTTGCACTTGGCTCATCATTATCGGCTCCAACGGCTCGAATAACAAGAGTGTTATCATTATCCGGTGTGGTAGCAGGAAAGACCGGAACAGCATTACTAGCCGAACTTCCCGTACCAGGAGTACCACTTACTGGATCTGCACTATCATAGTTGGTTACCCTAATTATGACACCACCCCATTTTTCGTTGCCACCGGTCCAGGTGTAAGTTGATGCTTCATTACCACCTCCTTCATCAGTTCCAACCTTGTAGTAGGCAGCGTGCTCACGAAGATCGGCATATTCTGTCCAACCACCTCCTGATGGCGGGGTAATTGCACCGGTTCCATCATGACACATTAAGGCAATATATAAGTCACCAGCTGGTCTAGAGCTTGGCATATCCATGGTAAAGGAAGATGATCCTCCACTCTCCTGAGTCTCTGTTTGGTCAACAATCTGAGGCCTCCCTGCTTCACCGGTTCTTCCACCAGAACGATAAATATAGCCGCCAGCTGTCGCAGCAGCAATATCCCAGGTCGGATCGCTCATATCTAGGTTACCCTGCCAGGCATCGATACGCGCTCCAGTGGTTTGGCTCTTTTGAATTAGTTCGTTATCAACATCAAAATCTGTGTTTGTTTCGTTATTTCCACGCATCAATTTTGCGGCGGTTTCGATATATACTGTTGGGTCAATAGTTACTGGATAATGTAGATCCTTTAGTTCCTCAGCTTTAACCGTTAGCATATTTCCAACTAGTTCGTAATGCACTGTATGTTTAGCAATTTTATTGCCTGACTCTTTTATGAAAGGTGTCGGCATACGAAATACAAGTTTTGTCTTCTCGGCGTTTTTTCTAGCATTTTTTAGTAATTCCGCATCCTTGTCAGTTCCAGTTGATACTTCACCTAAAATAGTAGTATTTTCTGGTCCATAAATTCCAAGCGATCCGTCTCTGTCTACTCGCGCTTCGAGCGAATCAGGTAGCTGTAGCTCATAGCCAAACTCCATACTGTCACCATAAGGTTGTTCTAGAATAATATCTTCCTTGTAGCCGGTTGCTCCTAGAGATATAACTTTTGCAGCATCTTTTCCTGCTATTTTATAGATTAGCCTGTTCTCATCTTTAAGAGGCTTCAGCAATCTAAACTTAGGTTTAAGAGTAAAGCTAACGTTGTAGCTTGGATCAACTACATCAATACCATCGTTTGGATTTTCACGAAACTTTGCTGTAAATTTCGGCCCAAATGTTTGGCCGGCAACTCCTTCAGAAGCTACTGAATAGTCTTTGTTGTAGTCATACAATCCTTCTTTGGCATCAAATTGCAGTTTTTCACCAAACCCAGGTATTTTTTCTACTATCAAAGCTTCTGCTTTAGGAGATAGTTTGTACTGTATTTGTCTAAAGTAGTCATTAAAAGCTGTATAGAAAATTGTAAGCAACAGTATAGCGGCAACAACAAAACTGACAATACGCGTGAATAGCTGGTGTTTCTTACAAAACAACAAAATATCTCTAATAAACTTCGGCGGATTAAATGATATTGCTCCGCTGTTGTGAATAAGAATCTTTGGTACTTTTGGCTTGACGCTTTTTTGCTTGCTTCTTCTTAGAAATCGTTTTCTTTTCTTGGATTCTTTTGTTAAAGCATTTTGTTTCCTTTCATGATTAGATGCATATTTTTGGAGGTTAAAGTCGTTTGATTGGATACTTTCAGGTGTTGTGGTCACATTTTGGCTTGGAGCAACACTTCGAACTGACCTGCTCTCAGCAAACCTACCTCTGTTGATGCGACTAAATTGTCTGTTTTTTTCCATGACCCTACTAACGACAAAGTTCTTCTGCTTAAATTATACCAATTTAAGGTGTTATAACAAGCCCTTTTAAAGCTCATAATCCGAAAAGATGAGACTCGCCTAAAATAGACGAGTCTCATTGAGGGAAAATTTGTTTTGTAGTTGTTTGTTTTGGGAAAAATTTGTTTTTGAATTGTTTTTGTTTTTGAAACGGGAATTTTTGATATTTATAACCAGAGCCTTGTGCAGTTGCGAGCCCATTTCTTGGGTATAAGAAACAAACCTTCCACAAGGATGGTAACCAATTCTACTGGTCATGACCGCCGTTTACGGTATACCACGACCAGACTTGCAGAGGCGTTTTGTCATAGCGTTCTCCTTTCCTGTTTATTAGCGATCAAATTTGATAAAACGAAATTAAAAGTAAGTTGGGATTTAGGAAAAATAAACGACAGTTGCTGAGAGACTGATGAAAACTCAGACTTTGAATGAGTTTCGGTGAAACGATGAGGAGCACCATCTACATTACTCACTTTACAACGCTCAGATCTGAGCATAGTTTCGCTACGATGACGAGAAGCGCTAGTAAGACGTACTTTATGGTACGTTGAACGCGCATCGGAGTCAGCGGAGTGAAAATCTGCCAGGAACATCGAAGTATTTATCGGCTTTGCCGGTAAGGTATTCGATGTGGTGTGAGTGTCGTATCTCATTTTATTGTCCTGTTGATGTAAAGCTTAACGTTGATACATAGGCGGAAGCATTACTATTCGCCTTTAGGTTAATCTTGAATATTACGAAGTTACCTGCCGAACTACTAGTGAAACTACAGCCCGTCGATTCATTACCATTAATACCATATGAGTACCAAGTATCTGCCGATCCACCACCGCCCGCAATAACGTCTGTTTCTCCCGTACCACACTGAGTTACGGCAGATCCTGTACTCTTGAACATTTCATACGTAACCGCCGCATTGGTCGTATTGTCTACCCGACCAACAAGCTGCACGGTATCATCACTAGCAAAGCCCTTAAATGTAGCAGGTAGCTGATAAGTAACATATATGCTGTAAGTTTGCTGAGTAGCCTGTGGTGAAGTCCACTTGTAGAAGTTCTTCGCTTCACCCGTACTACAAAGTGACGTGTTTACAGACAGTGCAGTGTCGTTCGAGCAGAAGTCAGTGGTCATAGTACCAACACCAGAGCCGTTTAGTACAGCACCAGCATATTCTGGGTTTAGGTTTACGATGTTGTCAGGAGCAGCACCACAAGCACCCCAACCATCAGCCTCATAGCACTGTATTCTTCCAGTTGTAGTGTCGTAGTACATTGAACCTAGGTAAGCATCATTATTTTCAGCAATCGGTGCGCCAGCACTTCGGTCTAGGGTAAGTAGAGTTGCCGGGCCACCTTCGTTGCCTCCACCGATCTGCACGTTATTAGCAGTATTTTGGTTCAATGTAACTGACAATGCATCAATATAGAAGTTCCTATCAGAAGCAGTCGGTTGGTCAATGATTAGATCTGCATTAGTTGCTGTTGTACTGTCGGTAGTGAACAGACAGGTAATCTTGGTCCAAGTGCTAGTTGATACGCTTTGAGTATTGTAATCTGTACAGCTTACAAAACTAGTACCACCATCTCGCGAATATCTTACTCGAATATCATTAAAGGTATTACTACTTCTTGTATAGAACGTAACAAGATATTGGGTATCAGTAGAAGGAGTAATTGATAGGTTATTTCTAACACCACGGTCAGCATTGTTAGGTGTATCTACATTTACAGCACCACTTGTATCATAGATAACACTTGTGTCACGTGTTAAGTTATCAAGAGTGCCGAAAGCCGTCCAGTTTGAACCAAGTGCACTATCTACACTACCATCTGCAGCGTGGTTTACATCTGCACTTACATTTACACTTAAGTTATCTACGTAGAACGTGTGAGCAGTTGCATCACTCTGCCTTATGAAGATAGCGTTACTTGAAGTAATGCCACTGCTTGGTGCCGTAAAGGTACAGATAATTCTCGACCATTTACCAGTAGTAACAGTCTGGCCAGTTGCACAACTTGTAGTTGAAGTATTCGTGCCATCTCTAGAGTAAACAACATCTAGGGTGTTAAAGTTAGCCGTACCACGTACTGCAAATGATACAGAGTACTTAAGGTTTGGTGTGAGTGTTGATGTTAGTGTATTGCGAACACCTTGGTTAGCTGTAGCTGCTGTCACTACAGATGTAGATGCCTGACCAGTTGCTACGTAGTTACCAGCAGTTGTGTAGCGAGTTATGGTTCCACCGTCAGGAGTTGCAGTCCACATAGTAAAGGTACTGCTCTCCGCTCCACCATTGTCTGCATATTCTGTAGCGTTGTTATTGACACTAAATAAATTTGAACCTACTGATGTTTGTACTTCAAGCAATGCACCAGTTATTGGTGTTGTTGAGTTATTTCGAATTGTCAAACCATCGGCATTACCACCAGCAGCATTAAGTACCAACTCAGCACCACCTGCACTGGTAAGTGTATTATTGTAGGCAGCCTGAAGGTCAGTTGAGCTTGAAGCACCTGCGGCAGTCCAGTCACTACCATTCCAGATAAGAGTTGCTGTGGTATTTTCTTTCATCGAGATATCAACCAACGTACCACCGCTATTAAGTCTCAATGTAAAGTCATTACTACCATCAACCGCCGTTACGTAAACTACTTTACCGGCAGTTGTTACTGTTGGGTCAGGCATGCTTACTATCAAGCTTGCAGCGGTGGCATCAATTAGAACCGCAGAATAGCTATCAACATTTCCTTGTGTAATCGTACAATTAGATCCACAAGTCTGTGAGGTTGTTTGCGTACCAAACGTAGTGGCTCCCCCAATAATGAAGTTATCGTCTGTCTTGAGTGTATTTGCTGCTGAAGCATATAGGTTAGTATTGCCAGCAAAAGTTATTCCGCTTGCAGCATCA
>JAGQNP010000046.1 GCA_020428005.1 Candidatus Saccharimonadota bacterium
TGGTAAAACCACCGTTTGTTTGCATTTGATTGCTGAAGCTCAAAAAGCTGGAGGAACTGCCGCCTTTATTGATGCTGAACACGCACTTGATCCAGCTTATGCTAAGAGAATTGGTGTAGATGTGGAGAATCTCCTACTGTCTCAGCCTGATAATGGTGAGCAGGCTCTAGAAATTGCCGAAACACTTGTCCGTTCAAATGCAGTTGATCTTGTAGTCGTAGACTCTGTTGCAGCTTTAGTACCTCGTGCAGAAATCGAAGGTGACATGGGTGATAGCCACATGGGCTTACAGGCAAGATTAATGAGTCAGGCTCTCCGCAAATTAACAGGGGTAATCAATAAGTCAAAGGCGACAGTAATTTTTATCAATCAAATCCGTATGAAGATTGGTGTGATGTTCGGAAACCCAGAGACAACAACAGGTGGCAATGCGCTGAAGTTCTATGCTTCTGTTCGTATGGATATCAGACGAATATCGCAGATTAAACAAGGCGAAGATATTATTGGAAACCGTACCAGAGTTAAGGTAGTAAAGAACAAAATAGCACCTCCATTTAGACAGGCCGAGTTCGATATCATGTATAACAAAGGCATAAGTAAGTCTGGGGATGTACTAGATTTGGCTGCTGATATGGATATTGTTGAAAAGTCTGGTGCTTGGTATGCCTATAAGGGGGAGAAAATTGGTCAAGGTCGCGAAGCAACCAAAAAGTATCTTGAGGACAATCCGAAAATCTTAGATGAACTCGCCAAAAAAGTCTCTGAAATGCCCAAAGACTAAGCTGTGTCGCGAAGATCGGTCAGGGTAATTTCTCTTAGTCTATTAATTTCTTTATCATCAAGTAGTGGGGGCTGATTGTTATAAATAAAACCTGGTAAGTGTGGTTGGCGATGCAATGTAGCATACTCAGCCATAGCTCGCATAATTAAATCAAAATCGTGCGGTTCGGTTGGAACAAATACCTCGGGCACTACTCCAACACCTGCATCTTGTGGGGAGTATCCACCATTTCGATCAAATGATGGACAGTCCAAGGTTATACAAACAACTATGTTCTTGTGAGTCGCGGCATGACCGAGGTTTTGCGTAAGAATCATATCCCTGGTACCGTCAGAAACTTTCTCCATTACTCTCCGTCTTGCATAACCGCCGTCTTCCCATTTGACCTGTGAGCCATGAAGCGCCTCGTGAAAGATAAAATTACCATGCGTCATGTGTGTTTCCATTGATGATCTTGTAATATCGTTCATTTTTCTAACTTGTGATTGTCCAAGATGAACTTTAGAGTACAGACTAGACCCATTTGCTGAATGAGTTGTAGTTACACCTGCGAGAGGCAGCATCATCCCTTCCAATAGCGGTAAACCACCTGTCAAAGTACTAAGATCACCATGTTTTAACATACTAAGTATTCGTCCGGCTACTATGGTCTGTTTTTCTCTTGGGTCTCCATTTGTTCCGAATGGATGATCTGGATCCAATTGTGTCATTACTTCACGTGCTGCCCCTGCAGTTATTCCTAGATCAGCAAACATAGTGTGCGGAGTAACAGCTATTATGTTAGCCTGTCTTTCTTCAGCAAACTTTTCAACGTCAGTGTTTGTTAATACTTGGTTGAATACACCTACTAGCTCTTCCCACGGCTTATCTTGAATCAAAAACGGCCGCACTATTCCATATAGAGTATCTTGTAACTCTGGTATTCTGTCCTTTTGATCTGCAGGCGCTTCAAAATGAACATTTTCTGGATCAAAAATTCCCAAGCTCCAAGGATCTTCCTCAAATTCTCTAAGATCAAAACCTTTTGACCAACTTCCTTGTTGTGATTGACTGACTAAACTATCGTATAAGTGTTGTTCTGGATTTCTACTCATGCAACAATAATACGGATAAATCAATTTTTCGACAATATGAAAGTAACGAATATTAAGCAACAAGCCAAGAACAATAAAAGATATTCAATCTTTATTGATCACAAGTACTCATTTAGTTTGAGTGAGGGGGAGCTACTAAATAGGAGTGTGAGAATTGGACAAAGCTATACATCATCTGAAATTAAAGAACTTAAACTAATATCAACAAGGGATAAAGCCTACACGCAGGTCATTAATTTAATTGCCAGAAGACCTCGGAGTGAGTGGGAAATTCGCGACTATTTAAGGCGAAAAGGCAATGAAGATCAATCGATTGAACAAATAGTAAACAAGTTAACAATTAACAAGTTAATTAATGATAAAGAATTTGCTCTAAGATGGGTTGAAAACAGACGTTTGTTAAAAAACACTAGCAAGAGAAAATTAAAGCTAGAATTGATTAGTAAACATGTAGCGGAAAATATTGTAGACTCTGTACTTGCTGAAGACGATACTGAAGAAATAGATGTACTCAAAGAACTAGTCTCTAAGAAACGCAAGCAAACTCGTTATCAAGATGACTTAAAGCTCATGCAGTATCTTTCACGACAAGGCTTCAACTACGATGATATTAAACAAGTAGTTTCAGACGATGAGCCTTAGTTAAGCAATTGCCGGACTAGGAGTAGTTCGACCATCTTCTACAAGTACGGTAGGATCGTTAACAACAATTTTTTTATCAGTAATTTCAACAATCTGTGAACGGTCGATACTAAGTTGCCCGCCCTGCAGGCTCTTGACAAGCGGTTGAGCAACATAGAGCTTTTGTACATACATGGATTCAGTATCGACTGCGTAGTCATTAATCTTTCCAAGATTTTGCTTGCTGGTAGTAATAACCTTTTTACCTAGTAAGTCAAAGTTTAAAGAAACCACTTTCTTTAAGCGAACAAGATCTTGGGGGTCAGACATAGCCTCGTGGTCATCAACAACTATGCCATCTTCAATTACATCACGAATTTCTTGGGAAAGTAATATAAGCTTACTTTTACTAAATTTATCTGAACAATAAAATCCTTCAATCTTTAGATTGTTTGGATTTAATATTGTGCTCAAAATTGTACCAACAGGACCACCGGTTCTTAGAGATAGCACTTGTTTATTGGTATATGATCCTGATAACTGAAGCATAATCACACATTATACCGTAAGGGCTTTATAGTGAAGTTGCAAATTCTACAATAACATTATAATCTTTAGCACTTTCTCTGGAAAAAAGTGGGAGTAAAATTCGAATTACTATGAAGCGTATTCGAGGGTTACTGCGCTTAACACTACTTCTGCCACTACTGGCACCTACAACCGTATTTGCTTCGATTCCATCGACGGGTGTAAAAATTGTAGAGGTACAAACTACAGGAATTAACGGGGCTACTGATGAAGAATTTATTGAAATATACAATACATCTAATTCAAAAATAGATTTATCTACATGGAAATTGCAGTATCTTTCAGCAGGTGGCAGCTCTTGGCAAACCAAAGCCACTTTAAATGGCTTTATATATCCTAAAGGCAAGTTACTGTTAACCTCGTCTGGTTATATGGATGATATTGCTGACATAACATTTAGTTCTGGTATGAAGATGGAGGCTGGTCATGCGCGAATTGCGAAGCCTGATCCAAACGATGACACGAAGCTAATTTCCGAAGATCTTGTTGGGTGGGGGACTGCCCTACATCCCGAAGGTGAGGCAGCTGATTATGCACCTGCAGGTAGTAGTATCACCAGAAAAACTAATAGTGTAGATGAGTACGTTGATACTGATAACAATAAGTCAGACTTTGGAATTGACAACAACCCGATTGCAGAATCAAATAACATATCTCCAGATGACGAAACAATTAATGGTGAAGAGGATGATATCGTTGAGGAAAATATTGAGAATATAATTCCTGTCGAAGACGAGGTGATAGAAGAAATAATTGAAACAGTTGAAATACTAACAGAAGATGTGAGTAATGAGGGGCTTCAACCCGTTCAAATTACCGAACTTTTGCCTAACCCTGCACCGCCAGCATCAGACAGCACCGATGAATACATAGAGCTATACAATCCGAATAACGAAGACTTTGACTTAACGGGCTACAAGTTACAGACTGGCAACTCATTTTCTTATAGCTATACGTTTGACGACAAAATTATTGACGGCGGGTCATATTTGACGCTGTATATTAGTGAAACGGGACTTACGCTGGCCAATTCCTCGGGACAGGCTAGGTTATTGAGTCCTACGGGAACAGTTCTATTTCAAACAGATAAATACAATGATGCCAAGGATGGTGAAGCGTGGACTTACAAAGACGGAGTATGGCAGTGGACTGGACAACCTACGCCTGGTAGCGAAAATGTTCTGGCTGCGACTACAGCCGAACTTAAGGCGGCCGAAAAGGCCAAGAAAACAACTAAATCAACTACTCCTAAAGCGAAGAAAGCAACCACTGCCAAAAAGACAGCTCAAAAAAAATCCGGAACTGCCGCTACAACTACTAATAACGGTGACGCAGATTCTGGCGGTACTACTTCAATTAATAGATGGATTATTGCGGGAGTGGGTGCAATAGCGTTAGGATATGCACTATATGAGTACAAAGATGATATCAGAAATAAGTTCCTCCAGTTCCGACGAAACCGAGCAATTGGGCGAAGCGCTGGGGAGCCGACTTAAGGGCGGAGAAATCATAGAGCTAATAAGCGATCTTGGTGGCGGGAAAACTACTTTAACTCGTGGTATATCTAGAGGTATAGGCAGTAACAATCATGTATCAAGCCCGACTTTTAAAATATGCAATGTATATGAGGGTAAGAAACTTAGGATATATCACTACGACTTTTATAGACTAAGCGAGCCGGGTCTTATTGAACATGAACTGCAAGATGCTTTTGCTGATAGTGAAGCAGTTATTGTTGTTGAATGGCCAGACATAATAGAAAACATTTTGCTAAAGGAAAGACTAACCATAAATATTAGAAATTCTGGTGAGCAATCAAGAAAAATAGTTTACAATTATCCAGCTTCTCTATCATACTTAGTTGAATGATTATATTAACTATCAGAACTGACAAGCCCGAGTCTGAAGTTGGTTTATATGACGATTCAAAACAAATTGCCTATTTTAAGTGGCAAGCTCATCGTGAATTAGCGGAAACTATACATAAAAGAATTAAAGAAATTCTGGATAATAACAAGCTTTCAATGGGAGATATAGAAGGAATAGTTGTATACAAAGGCCCTGGTAGTTTTACAGGTCTTAGAATAGGCATATCAGTGGCAAACTCTCTAAGTTATAGTTTAGGTCCACCTATTGTTGGTGTTAGTAAAGAAAATTGGATAGAAAACGGCATTAAAGCTATTCAAAGTGGCAAAAACGATAAAAGTGCATTACCAGAGTATGGAGCACCAGTATTTACTACAAAACCGAAGAAATAGACATTGTTGTAATAAAGTCAATAAATTAGCATAAAAGCTTGACTTTGTTCTTATCTGTTAATAGACTTATAAACAGTAGCACTTTAAACAACAAAAAGAGGGAAAAATTCAAGCAAACGGTAAAAACAATTATTTCTGATGGGTACAGAGGTAAGTTTTAGTTTGTGGGTTTGAGAGAGTTGTTTATTTTTGCTAAACAAAAAGCAATCTAAAAAGGAAATCAAAATGAAAAAACTCCTTAGAAAGCCAACAGCATATTTGTCCGCTGTTGTTGTAGGCTTGTCGTCTATGCTTGTATTTGCTGTTCCAAGTGTGCATGCAGCGTCAGTTTTATGGGATGGTGAAGGTGGCGACAACAACTTCAGTACTGCTGCTAACTGGTCTGGTGATATTGTCCCTAGTGATGGCGATGATCTAGTTTTTAG
This sequence comes from Candidatus Saccharimonadota bacterium, assembly GCA_020428005.1. Taxonomy (GTDB): domain Bacteria; phylum Patescibacteriota; class Saccharimonadia; order Saccharimonadales; family JACQNP01; genus JAGQNP01. The sequence goes on from JAGQNP010000046.1 coordinate 5,768, forward strand.
AAATGATACAATATCGCAAAGCGAAATTTACACAAATGATTTAACTAACTTTGCTCCAAGATCTTTTTCGTTCCAAAAGGGCGTGGCAACAAACTACTACAGTATTACGATTGCAGGTAATGACATAACAATTACTGACGGAATCTACACTGAGATACCTGCAGTATTAGATTTGAACCTAACGCTTAACGGAGATCAGACGTTTACTAACGCTGCAAATACGACTCAAGGTTCATTAACAATTGGAAACCAAAATGCAACCAGAGATATGAACATAGGTATTAGCAATCTAACGATTCACGATGATTCCAGTTGTGCTGTAGTCAGAATAGATTCTAACGTTACTGGTAGCGGCCAAATTAATGTAACGGGCAGTTATAACGCGACAGTATTAAGTAAGAGTAATTCGTCATACACAGGATCGATAAATGTGGGAGCAGGAAGTTACCTGGAAGCACAAAATGCTCAGAGTTTGGGTACGACGGGAACCGGTACAACTGTTGCATCTGGGGGTTCCATTGGCTTTGCGTCAGCGTCAGGCTATACAGATAACTCTTATGCGGAACCATTGAATATAAGTGGTACAGGAGGTCAATATACTGGTGCAATCGTGGCAACGATACCAATAATAGGTACAGGTTGTAAGGGCGGCGTACCAGATGTTAACTTTACAATTACCCTTACAGGAACAATTACTCTTCAAACTGACATAACGGCATCAACATGGCT
>JAGQNP010000047.1 GCA_020428005.1 Candidatus Saccharimonadota bacterium
CACATTCCTAAGCTTATTTATAAGCGTTGGGATTCCCTTTGTCCTCACTAGCACAGTTCTTGCGCAAAGCGCGGGTGACGTAGGACAAGTCGAAAGCTTTATCCGAAACGTCATCCAAGTCATCGCAGGTTTAGCCGGTCTCATAGCGACCGGCTTTTTTGTTGTTGGGGGCTTTGGTTACATAACAAGTTCGGGCAATCCTGAGACATTAGAGAAATCAAAAAGGACTTTGATTTTCTCTGGTCTTGGTTTAGCTATCACTATAGGGGCATTTGTTCTTAGTAACATTGTTACTGGACTAGCTACAAATGCTTTCGGGAGATAATCCCGAATGATATCGGCATTCGCCACTCTTTTTAACGGAGTGGCGAACTTTGCTGTAATCAACACTGACTTACAAAACTACTTACGTCCTATCATGTATTCGTTGGTCGGGCTTGCGGGAGTAGTTTCGACATTCTTTATCGTACAAGGTGGCATAGAGTATATGACGAGTGCGGGTAGACCCGATAAACTCGAACATGCCAAGAAGATACTCAAGAATGCGCTTATTGGACTTGTTATTGTCATAGCAGCAGGCACACTTACTTCAATTCTCAATAATGCCTACCAACAAGGTGGTGGTAGCGTCGTAGAACAATTACCAGTACTCCAACCAGTGCAAACAGATACTGGAGGTGGAGGTATTACCGAAGTTCTCATTAACGCCATTATTGGCTTGTTTAAACACATCATTACTTCGGCAGGTAAACCGTTCATTCAAGCCTTATCATATTTCACTCATGAGACACCTCTTATGGCGAGCAACCCTGCTGTATTCAAACTATGGCTCACGGTATTAGGTATATCTAACGTCTTATTTGTGCTAGGTGTAGCACTTATAGGTTTTCAAGTAATGAGTGCGGCTTCGTTTGGTCTAGAAGAAATGGAGTTCAAACAGCTCATTCCTAAGCTCATCGGCACATTCCTGCTCATGAATATGTCAATATTTGCGATAGATGCAATTATTGGCCTGAGTAATGCTATGATCCATGCGGTAGAGTCTATTTACTCCTCAAATAGCGTATGGGAAATATTAAAATCAGTATCTGACCTATCGGGTGGGTACGGATTCGTAGCACTCATGATAATGGTTGTTTTCCTCATTCTTGCCCTGATGCTCATTGTGTTCTATGTTCTTCGAATAGTGACGCAATACGTAGGCGCAGTACTTTCTCCAATCGTAGCTTTACTACAGATCATTCCGGGCTTTAAGGATTTCTCACTCACTGCAACAAAAGCTTACATAGTAAATATTTTTCTTCTCTTCATCCATGTCATCATTCTCACGTTAGCAGCAACTCTGTTTGAGAGTGTGAAGCTAGAAGGTGGAAGTGGATCATTTAACCCTGTCATGGCAATGATTGTAGGCGTTGCGACACTACTTGCACTTCTCAAAACACAATCAGTCCTCATGCACATGTCATACGTAAGTGCGGGGCCACGTGCTTTGCGTAAATTAAGCTCGCAGTTTATGAACGGAGTAAGTTATACGACTTCAAAGATTCAATCATCTCGTTCAAGCCGACAACTTGCTTCCGATAATACAAAATCGAGTGGTTCAAGCAGTAAACCAAAGACAACAACAAAGGAAGGATACAAATGAAAACAACAGTCGTACCCGCCCAAATAACCAGTGTTGAAGATAGAATTGCGGGTAATCTATCATTCAAACAACTCATATTGATGATTACGCCAGTATTTGTCAGTACGGCGCTGTTCGTTCTTCTCCCCCCATTCACAAAGTATCGACTCTACAAAGTTATAATCTCTGCATCATTTGCTCTGTTATGTTTCACTCTTGCGCTACGTGTAAAAGGTAAATTGGTCGTCGAGTGGATAATTATGCTTTCCCACTACAATTTACGCCCACGAATCTACGTCTTTAATAAGAACAGCACTAGTGGCAGATCAATTACACCAAAGCCGAAGAAACAAAAGGTAGAAAAAGAAGTAAAAGAATCTAAAGCCCCGCTTCTACCAAAGTTGGCTTTCACTACAGGAGAGATTATTAGTTTTGAAAATGCACTTGGAAATCCAAGTGCAGATTTACACTTTATCCGATCTAAGAAAGGAGGACTGCGTGTCCATATTAAAGAAGTCAAATAAGCCCGCTAGTTCTCGTGAGCAGATACGTATTGATGGTGTGCGAGACGGTATTCTAATTCTCCCTAATAAGGATTACCGACTGATACTACAAACCTCTTCGATTAACTTTGAATTAATGAGTGAAGACGAACAAGATGCGCTCATTGATACCTATCAAAACTTCCTCAACTCTTTAAATACTAGTTTCCAGATCGTCATACGCATTCGTGAGCTTGATATGGATAAGTACTTACAAGGATTCAGAAATAAGATAAATACCCATGATGAACAGATCTATAGGAAACAAGCAGAAAACTACATCGATTTCGTCGGTAAGCTTGTCACTAACAACAAGATTCTTACAAGACGCTTTTATGTCGTACTGCCTTACAAGGCAACCGACCAAGACTTCTCTATTGTTTCAGAACAATTAAAACAAAGTGCAGAGTTGGTAGCAAAAGGACTGGGTAGATTGGGTATGCAAACTCAGAAACTTAATGGCTTAGAGGTGCTTGACCTGTTTTATAGTTTTTACTCTCCGTCAAATGCCAAAAGACAACCACTGCGAGAACAAACAATACAACTACTAAAGGAGGCTTACTTATGATTTCAACACTCACGTCTAAAGTGGCAAATTTACGAAAGAAGCGTGACGAACCCAAAAACTTTGTATTGGAGTTTGGCGAGCAAGATCCTATGGATATCATCAGCTATGCAGGCTTGAAAGAACAACCAAGTTACGTTGTTATCGACGGAAGGTATTGTCGCACCCTATTTATATCAGCATATCCATTTGTTGCGAACTCAGGTTGGCTAAACAGTTTGATTAATTTCAATAACAACATCGACATTAGCTATCATATGGATCAAGTAGATGCCACAAGAGCATTGCCTAAACTAAATCGTAAGATTACAGAGCTTGAGAGCACAAAACGATCAATGATCAAGTCTGGCAAAATAGTCGGACCCGAAATAACAGATCCTCTGGAAAGTGCAATTGAACTTCGAGATAAGATCCAACGCGGTCAAGAGATGTTATTCCAAACATCCATATACATAGCCATCACTGCCGATACGTTCAGTGAACTAGAGAAACTTACGAAAGTACTTGAAACGACACTCTCTGCTCGTTTGTTCTTTGTAAAAACTGCTCGTTATCAACAGATCGAAGCATTGCAATCTGTTTTGCCTCGTTCTGAAGACATACTGAGTCAGAAACGCAATCTAGACAGTTCTTCAGCGGCACTGACATTTCCATTTATGAGTTCTGAGCTTGTACAGGAAGACGGTATTTTGTACGGAGTTAATAAATCCAACAACTCACTCGTTATCTTAGATAGATTTAGTCTCCATAATGCCAACAGCATAGTATTTGCACAGTCAGGAAGCGGTAAAAGCTACGCAACTAAGGTAGAGATACTCAGACAGTTAATGCAAGGTACTTCTGTTATAGTTATTGATCCTGAGCGAGAATATAAGTTACTTACTGATTCAGTTAATGGAACGTACATAAAATTCTCTACCAATAGTCAGCAGAAGATTAATCCCTTTGATATTTCTACGACCTCAAGAAACGTGATTTATCTGAGCATATCCAAGATCTAACAGAAATAGTGAGCTTGATGGTAGAAGGACTGGATGCAAAAGAGAAAGCAGCACTCGATAAAGCACTACTACGCATGTATAGCCACTCTAAAAATAATAGACCGCTTCTTAAAGATCTATATAGAGAGTTAAAACAACTCAATCAGAACAAGCTATGCGAGCGTCTAGATAGGTATATCACTGGATCATTATCTAACATCTTTAATAATCACAGTAATGTAAGTCTTGAGAACAGATTAGTAGTCTTTGACATTAAAGACATGCCTGAATCACTGCGACAGTTGATGGTGCTCATCATTTCTAACTACGTACAAAATGAAGTGAAAACTAACCCGAAAAAGCGCTTATTGGTTATCGATGAAGGTTGGTTACTGCTACAACATGAAGAATCGGCACGGTTTATTGCAGGACTTGTGCGAAGAGCTAGAAAGTATTACTTAGGTGTATCGATAATCTCACAGCAAGCGAACGACTTCTTGCACAATGATTACGGACGAGCCATAGCATCACAAAGTGCTTTACGAATACTGATGAGGCAAGATACGACGACAATTAAGAATGTTGTGTCTGAATTTGCACTAAGCGAATACGAAAACAACTTTTTGCTAACCTGCGAGAAGGGAGATGCGCTCATTATTGCAGACAAAAACCATGTAGCAGTTAAAGTAGTGGCTTCAGAAAAAGAACACCCACTCATTACGACGAACCCTGCGGAGATGTATAGCCTATGACATGGATCTGGTGGATTTTGAAATCACTTAAGACAGAGATCAAGATAGTCTTGGCTACCTTAGTGGTTTTTATTTTTCTACCTGCCATTTCTGTCGTTGTAGTTGCCGCGTCTGGAATTCAACTTGTTGGCGACGCACTTGCTTCTCTTAATCCAGTCACACATCTTATAGAGATCTTTGATACTAAGGGTAATAAAATTGGCGATGTATCCGTAACGACCAATTGGCCGACTCGTGGCTATGTATCAGATGAATTTGGTACGTTTGATGCGTTTAGACAGGAGCTCGGCCTAGGTAAACATACTGGAATTGATATAGCTAACCGAAACGGTTTGTATGGAGAGCCAGTAACACCGTTTATGCAAGGAACTGTTATGCGTGTAGACATGGTTGATGACGATGCATGTGGCATCAATGTTAAACTACGGCACGATTACAACATTACTTCGACATATTGCCACTTGTACCAAGCTGTTAATTTACCCAAAGACACACCTGTTAAGCCTGGCGATGTTATCGGTTATATGGGGAGTACTGGCGCTTCTACGGGAGCTCACACCCACTTACAGGTTGCAATCTACGATATACCAGTTAATCCACGAATATTTTTAGTTGGCGAACCGGAGGCATCAAGTGTCACAATTCCAACTTTCTAGCGTATTACCACTGTTACTAAGGTTACTTCTTTTTGCTGGTCTTTTTATACTTATTGTTTTAATTATTTTTGTCATTAGAAAGACGTATGGACTACTAGTACTTTATAGGTCTAAGCGTGTTGCACTTTGCATCACACCACCTGCTTTTGACGATAAAAACCCTATTGCTACCGAATCCTTGTTCTCGGCGATTCATGCGCTAGGTAGTAGCCGTACTATAAAGGAAAGACTGCTTGGTAAAGAATATATTTACAGTGCAGAAATACATTCTTCAAAACAAACGGGCATACAGTTTTTTGTGGTCACAGATTCAACCAAGGCATCATCATTAGAAAAAATCATTACTGCCTATGTTCCTGATGCAAAAGTTCGGAAAGAGGATGCAATCCCAATTGCACCTTTATACAAGATACTAAGCTATAGGCAATCTAAAAGTTACGTTTACCCCCTAAAAGAACAAGAATTTCTAGATATGCACGATCCGCTTAGTTATGTGACGAATGCTATGACAAAACTTAAAGAAGATGAGCGAATTATGCTCCAACTCGTTATAAAACCTGTTCGTCTCAAGTCTGCTGAATTAATTAGAAATAAGATTCTCCGCAATGATGCGTTTTTGCCTGAGTCGAGAACTAAAAGGTTTGTATTCTCGCCAGTCGTGCAACTCGTAAACAGCATACTATTTTGGGTAGCCGATGCAGCATCTATGACGTATGACCACCGATCGCGTTCACAGCAGAGTATCGCAAGCGCTCGGAAGGACTTACAGTACAAAGAGCAGATAGCCAGAGGCGACAAACCAGTTAGAACTTTAAGTTACTTTGAACATGAAGTTGTTGAATCAGTGAGCGAAAAATTGAAGCGTCCACTGTTTGCTACGGATATACGGATTGCATTCAAAGTTGATAAACACGAGCTAAAGGATCTAAAGGGTAGTATTCAAGGAGCGCTAGGACTATTCGATGTACCAAGTTACCAATCACTTAAGCTACACAGAAGAATACATCCTCTTGTAACGAAGTTAGTGAAGATGTGTACTGAAAGAAGACTACTGTTTCCTGTATTTAAACCTAACTATTTATCCTCCAATGAATTAGCAGG
>JAGQNP010000048.1 GCA_020428005.1 Candidatus Saccharimonadota bacterium
GGAGTCATTATCTGAGCCAATCTTTTCTTATTGGCTAAGTATTCAGCTAAACAATAAAAATCTCCATCACCTGATACAATGATAGCTTTTTTGTAATTGGGCATCTCTTTCATGGCGTACAAAACTAGCTCTGCATCTATATTTCCTTTAACAAGTTGTTTCTTTTCTTCTTGATCAGTTTTCTTGTTAGAAGCATCTTCTTCTGTTTGCGAAATCATCATGCCTACAGTTGGTTTAAGTACAATTAGATACCCGGCACTGTGAAGTTGCTCATACATAGCTTCATTTTCAGCCATATAGCCAATAAATAAGTAAGCCATCTTTACATTATGTTCTTTAAGCAAGTATTCTCTAAATTTCCGCCAGTCTAATTTCCAACCAGCCTTTTGTATACCAAGGTTAAGGTTCTGGCTGTCAATAAATGCATAGTTTGGTTTTGTGTTACTCATTATAAAATTGTAACAGGTTATTTCAATTTACTCTTTTGAATTGAATATTGGATGTACTTATATTTAAAACTTAAAGTTACATAAGCCATTGCATAGTGTCGAATCGCTCTATTTGACGTAACCTACTTATAGCGCTTGCTCTTGCAAGCCAGCTAATGCCAATTGGTAATTTGTGTGCAAATACTTCTACAACCCGTGGTTTTCCTCCTTGGTTTTTCATTTCAGCAATTGGTTCGAATCCTACCGCCTCGAATATAACACGGCTTTCTTCATTACAAACTGCAACGGGCATGAAACCAACTGTAAGCATGGCCATACTTGAAGACTGAACAAGTCGTTTTCCAACACCACGACCACGACTTTTAGGATCTACCCATACACTACCAATTTCAACAATAGCAACTTCTTCATTGTCAAACTCTAGGATATTGCGCTTCACCTGTCGTGCAAAACCAACCAACTCCCTATCATCACTACGTAATGTATAGGCTCCCATGCTTGCATAGCTATCCCTTAATGTATCGACCGTGACAGGCGCCATGTCCTCTTCATCAATTCCAAGAGTAACGCGCAAAAGATCTTCATCAGAAAATCCATCACACCCACGCGCCAAAGTAACTTCTAAACCAGCAGTTTCAAAAGACTCAATTATAATACTCATCGCCAGTATTATAAAACTTTATTACAGATTGTCTAATTTTGATCTGTGAACTCTGCTAATTCTGCTATATTAACACGTTTTTGTTCGGTGGTATCACGATTACGTACAGTAACCGTTCCCTCTTTTTCACCCTCTAAAGTATCGAAATCAATCACTACACAATAAGGTGTGCCAATTTCGTCCTGACGACGATAACGCTTTCCGATATTTCCATTATCGTCCCACATAACATTGCCAATTTCTTTTTTTAGCATCTTATAAACTTCTCTGGCTTTTTCAACAAGTTCTGGTTTGTTTTTGAGCAATGGCGAAACGGCAACTTTAACTGGAGCTATGTTTGCGGGAAGTTTTAGATACACTCGTTTTTCACCATTAACTTCATCTTCAGTATAGGCACTATGAAGCACTGCCAACACTAATCGCTCAACGCCCATTGACGGCTCAATAACGTGTGGCACAAAAGCTTCTCCACCATCCTTGCGACGATATTCTAGATTTTTTCCAGAATATTCTTGGTGCTTAGAAAGATCGTAGTCTGTGCGATAAGCCAGACCCATTAGCTCTTTGCGGCCAAATGGAAATTCATACTCAAAGTCGATTGTACGTTTACTGTAATGTGCCCTGTCTTCGTCACCAATTTCGTGTTCAACAATTTTCGATTTTGGTAGACCAAGGACTTCGTAGAAGTTATTTATAGTATTTCGCCAGTCTTCAAATGCATCCTCCCACACACTTGGTTGAACAAAATATTCAACCTCCATTTGCTCCATCTCGCGCAAACGAAAGATAAAATCACGTGGTGAAATCTCATTCCTGAAGGCCTTACCAACTTGTCCTATTCCAAATGGTAAGTCAGGATAAAAGGTATCCACTACATTTTTGAAATTTACGAAAATTCCTTGAGCTGTTTCTGGACGCAAATAACTAGTTGAGGATTCGTCATCCACAGGACCAATTTGTGTTTTGAACATCAAATTAAACTGCGCGGCATTACCAAGCTTATTCCCACTAGGACTCTTAATATCTTTTTCTTTTACGGTGTTGGCCATTTGCTCTAGTGTCATGCCTTCCGAATCAACACCATTGTCTTCAAGTAAATGGTCAAGCCGATAGCGTTGCTTTGTCTCAATGTCCTCAATCAACGGATCGTTAAATGTATCGACGTGACCACTTGCCACCCATGTTTTTTGATTCATTAGAATTGCCGCATCAAGCCCATACATGTCTTCACGTTCTTCGACAAACATCTTCCACCAAAGATCAATCAAGTTTCTTTTAAGCTGAACACCCAGGGGACCATAGTCATAAGTTCCAGACAAGCCACCATAAATTTCTGAACCTTGAAAAATAAAACCCCGTCGCTTACATAAGCTAACTATATCTTCCATCGAAACCAATTTGTTTTTATTATCACTCATAAGTAATTCCTTTAAACATTAATGTAACTAATATGAACAAAAGACTATCGTAGGCCGAAGCCAATTATGCCTTTGATTTGATAATTAGTCTTATTAATGTGTAGCATCATTATGCTGATATTATATCAGACATCAACCTAATGCTAACTTTCTTGTAACACCTTTGGGTCATGAGCTTCTTTAGGTGTTAAGAACATAGCACCTATCATCATGACAAGACTGGTAATAATAATCACGTAAAATATTATTCCATCATTAAACTGACCAAGCTTGAATTCATCCGGAATGCTGTAGAACAACAATATAGTCACAAGACCACGTGGAGCATAGAATAACTCAGGTATAACATGTTGTGTAACAAAAAGTTTCAAATACATATACCTAACAAAATATAGGATGATAACTATTAATGTTCCTGTTACTATTACTTCCCTACTTAGAAGTCCTTGGAGTTGAATACTGTAACCAAACAACACAAAAAACAAAGTTCTAACCAGAAACGCAGTTTCTGTTGTAATCTGCTTTAGTAAGTTTCTTGTTTCAGAAATAGTCTCATTTGGGACAAGTGACTTTAGGTAATCATGTTTTACTTTTGACCAATTATTCAACAGTAACCCAAATATTAGCATTATTAGTAGAGCCGGTAGATGAAAGAGTTTTCCTGTAGAATATAGCAAAAATAACGTAGCAAACATTAAATAAAACTTAATGTTTATGGTGCTACGACTTAAGACCCACACCAAAATTATAGAAAATATAATTGATAGGAATATCGCAAATGTAATACCTACCGCGACTGGTATTAGAGATTGCAACGAAAAAACCGAAGTAGTAATGAAATAATCGAATAATAGGATTCCCATTATGTCAGAAAACGAAGATTCGTATGTTAAAAATTCTCGTTTAACTTCAGTTAGGTTTTTGCTGCTAGAAATTATTATTGCACTACTCATTACAGACAATGGCACAGCATAAACAAAACTACTAACCCAAGATTGTCCTAGCTGCCAATTTAGCAAAAATGCTATACCAACAACAGATAATAAAAGTGCAAACAACGAGGAAAGAAAGGCACTTTTTATAAGTTTCTTCTTTGGTTTTGAATATCTTAATTCAAGTCCAGCCTCAAGCACAATCATTATCAATCCAATAATGCCAATGAATTCAATAAAGCCACGAGATATATTAATTTCTATATCAAATGCAAATAAAAACTGCTTTATTACTACGCCAGTAAATATAAGCATCAGAACTGTGGGTATTTTGGTGCGCTTAGAAATTATTAAAAATAGATACGAAAGTATAACGAGTGCACTTAGTAAAATTGTAACAAGATATATGTTGTGCTCCATGTTACAAACATTTTAACACTACATGATCTATGAAATTTATATACGAAAGATTTACCTAGGTTTTATTCTTGTTTTTCTCTTTTCTTAGCACGATATTCTGCAGTATTAACAGCCCACTCAAAATACATGACACCACCAAGCCCCAAGCCAATGATGACACTAGCTGTATGCTGTGGTAAAACTTTATTTTCGTCGTCTTGTTTTTCTTTAAGTGCCCTGTTCTTGAATTCCTCGGGAGTTGGTATAACAAGTCTGCTTATTTCAATAGGAAATGCCGGGCCATCACCATCCTTAACCATTACATTTTCTGTTGTGTAATCGAAAGCTCTAGTAACTGGTCCTTCACATATTTTTGGTAAAGTTTTTGAGTCCATGGGATAGCCGACTAAGGCTTCCTGACACATCTCAATGGCAACTTCAGTAATTTCAGGTTTTTCGCCAATTCTAAAACCAGCACCAACTGCCGCTAATCCAACAGCACCAGATACAATACCTTTTGCGATCCTGTTCATTAAGTATTATTTTAACATTTTTGTGATTAAATTTCAATTAAGTTGAGGAAATGTGAATTGTAACATTTCTGTAGCTAGCTTTAAGGATTCATCGACGTAATCAGCAGTATTTTTTATATTGTGAAAATCTTTTGGGTCTTTGTAGTTTACGGCAAGGCGAAGTAATTTTATATGATTTGCGCCAAAAAGAGCGGTTTTACTTTCCGTAAATGTCATGTTTTCGAAATCAAATATGTATTTTTTTGAAGAATTCAGCTCCTTTCCATCACTCGTTACCTTCAAGTTTGGAAGATGACCTGTTTGTTCTAACAGTTGCATAACAAACCATAGCTCTGTAGTACTGATATTAAGTTTTTGCTCATTAATACCAGCTAGAGTTTTTTGTAATAGATCAAAATATTCTTCACCACTCCCGTCTTCGACAAACTTATCAATAATCTTTATCACCTTATATGCCAACATGGTTCTATCAATATCGCTAACAATATTACTGTAATGAACGTCTAGCCTAGATGAAATAAGTGTGTAAATTTCAGACTTTCCTACTATATAAGAAATTTCAGAAACACTTAATAATTCCATGCCGCCTGCAAGCTTTGATTTAAGTTTACGGACCCCCTTAGCAATTATGCGTATCTTGCCATAATCCTTACTAAGTAAGGTTACTATCCTGTCAGCTTCCTGAAAATTTACCCTCTTAATAATAATAGCCTTAGTGCTAAATTGTTTCACTTCTATACCGATTTAGTTAAGTTATCAACTGAGTTTAATAATTGATCTAGGGAGGTTTTTGGTTTATATAAAATATCGACTATATTGAGATCTTTTACGGTACTATCACTTAAGCTTAAGCTACTTCTGTTTAATACTGTATGTAGTATTAGTGGAATATCTTGCCATTCTGGATAGCTTCGAAATTCATAAATTAACTCTATGCCATTGTGATTAGCGAGTTGAACCTCCATTACTATTAGATCTTTGGTTGCCTCATCAAGTTTTAACAACGCATCTTCAGCACCATATGCAGCTGTTGCATTATGTGATTTTCTTTTTAGAGCCTCTATATAGATACGATTTAGAACTATGTCTGGTTCTATAAGTAGAATGTTCATATTCTCATATAAGTTTTAATTGTTGGCTTGGTAAAAGTGTAGTTGTTAGTCCCGTCATATTTTTGTAACGTGTGACCTGTAGGGGTGTGGCTATTAAACTTAGTAAACTATCAGCAATAAAAACACCAGCAGCAGAACCGCTACTACTGGCAACAAGTGGCTGGCGAGAAGACCCAAACAGTGCCCTTGCTCTTTTAAACATATCCTTTGAAATCTCCGTGCGACTACAGTAAACACCAGCATTGATACCACTTGGACTTTTATGTGCTGCTAATACTATTTTACTTAAGCCGTTTCCGGACTGAGATTCTACTAACGCATTACCTAATGTTCTAAATGCAGCACGAAGAGCCTCAAAATTACCTATAACTGGATTATAATTTCCATAAATACTAAGCTCGACTTCACAGTTATATACTTCTGCATATTTCTTAATGTCTTCTGAAGCTACGTGTAGAACTGAAGGAACGGATAGTGGTTCTAGTTTTAGAACTTGCTGGGAATGCATGTCAGTGCTAAGCAATAAAGTATCTATTAGCTGTATTGCTGTGTCGGCTGTTTTTATTACTTCGAGCAACTGTTGATCA
>JAGQNP010000049.1 GCA_020428005.1 Candidatus Saccharimonadota bacterium
ACTTATATTTTATCAACTTAGAGCTTTTCTGTATAACTACTCTTCGTACTATCCATGTGTGGCCATGCTATAAAATATCGGTAAGTATTATATGCTGAGGAGAATAATACAACTATGAATATTAAACAAATGCCAACAAACTTTGCGACAGGATTTTTTGGGAAGACTGTAAACCACTGTTGTATAATCCAGGCAAGACCTATAGCAACTAAAATCATAATGCCGGGAAAAGTATAAATGGCAAAAGACTGACCGTTTAGTCCTACTAACATTACTCCCAATAATATGCTTGCAAAGATAAACTTGTACTTACTATATAGGCGTTTCTTAATGGCATACAAAAACCCTGAGATAAATAGAACAACTACAAAAATGTCTAGTAAGCCTTGGTTGCCAACATTAGTCGTAGAGTAACTACTATTCCAAAATATTGATGTAACATAGTAATAAATGTTACTTAAAAAGTCTTGAAAGGATATTATCACTTTCGGCAAACCCATGATTCCAAGTAAGAAGTCACTATTCCTATAATTTATAGCTATTGGTGTAAGTGAAGCAATTACTAAAACAAGCAGAAGAGTCTTAAATACTATAGATGATTTTTGCAATTGATTTGTTATAAACTTGCGCTTCCATATTAATCCGCCCAGTATCATCCAAATCATTCCAGGAATATATATCAGTATGCTACAAGATATAGCTAGTAGCGTTACTGCCAGTTTTGTTTTTTTAGTCTTCTGAAGCCAAATTGTGATCAGTATCAAAACTTCAAACAAAACGAAGGCAATGATTGGACTGGCTGATCTTGCGACAACTAAAAACCATGTTGATGTCAAAAACATCATTGCACTTAATATGGCAACGCGAGTTGTGTACCACTGTCGAATAATTGAATAGTAGAGAACTAGCGCAGAAAGACCAAAAGTTGCACTAACATATCTGGCATTTTCGATTGAAAAAGTTGTTATTTTTAGCACGACTATTTGTACTAGATTAATCGGCAAAAATATCATCCAGTATGGTAGGCTAATCTGCGATTTTAATAGATTTAAATACTCTGCTTCATTACCAGAGTAGCTCCCTGGTAGATTGATGTTAAAGAATAAAACAATCGTTGAGATTGATAATAATAATACAACCGACAGTACCGGACGCCACATAAGTCCAAGATAAAACGTAACCCTTTTCACAATTAATTGGATTATACCACTATATGTATCACTGATTAAATACTTCAGTGTGCCGTGTGTCTAGGCTTCTAAATCGTTGTTTTTCTTTGTCAAAGAACAGCTCAACAGCCCCTGTCGGACCATTCCTATGTTTTTTGATAAAAATATCAGTAATATTTCTACGGTCAGTCTCTGAGTTATAGTAATCTTCCCTATAAATAAACGCTACCACATCTGCATCTTGTTCTATTGAACCTGATTCTCTTAGATCAGCTAGTTGTGGTATCTGGGGACTCCTGTTTTCCACGGAACGACTCAACTGACTTAGGGCAAGGAGTGGCACATTTAATTCTCGTGCAATGCCTTTAAGGCCACGTGATATTTCAGATATTTCTTGAACCCTGTTACCGTCACCGCCAAACCTATGCCCCCCACTCATGAGCTGTAGATAGTCAACAACTATCAATCCGATGTCTCTCATGTGAGCCTCACGCCTTGCCTTTGTTCTGAGGTCGCTAACAGTTATTCCAGGAGTGTCATCTATAAATATTGGTGCTTCAGACAATGTTCCCATAGCATGACCAATTTTTTCAAAGTCGTCATCGTTTAGGTTACCAGTCCTGAGTGACCAAGCGTCAACACCCGACTCCATTGCGAGCATCCTATCTACCAGTTGTTCCTTGCTCATTTCTAAGCTAAATACAAGAACAGGTTGTTCTGCCTTGACGGCCACGTTGTGAGCAAGATTTAGTGCTAAGGCAGTTTTCCCCATTGATGGGCGTGCGGCAAGTATTATTAAATCTGACTTCTGAAGCCCAGCCAAGACAGCGTCAAGGTCTTTAAAACCAGTAGGAACACCTCGAATCCTGCCTTTATCCTTGTGAAGCTCGTCTAATCTATCAAAGCTTTCTCCCAAAACGGTTTCAAGACTAACGATATCTTGCTTTACATGTTTCTGACTGACATTAAAGAGTTTCGTTTCAGCTTCTTCAATTAACTCATTTAGGTTTCTTGATTCATCATGACCAATGTCAATTATATCTTTTGATGCTTGAATTAAGCGACGCCGTAAGGATTTCTGAGAGACAATATCAGCATAATTTTCAACATGTGACGCGGTCGGTACAAAGTTTGTAAGTTGAGTTAAGTATGCTGCACCACCAACGTCTTCGAGGAAACTAGTGGCACGTAGTTGCTCGGTTAGAGTCAGGACATCAACTGGACTGCGTTTTTCGTACAGTTGCATCGTTGCTTCAAATATGCGGCGATGTTTTATATCAAAAAAATCTTCGGGGCCAACAGTGTCTGCAATTTTAACTATAGCATCAGCGTCAATTAACAGCGCACCAAGTAAGCTTGCTTCAGCCTCATTGTTCTGTGGGATAGTTATGTTATCTTCCATATAGCCTCAGTACTAAGATTCTAACACTTCACTAGCTCCAAAAATATTGTTAATGGTTACTAGATTTGTATCGTCATTTTTTACATTGTCCTGCGAGAGAGTACATCTGACATTCAAGTTTTGTCCGTATACCTCTTCCACTATAGACTTTATGAGTTCAATATTTTTTGTCTCACAAATGCGTTTATAGTGAAAAGGAAACTTAAATGAAAGCAATATCTCATCATTACTCTCGCTTGCTTTTGCCATTCTTGCAAAACTGTATAGAGTATTGTGTTTATTTTTTAACTCACTAACAACGGCTTGCCATTTCGAATTTTTTTCTTTTGGTTTTGTTTGCGTATCACTAGTTGTATCGATATTTTTTGGTACATCGGTCTCGTTATTTAATTCATTAATTATACTGTCTTCTTTTTGAATACTAGTAGGGTCTTCAATCTTGCTAATATCAGGCAAATTTCGATAGTTAGCATTAGCTTCTAGCAAAACAATCTCTAGCATAATCTTACTATCATGATCACGTACAATAGAAACCAGATCTTTATAAAGGTTAAGAAAATATCCATCACCATCATTTAAGTATCTGATCCTGGCTTCATACTGTGAAACAATTGATGGCTCGTATCCTAAGGCATAAGCGTCCTCAAGCATTTTGATAATCTCAGATGCAGCTTGATTTGTAATGGTATTTAGGATGTCGTAAATCAATCTTAATGGAGGAATCCCCAATCCTGACCTCACAATATCATCAGATATAACGTCACTATACGAGCTTAGTTTGTCGAGCAAGCTGATGCTGTCACGGAATGAGCCATCACCGTGTTTAGCAATAAGTAAGGCCGCATCATTATTAAGAGATATTCCCTCTGAACCAGCTATCTTTATTAGATGATTTGCGATGGTTTTTTCATCGATAGCCTTAAATGCAAAGTGCTGCGTGCGGCTGACAATTGTATCTGGTAGTTTGCTATATTCTGTTGTAGCTAATATAAATATTACATGCTCTGGAGGTTCTTCTAAAGTTTTCAATAGTGCATTAAACGCTTCTTTAGTTAACATATGAACTTCATCAATTATGTATACCTTGTACTTTGAATGAGAAGGCGCTACATTAACTTTATCGCGAATTTCTCTAATTTCATCAATACGACGATTGCTGGCGGCATCTATCTCTATTATATCTAAGTATCCCGTTGCATCGTTATACTCTAATCCATTGACACTATAAGCTAAAATCCTCGCAACACTCGTTTTACCAACACCGCGTGGACCAGTGAATAAATATGCATGGCTAACAGAGTTATTTTTTAAAGCATTGGAAAGCGTAGTAGTTATATGTTCTTGACCAATCACTTCGTTTAGAGTCTTTGAACGATACTTACGATATAACGCTTGCTCCACTTACCCTCCTTGTTTACTTATATTATATCGTCAAATTCAAGTAATCGGTGTTGTGATTTCTATAGGTTGTTTAGCCTTGCATCTTCCCAATTGACAAAATGTGATGGATTTTCACTTGGTTCACTACCAAGGTCTTCAAATAAATGATTCAGCTCATCAACGTACTCATACCTAGCGAATTCACCTCTTATTGCACCAATTCCAGCAAATGCCATAGCGCTAAAGCCTAGCCCTGTACGTAGTCTAAAATCATCGGTGTCATTTGTGCCAATAGCCAAGCAAAGAGCTGACAATTTTTCTGCCATTGCCAGCTTCCCATCCTTAGAAGGCTGTAGCCAAAGGTGTTCTGTGGTGTCAGCGAGATCACGATACTGCCTATCAGAACGAAGAGCCCATAATGTTTTGTAGCCTTCTTGTCCAAGAACTGTTGCAACCGCTAGTTTTCCTGGCACAGAAACTCTTGGTCCCTTTAATGCCGCAAAAGCCATCATTAGAGCTGCGGCAGTATCAGCTCGCGGATCCCATTCTGCACCGTGTATCGTAACACCTCTACCCCATTCGGGCCGTACTTTATCAATCCATCGTGCCACATTACCCTCGGCATCAGTTGCTGCAGCTAGGGCTGCAAATGCAAAAGCACCCTTTTGCCCGCTTAGTAATCTACGAGAAGCCTCTGCCGCTAATATGGGACGAGAAGCCGTCATTAAATTTGCTGGCGTTAATATCTTTTCTGAAGCAGGTAATTCGCTTTCGCCTGAATTCTCAACTCTAGGATCACTAACGAAGCGTTCGAATACACTTTTAATCATAGCGTCAACAATACCATGGTCTTGCTATCTAACCATGAGCGAAATAACTACAAAGCTGCTTCGAGTGCAGCCCACTCGGCCTGATCGTCTTCTTCTGGAACGTTTACACTAACCTGGTCACCGGGCTTTGCTTTGAAGTATGTAACGCTCGCCAACAAAACACGATAATTTTTATCACCTGCTTCTACAAAATAATGGCCGTTTTCTTGTTTGAGAAGTCCAACAACTTGTTTGCGTGGAATTGGGCCAATTTGTTTGTACAGGAATGCGCCGTCGTCAGCGATAGTTAACTTTAAAATATCACCTTGAACAAGCTTTGATTTGCTAGCGTAATTGGCTGGAACAGGATAAGTCTTTCCGTCTGACCCAACCATGTTCTGGCCATCAAAAACACCCTCAATAACTTTGCCGAGCACGTCGTCCTTCTTAATTGAAGACGTTAGGATAGGGTCTTCTCCAACAAGACTAACCAGTAACTCTTTAGCAGCAGCAAGGCTGGTCTCAGCTTCTTGTATTAGTGCCTTTAGTCTTTTGATCTGTTTATCTGGGACATCCGCCATCTTTTGTTCTCGCCAACACTTCGCCTCAAGTGTTTATTTACTCCAATATTCTCCCTCAAACTATCATGTCATAGCCACATTGTCAAAATATCAAACATAAATCTGTGGATAAACGACAAGTGTGTAGTCAGAACAAGTAAAAAATTAATAGTGTTGTTGACACTAATGTAGTTGTGACTTTAACCCAGTTGAATAGGGACTCTTGATGCCTGATCAATAACATACACACGTGCATCATCGACGAATGGTCCACGTTCCAAACGAGGGTCACTACTTATGAGATTCATTGGGTGAAGGTCCCAGTGCACGGCTGTAGGAGCAATACCAACTTCACTTATGGCTCGATAGCATGTTGTATCAATTGTGCTATATTGATATCTAGAGAATGATACTGCAGATAGTGGATGGCCTTCCACACGTTGCATAATGATTGCGCCAGTATATTCTGACACGGAGCTATCCTCCTCTACATACCCATAGTAATCAGGCGCACCAAATGTCTGACTGTTTAATTTTCGAAATCCTTCCCCTAACGCTGTATTAACTACTAAAGTTCCTAGTCCTGATCTATACGTAAATTTTGCTAGCAGGTGAGGCCTATCATTA